>JBAVKQ010000257.1:0-18276 GCA_049688395.1 Candidatus Nanopelagicales bacterium
GTCGACCAGGTCGAGCACGCGCAGGCGCAGCCCGCCGGCCAGCCCCCGGTCCCGCACGGTGTCAGCCAGGCCCACGAGGTGGTCCAGGACGATCGTGGCCCGGGGGTGGCGCAGCCGGGCGAGGTGGACGTCGGCGTGGCCGAGGTAGCCCACGAGGACCACGTCCGGGGCAGGTCGGTTGCCCGGGTCCCGCACGAGCCGGGCCCAGGACCGGACCTGCCGGCCGCCCAGACGCACGGCCGCGAGCATCGACCCGGCCGCCGCGACCTTGTCCGCGGTCGAGGCCCCGAGCGGGGCGTTGACCTCCGTGACCACCCACCCCCGGGCTGCCAGCCCGTCGCGCAGGACCGCGACCCGCGGGTGCAGGGCAGCGTCGTAGGAGCCGAAGACCACCAGCCTGCCGCGCACCCGCACCCTCCCTCTGCCCGATCCTGAGGCCAGCGCCGCGGGCACCCCGCCGAGCCTGCGGGCGCCCCTGATGCGCCGATTGTCGCGCACCGGCTCCCGGCACGGTGCACCGATCGATCGACCGGCCCCCACGGCCTGTCGGACTCCCCTGCGCACGCACTGCTAGCGTCGGGATGTGGCTGACGATGCGGTGCTGCGCAAGAAGATCCTCGATGCGGCTGCCGAGTTGTTCGCCAAGCACGGCTACGAAGGGGTCGGCGTCCGAGCCGTGGCCCAGAAGGCCGGTGTCAGCCAGTACCGGGTGCGCTCCCTGACCGGCGGGCGGCAGGACCTGTTCACTGCGGTGATCGCCGAGCGGGTCACCTCGGATGCTGCCATGCGGATCGCCCGCGCCGTCGAGGGACCCCGAGACACTCCCCCGCTGGCCGCGATCGTGGCAGCCGGCGCCGAGGTGTACGCCCGCCCGGAGCGCAGCTGGGACATCCTCGAGCTGGAGGCGATGACCCGCGCGCATCGTGATGGCGACCTTCGCGAGATCGAGGCGAAGCGAATCCAGAAGCGCTGGGACAACATGCGCAGCGTCATCGCTCGGGCCCGGGCTTCCGGGGCGGTGGACTCTGACGTCCCCGATGACGCCTTGGCCCACCTGTCGATCTCCCTGTCCGTGGGCCTGGCGATGCTCAATCCCGTGATCCGAGTCGGTCCGACCGATGCGACGTGGGAGTCGCTGATCGCTCGACTTGCGCTGTCGATGACGCCCGCGGAGATGCTGCTGCGCCCCGAGCACGAGGCGCGGACGCACTGGCGGGTCTTCGCCGACGTGGTCGACCAGCCCGGAGGTGTCGACCGGTTCGTGCGGGCGATGGCAGCGCTGCACGGCTACGCGCTGTCGATGGACGTGGTGGGTACCGAGGATGGCTGCCGCACGCTGGACATGCGCATGACCGCACCGGCCGGGGTCACCGCGGAGATCCTGCGCGCAACCGCCGAGTCCGTGGGCAGGAACGTGTTCGTCGCACCTGGATCGCCGGATGACGCCCTGGACCTGTCCAGCCGGATCCTGGGCTGGAGCACGGAGCTGGTCACGAACCCCGGTTGGGCGCCGTACGCGGCGATGCAGCTGGTCTCGGCCGAGCACGCCGACGTGGTCCCTGCCACCAAGGGCGAGGACGACGGACCCGAGGTGCTGCGACTGCAGTGGACCGCCGAGCGGCACGTGCTGCTGCGCCGGGCCTGGGCACCGTTCACCGAGGTGGAGCGCGCCCGGGCATCGGCACTGCTGCGCCTGTCCGCGGCGATCGCGGCCGCCTCCGGGGACAGGGACGCGCAGGGGTGGGTCGAGCAGGTCAAGGACGGCACCGTGTGGCTGCGCCTGGCCTACCCGGAGGACGCCGCTGCGGTGACCGCCATGCACAAGCGCAGCTCGGATCGCACGCTCTACCTGCGCTACGTCTCGCGCGGCGACTGGGCCGAGTTGCAGATGCGCCGACTGTCCGGCGGGCACAGTGGGGCCACCGTGGTGGCGATCGGCGACGACGGGTCGACCATCGCGCTGGGCAACGTCTTCCCGGAACGCCCCGGCGAGGAGCGCAGCGCCGAGGTCGCCCTGCTGGTCGAGGACGCCCACCAGGGCCGTGGGATCGGCACCGCGCTGCTGCATCGACTGCTGCGCCTGGCCGAGGAGATGGGCTTCTCGGCGGTGGTCGCCGTGGTGCTGGCCGACAACGCAAGCATGGTGCGGATGCTCGACCGCACCGGCTTGGACTGGACCCGACGCTTCGAGGAAGGGGTGGTCACCATGCGAGCGCCGCTGCCCGGCTCGGGCAGCACGGACGGCGCCCACCCCGGCGCCCGAGACCAGGAGGCATCGTGACCGAGTTGAGCCCACCGGCAGTCGTCGAGCTGCCAATCACCGAGACCCTGTCCGCCATCCCGGGGCAGCGCGCCGCGGCAGATCCGGGTGCGCCCATGTTCGCCCTGCGGACCGAGGCCGGTTGGGTCGACGTCAGCGCGGCACAGTTCGACGCCCTGGTCCGATCCGTGGCCCGCGGACTGGTGGCACGCGGGATCGAAGCGGGCCAGCCGGTGGCCATCCTGTCCCCCACCCGCTACGAGTGGACCGTCCTGGACTTCGCGCTGTGGGCGGCCGGGGCGTTCGCGGTGCCGATCTACGACTCGTCGTCGGCTGAGCAGATCGAGTGGATCCTGGCCGACAGCGCCGCCGTGGCCGTCATCACCGACTCGGCCGGCTCCGCGCAGCGCGTCCGCGACGCGGTGCTGGCCGCACCCCCGATCTGGGTGATGGACGACGACCTGGTCCAGGCACTGACCGCGGAGGGCACCGACGTCGCCGAGGAGGTGATCACCGCGCGCAGCGCCGCCACCCGCCCGGCGGATCCGGCCACCATCGTCTACACCTCGGGCACCACCGGTCGACCCAAGGGCTGCGTCATCACCCACGAGAACCTGATGTTCGTGGCCCAGACGCTGGTGGCCAGCACCGGGCCGGTGGTCAGCACGCCCGGTGCCCGCACCGTGCTCTTCCTGCCATTGGCCCACGTCCTGGGCCGGGGCGCGCAGGTCTACAGCGCGTTGGGCGGGATGCAGGTCGCGCACTGCCCGAACGCGAAGCTGCTGCCCGGCGACATGCTCAGCTTCGCACCGACCTACCTGGTGGGCGTGCCCCGGATCTTCGAGAAGATCTTCAACGCCGCCCAGCAGAAGGCGCACGCAGAAGGCAAGGGCCGCATCTTCGACCGCGCCGCCGCAGTGGCGATCGGGTACGGCCGCGCGGCCGAGAATGGCCGACCCTCGCTGTGGCTGCGGGCCCAGCACGTCGTGTTCGACCGGCTCGTGTACGGCAAGCTGCGCGCCGCGATGGGCGGGAGCCTGCGCTACGCCATCACCGGCGGGGCGAGCCTGGGGGAGCGACTCGGGGCGTTCTACGCCGGGATCGGCCTGACCGTCATGGAGGGCTACGGCCTGACCGAGACCACGGCCTCGGGCACGTTCAACCGCGCGCAGGCCCCCCGGATCGGTTCGGTCGGCCAGCCGATGCCGGGCACGTCGATCCGGATCGCCGAGGACAACGAGATCTGGCTGCGCGGCCCGCACGTCATGACCGGCTACCACCACAACTCCGAGGCCACAGCAGCGGTGATCGATGCCGAGGGTTGGTTCCGCACCGGCGACCTGGGCAGCGTGGACGCGCAGGGCTACCTGCGCATCACCGGGCGCAAGAAGGAGATCATCGTCACCGCCGGGGGCAAGAACGTGGCGCCGGCGGTGCTCGAGGACCGGATCTGCGCCCACCACCTCGTCGCCCAGGTGATGGTCGTCGGGGAGGGCCGGCCGTTCATCGGCGCGCTGATCACCGTCGATCCCGACGCGCTCGTGGCGTGGGGCCAGGCGCACGACAAGACGGGGCGCACAACCGAGGCCCTGCACGCGGACCCGGACCTGCGGGCGGCGATCCAGTCGGCCGTGGACGATGCCAACGCGGCGGTGTCCAAGGCCGAGTCGATTCGGGTGTGGAAGCTGATCGACACCCAGTTCAGCGAGGAGTCGGGACACATGACGCCCACGCTGAAGCTCAAGCGCTCCGTGGTCGCCGCCGATCACGCCGCCGACATCGAGGGCCTCTACACCCGCTGACCAGCTGCGGTCAGCCCCGCGAGCCCTCGATCAGCGCGCGTCGGCGGGCCGGCATCTGGTCGGCGGTCCAGCGCTGGTCACCGAGCGAGGCTCGGGTGCTCACCTTGTGCGGGGCGGCGAACTCGACGGCCAGGTCGATCCCGCGCAGCATGTCGGCCAACCAGCGATCGCGCTGGCCGTGCGAGAAGAACTGGTAGATCAACCCGTCGCGCTGGGCGGTCACGATCGACGCCAGTGCATTGAGGTCGCGGTACTCCTCGCCGGCGTTGACCGACACCTGCACCAGGCCGTCGCGGGTGAACTCCCAGGAGGAGTCCCGCGAGTGCCGCAGCTGCAGCTCCTGCGGGTCCTCGGACCGGGCGCCCAAGGTCATCTGGTAGCGCATCATCTGCACGGCGGCCGGGTCCGCGAGCTGCTCGTGCATGCGGTGCGCCTGGGCAGTCAGCTCCGCGCGCAGGCCGCCGGCACCGACCATGAAGACGGCCGTGTAGGTCTCGTCCTCGAACTCCAGCAGCATGTCGTTGAGCAGGGTGGCGGTGATGGAGTACGCGCGGTGCAACGTGCCCAGCGACCAGCCGAGGTGCTCGGCGACCCCGCGCAGCGTGAGGCTCTGGAACGCCAGCCCCGACCCGAGCAACTCCCGGGCGGCCCGGCGGACGAGCGTCCGGCGCTCGGAGAGCTTGAGGTAACCGGCCACGGCACGAGGCTAGGCGTTGGGTTGCCCGAAGACCAATTCCAGTTGGCAACTGAAGTTGCGAATTGCTATTGCGAAGTGGAGTTGCACATCGGACTTGCACTGTTGTATTGATTCTGACTGGCAGTTACTCTCGTGCGCGGGGCACCGAATCGACGGGGGTGGTTCGGTGCCCCGCCGGCATGCCGGCGCACGGCAGAGCAGTGCTGCGCCGCGGACTCGAGGATCGACGGACTCGTCACCAAACCCTCGGGCAGCGCGCGTCCGTCGTCGCCCGCACCCTCGGGCAGTGCTCGTCAGTCGTCGGCGGACGTGATGGACTCGTCGACGGCCGGGGCCGTTCCACCTAGGCGCGCCGGGTGCCACCACTGACCGGTCCCGTCGTCGGGATAGTCCGCGCGGGCTTCGTCGGCCAGCGCGATGACCGCCGCGCGCAGCCGTGCGGTCGCGACCTCCGGGTCGCCGCTGGAGTCCACCGGCGCACCGACCCGCATCTCCACGGGCACCCCGCGCTGTTTCATCGAGGAGCGCCGGTCGTAGCACCACAGGCGCTGGGTTCCCCACAGGGCCATCGGGATGAGCGGGACGTCGGCCTCGGCAGCCATCCGGACGGCCCCACTCTTGAACCCCTTGGGCTCCAGCGTTCGGCTCATGGTGGCCTCCGGGAATACTCCGACGACTTCCCCGGCACGCAGCGCCTCGACCGCGTGGGCGTAGCTGGCCGCACCGGCGTCGCGGTCGACGGGGATGTGCTTCATGCTGCGCATCACCGGGCCGGCGATCCGATGGTCGAAGACCGACTTCTTGGCCATGAACCGCACGAGCCGATCCGAGGGGCGGGCGGCGTACCCGGCGAAGATGAAGTCCAGGTAGCTGACGTGGTTGCTGGCCAGCACCGCTCCCCCGGAGCGCGGCAGGTGCTCGCCGCCCCGGACGCGCACCTTGATCCCGAGCGCGGCGAAGGCGCCGTGCCCGACAGCGATCACCGGCGGGTACACAAGATCGACCATGGCGGCCAGCCTAGGGGTGCCCGAGGCCCGGTCGTCGGTCCACCCACCGCCGTGGAAGCGAGTGCCCCCGACCAGGGCCTGCCAGCGGCTCCACCTCGGCGTCGTTCGCCACGCGGTCGGTCGCCCCGCGAGTGCCCCACCTCGGCGACGCGGCCACGTCGCCTCGGTGGCAGAACCGGGCGCAGGAACCACTGTGCACTCTGCGTTGATCAGCGCCAGTTCAGGGTTCCACGTGGTCGGGCCCGGAACCGTGGCTGCGGGCGGCTGCGCGCACGTCCGCGAGGTGCTGCTCGGACAGGTCCAGGTCGACTGTGTGGTCGCCGGTGTCCCGATCCGTCGGACCGGAGTCGGACGCCTCGAGGTCCGGGACCTGGTCGTCGGCCGAGCGTCGCGATCCGGCATCCGGCTGCTCACCGGCTGCCGAGCGCCTGCTCTGGTCAGCCCCGGCACGGGGTCGACCCTCGTCACCCGGATCCGCGGCTTCCGTCGACCCTGCCCGGACACCCGACACCGCGTGGTCACCAGCGGGGACCACCAGCGCCTGGTCAGCCTGCTCACGGTCACTGGCCGCCCGCAGTTCGGCGCGGTGCAGCTGCCAGGACAGCGTGCCCAACTGGAGTCCGGCATCGGCGAGGAAGCCGAGCATCACCAGTCCCGCGGCCGCAGCGGCCACGGGGAGCACCTGGGGGCCGACCGATTCGAGTCGCCCGCCCCCGAGCGAGCCGGAGGCCAGCAGGACCAGCCCGGCGACCAGCACCCCCACCACACCGGCCAGCCCGACTGCGGAGCTCACCGATCCGGCCACCGTGGGCAGGTCCCGGCCCCAGCGGATCCGGCCCGCGAGACCGCCCAGCACCACTGGCACGAGCAGCAGCAGCGGCGCCCAGCCCGGCATCGCGGCGGGTACGGCCGCCAGGACGGGCAGCGCGGGCAGCGTGTCGACCTGGCCGCCGAGCACGCTGAGGCTGTCCTCGGCACCGATCTGGAAGCCGGGTCCGACCAGCACGGACAGGCCCCAGATGCCGAGGGTGGGCACGCAGAGCCCGCCCAGCACGGTCAGGGCCGCACCGCCGAGGACGCCGGCGTCCAGGTCGGCCAGGGTGGCGGCCGCCGGGTAGGAGTGCCGGAGCAGGCCGAAGCTGACCAGCAGGCACCCCGCGGCCACCAGACCGGCAACCGCCGCCAGGCCGCCCCGGATCGTCTGCCACGCGGCCTGGCTCAGCCGGGACTGGACGCCCTCGACGAGGCCAGCCGCGCCGGCGATCCCCCAGGTGCACCCGATCAGCGCCACGGCTGCGGTCCCGAGCAGGGCAACCATCGGGCTGGCAGCGGATCCCGGTGCGCCCGACAGCCAGGCCAGCCCTGCTCCGCCCACGCCATAGACCGCGGCGGCCGCGGTCACGATCCCCATGGCCTCACCGGGGGTGGGATCCACGAGCAGCCGGCCGGCCCAGCGCCCGCCGCGACGGTTCAGCAGCAGGCCGAGCACCAGTCCACCGAGTGGGAGCAGCGACAGAGATCGGCCACCGAGCTCCAGGGGCACCAGATGGGCACCCAGCCAGGTCATCCCGGCCGCGCGCCAAGCAGCGGCCGAGTCACCGGCCGGGTCGGGCGAGACCGCCCAGGCCAGCATCACCACGCAGGTGACCAGGGCGACCCCCACCAGCAGCGCCCACAGCCCGGCAGCCGCCCCGGCGACCAGGGGGCGCCGGGATGCCGCCAAGTCCGGACGTTCCGCGAGGTCGGGTCCGGATTCGGCCAGCTCGACTTCGTCCACCATCACCCCGGGATTCTCCCCCAGTCCCAGCCGACGACAGCGGTGGCTGGCCGCGTGTCGCCCGTCGGTGTCGGCCCGATCGACCGGACCGGGTCAGCGCCCGAGCACCTCACGCATCAGCCGAGCCGTCTCCGAGGGGGTCTTTCCCACCCGCACGCCCACGGCTTCGAGGGCCTCCTGCTTGCCCGCCGCGGTGCCTGACGAGCCCGACACGATGGCGCCCGCGTGGCCCATGGTCTTGCCCTCCGGCGCGGTGAACCCGGCGACATAACCCATCACCGGCTTGGTGACGTGCTCGGCGATGAACGCGGCGGCGCGCTCCTCGGCGTCGCCGCCGATCTCGCCGATCATCACGATCGCCTCGGTGTTCGGATCGTCCTGGAACGCCTCGAGCGCGTCGATGTGGGTGGTGCCGATGATCGGGTCCCCGCCGATGCCGATGGCCGTCGAGAAGCCGATGTCGCGCAGCTCGTACATCATCTGGTAGGTCAGCGTCCCGGACTTGCTGACCAGGCCGATCGGTCCGGGGCCGGCGATGCTGGCCGGGATGATGCCCGCATTGCTCAGTCCGGGCGAGATGATGCCCGGGCAGTTGGGTCCGATGATCCGGGTGCTGCCGCGATTGACCGCGTCCTGGAAGAACACGGCGGTGTCGTGCACCGGCACGCCCTCGGTGATCACCACGACCAGCGGCATCCCGGCGTCGATCGCCTCGGTGACCGCACCCTTGGTGCCCGCCGGGGGCACGAACACCACCGAGACGTTGGCCCCGGTCTGCGCCATCGCGTCGGCCACGGTGCCGAACACGGGCAGTTCGGCGTCGGGGAAGGTCACGCTCTGGCCGGCCTTCTTCGGGTTCACCCCGCCGACGATGTTCGAGCCGGCGGCCAGCATGAGGGTGGTGTGCTTCATGCCCTCCGAACCGGTCATGCCCTGCACGATGAGCTTGGAGTCCCCATCGAGGAAGATCGCCATGGTCCTACCTCACTTCCCCGCTGCTGCGAGCTCGGCTGCGCGACGCGCGGCCTCGTCCATCGTCTCGACCATCTCCACGCCGGGGATGGCGGCCTCGGCCAGGATCGCCCGGCCCTCGTCTGCCCGGTTGCCGTCGATGCGGCACACGAGCGGCTTGTCGACCGGCTTGCCCGCGTCGGCGAGCATCTTCAACGCGAACTTGATGCCGTTGGCCACCTCCACGCAGGAAGTGATCCCACCGAACACGTTGACGAACACCGACTTGACCGACGGGTCGGTCAGCACGATGTCCAGCCCGTTGCTCATCACCTCCGCGCTGGCCCCGCCCCCGATGTCCAGGAAGTTGGCCGGGCGGACCCCGCCGAACTCCTCGCCGGCGTAGGCGACCACGTCCAGGGTGGACATGACCAGGCCGGCGCCGTTGCCGATGATGCCGACCTCGCCGTCGAGCTTGACGTAGTTCAGGTCGAAGGACTTGGCGCGCAGCTCGATCGGGTCGCTCGCCGCGACGTCGACCAGGTCGGCGTGCGAGGCGTGCCGGAAGTGCGCGTTCTCGTCCAGGGACACCTTGCCGTCCAGGGCCAGCACCCGGCCGTCGGTGGTCTTGACCAGGGGGTTGACCTCCACCAGGGTGGCGTCCTCCTTGATCAGCACATCCCACAGCGTGACCAGGACGTTGGCCACGTCCTCGGCTACCTCGGCGGGGAACTTCGCGGCCTCGACGATCTCGCGCGCCTTCTCCGGCGGGCAACCCTGCAGGGCGTCGATGCGGATCATGGCCAGCGCGTCGGGGTTCTCCACCGCGACCTGCTCGATCTCCACGCCGCCCTCGACACTGGCCATGGCCAGGAAGGTCCGGTTGGCCCGGTCGAGCAGGAACGAGACGTAGTACTCCTCGGCGATCTCGGCGGCCTCGGTGACCAGCACCTTGTGCACCGTGTGGCCCTTGATGTCCATGCCGAGGATGTCGGCCGCGCGCGCGCTGGCCTCGTCCTCGCCGTCGGCGAGCTTTACCCCGCCGGCCTTCCCGCGACCGCCCACCTTGACCTGGGCCTTGACCACCACGGTCCCGCCGATCCGGCGGGCCGCGAGCCGCGCGGCGTCGGGGGTCTCGCAGACCGCACCCGGGACGACCGGCACGCCATGCTTTCCGAACAGGTGCTTTGCCTGGTACTCGTACAGATCCACGCGGGGCTCCTCAGTGACGACGGGACGCCGCCAGACTAGCCCGGCCCGCCGGGCCCCCCTCCGGGAGGTCCCGGTTCCCGCGACGAGTGGTGCTGGGGCTGCGTCAGGCGGCGTGCACCACGTTTTGCCGGACCCAGTCGACGATCTCGTCGGTGCGGGTGCCGGGCGTGAAGACCTGGGCGACACCCATCTCGGTGAGCTCCGCGATGTCCGCCTCGGGGATGATGCCGCCGCCGAAGACCGCGATGTCGCCGGCGCCGGCCGCGCGCAGCTGCTCGATCACGGCGCGGAACAGGGTCATGTGCGCACCGGACAGGATGCTCAGCCCGATCGCGTCGGCGTCCTCGGAGATCGCGGTGGCCACAATCTGCTCCGGCGTCTGGTGCAGGCCGGTGTAGATGACCTCGATGCCGGCGTCGCGCAGGGCTCGAGCGACCACCTTGGCACCCCGATCGTGCCCGTCGAGGCCCGGCTTGCCGACGACGACCCGGATGTGCTCGGCATTGGCGGTACCCATGGGCCGAGCGTAGCCCCGGCCGTGTTCGGCCAGCCAGCGGCCCGGACCCGCCGGTGACCCCGATGCGCTAGCGTTCAGCGGGTGCCGATCAGTCCTGCCGCCCGCCGGCCCAGCGGCGCAGCCGTGGATGGGCAGGAGCTACCCTCGACCCGGCTCGGGCGACTGGCCGGTGCCACCCGGCGTGGAGTCCGCAAGGCCACGACCCCTTCGGTGCTCCGCGGGACCGCCATCGAGGTCGCCTGGACGGCCACGCACGTGGTCACCTACCCGCTGGGCGTGCTCGAGGAGCAGGTGCGGCACCCCGAGGAGCGCATGAGCCTCGATGGGTTGGACCCGATCAAGCGCGGCCTGATCATCGGCGACGTGGAGAACGCCGGGACCCCGATCATCCTGATCCACGGGGTGGTCGACAACCGTTCCGTGTTCGCGATGATCAAGCGCGGCCTGCGCCGGCGCGGGTTCGGCCGGATCATCACCCTGAACTACTCCCCGCTGTCCGATGATGTCCGCGTGGTGGCCGCGCGACTGGAAGCCCTCGTCGAGGCGCTGTGCATCGAGACCGGCTACGAGCGGGTGCACGTGATCGGCCATTCGATGGGCGGGCTGGTCGCCCGCTACTTCGTGCAGAGGATGGGCGGGGACTCCCGGGTGCACACGCTGGTGACGCTGGGTACCCCGCACCAGGGGACCGCACCGGCCAGGTTCGTGCCGCACCCGGTGGCCCGCCAGATGCGCCCGGGCTCGGACATCATGACCGAGCTGGCAGCGCCCTCGCCGGGCTGCCGGACCCGCTTCGTGGCTGTGTGGTCGGATCTGGACCAGATGATCATCCCGAAGGAGCACGCCCGCATCGAGCACCCGGACCTGAACGCCCGTAACGTGTTCGTGGCGTCGGTGGGACACAACTCGCTGCCGGTCGACGGCCGCGTGGTGCATGAGATCTGCACGACCCTGGCCCACGTGGACCAGGCGGGTACAACCGTCGCCGAGGGCGCCACCTCGATCGCCAGCGCCGCGGGCCGGCAGGGCCGCCGGCTCGGCGGGCACCGCCCCCCGCGCTGACGCACCCCGTCCCCCGCACCCCGGCCCCGTCCCGTCCCGTCCCGCAAAAACGCTTCCCCCTCTGTGAAGACGCTTCCCGAATTCGGCAAGCAGATCGGAAGAAGGGAAGCCTCTGTGGGGTGGGGGGTGCCGGGCGCGCGGGGGTGCGGGACGAGAAAGGGGAGGTGCGCTCAGAGTTTCTCGACCGGGGCGTAGCGCAGGAGGAGGCGCTTGACGCCCTCGGAGCCGAAGTCGACGGACGCCTCGGACTTGTCACCGCTGCCCAGCGTGCTGACCACCGTGCCCATGCCGAACTTGGGGTGCAGCACCCGGTCGCCGGCGGCCAGCGAGATGATCGGCCGTGCACCCGTGGTCTGCGCACCGGGCCGGGAGGCGGCGGCCGACAACGCGGGGCTGGACCCGTAGCCGCCCGCGGACGCGCCCGTGTAGCGCTTTGGCTCCTCGCGGTCCCAGCGGATCAGCTCCGTGGGGATGTCGGCCAGGAAGCGCGACTCGGGGTTGTAGCTCGGCGCACCCCACGCCGAGCGGCTGATCGCCCGCGACACGTAGAGCCGTTCGCGGGCCCGGGTGATCCCGACGTAGGCCAGCCGGCGCTCCTCGGAGAGCTCGAACAGGTCGGACATGGCCCGCATGTGCGGGAAGATCCCGTCCTCCATCCCGGTGAGGAACACCACCGGGAACTCCAGGCCCTTCGCGGTGTGCAGGGTCATGAGGGTGACCATCCCCTCGTGGTCCTCCCCCTCGGGGATCTCGTCGGCATCGGCGACCAGCGCCACCCGCTCCAGGAACTCCGCCAACGTCCCCGGCCCCTGCTCGGCGGCCTCGGAGTCCCGGGAGAACTCCGCGGCGACCGCCTCGAACTCCGCCACGTTCTCGGCGCGGACCTCGTCCTGCGGGTCGGTGGAGGCCTGCAACTCGGCCAGATAGCCCGAGCGTTCGAGGACCGCGCGCATGATGTCGGCCGGCCCGGCACCGGAGTCCACGACTGCGGCAAGGTGATCGAGGATGGCCACGAACGCGCCGACGAGCGTCGCGCTGCGCCCAGCCATCCCGGGGATCTCGGCCGCGCGGCGCAGGGCAGCGCCGAACGTGATCCGCTCGGCCTCGGCGAACCCGGCGACGTAGGCCTCCGCACGGTCGCCGATCCCCCGCTTGGGCACGTTGAGGATCCGGCGCAGGCTCACGTCGTCGGCGGGGTTGGCCACCACGCGCAGGTAGGCAAGCACGTCGCGGATCTCGCGGCGCTCGTAGAACCGGGTGCCGCCGACCACCTTGTAGGGCAGGCCGGTACGGATGAACACCTCCTCCAGCGCCCGGGACTGGGCGTTGGTGCGGTAGAACACTGCCACGCCACCGGGCTTGGCCTGCCCGGCATCGGAGAGCCGGTCGATCTCGTTGCCGACGAAGGCCGCCTCGTCGTGCTCGGAGTCCGCGACGTAGCCCACGACCTGCTCGCCCTGACCGGCGTCGGTCCACAGCTTCTTGGCCTGGCGATCGGAGTTCCTCGCGATCACCGCGTTGGCCACGGACAGGATCGTCTGGGTGGAGCGGTAGTTCTGGTCGAGCACGATCTCGCGCGCGTTCGGGTAGTCGGTGGAGAACTCGACGATGTTGCGCACGGTGGCACCCCGGAACGCGTAGATCGACTGGTCGGAGTCGCCGACGACCACCAGCTCGCCGGGCGGCAGCTCCCCGCCGGGTCGGCCGACCAGCTCGGCGACCAACCGGTACTGGGCGTGGTTGGTGTCCTGGTACTCGTCGACGAGGATGTGCCGGAACCGTCGGCGGTAGTGCTCGGCGACATCGGGGAATCCCACCAGCAGTGCCACCGTGTGCCCGATGATGTCGTCGAAGTCCACGGCCTGCGCGCGTGAGAGCCGCTGCTGGTAGGCGGTGTAGACGTCGGCCAGCGTCAGCTCGGTCTCGTTCTCGGCCTTGCTGCGGTAGGCGTCGGGGTCGATCAGCTCGTTCTTGAGCCCGGAGATCTTGTTCAGCAGGCCGCGCGGCGGCATCCGCTTGACGTCCAGGTTCAGGTCGCGGGACACCAACGTGACCAGGCGCAGGCTGTCGGCCTGGTCGTAGATCGAGAAGTTGGACTTCAGGCCCAGCCGATCGGCCTCGCGGCGCAGGATCCGCACGCACGCGGAGTGGAACGTCGAGACCCACATGGCCCGGGCCCGCGACCCGATCGCGGCCTCGACCCGCTCGCGCATCTCGGCGGCGGCCTTGTTGGTGAACGTGATCGCAAGGATCTCGCCGGGCCGGGCGTCGCCGGTGGCCAGCAGATGGGCGATGCGACGGGTCAGCACCCGGGTCTTGCCCGACCCGGCACCTGCCACGATCAGCAGTGGTCCGCCCCGGTGCTCGACCGCCGCGCACTGTGGCGGATTCAGCCCGGCGAGCAGCTCGGCGATCTCGACCTCACGCTGGACCGCTCGCTCGGCCTGCCGTGCCGCGGGCTGGGGGGCTGCGCCCCCGTGGCCGGCCCCGCCCTTGGCCGCCGTAACAGCCGCGCGCACCAGGTCGGCAGCCCGGCCGGCCTCGGCCCGACGCACGTCGACCTCGGTGGCCGCCGGGAGCGGCCCGAGCGGGGGGCCGGTCAGCTCGTCGAGGTCACCGCGCGAGCGATCGGTCGCCTGATCGAGGTCACCGATCGAGCGATCGATCGCCGCGTCGAGGTCACCGCGCGAGCGCCCGGTCACTTGATCGAGGTCGTCGTCGGGCAGGGTCGCCCGCGGGAGGCGGGGCAACAGGTCATCCGCGAGCACCCGGGTGAGTCTATGTGCCCGGCCCGACACCGGGTCCGCACGGTCCGCGGGCGCTCGGTCCGCGGGGCCGGCGGACCGCGGGCGGTCGACCCCCTACCGACCCTTGAGGGTGAAGGTCGCAGTGCGCATCGCGGGCAGGGAGCCGCGCTTGGTCGTCGTCACCCGGTAGGCCCGGGTCCTGGTGTCCTTGGGCCAGGTGAACGAGAACGTCGCCTTGCCCTTGGCGTTGGTGCGCGCGGTGTCCATGGTCGTCCACGTGCCCTTGACCAGCATCTGGCGGCGGACCCGCACCGACTTCGTGGCAGGGGTGACCCGCACGGACACAGTGACCTTGGACTTCTGCTTCGGGCTCCGGGTGGACGGCTTGGCGACCACAGACCTCGCTGGTGTCGCGGCGCTGGGCTTGGGGACCGCCGACATGGACAACGACGCCGACACGCCCTTGGCCAGCGACCCCTTCGCCGAGGACTTGACCCGGTAGGCGCGCGCCTTGGTGTCCTTGGGCCAGCGGACCTCGAAGGTGACCTTGCCCTTGGCGTCGGTGCGCGCGGTGTCCATGGTCGTCCACGTGCCATCGACCAGCATCTGTCGGCGCACCTTCACCGACTTCGTTGCCGGGGTGAGCCGCACGGCGAAGCGCACCGTCGAGCCCATCTGCGGGGTGCGGGTCGAAGGCGTGACCACCAGGGACGGCTTCTGGCTCGCAGGCGCCGGCGCCTGCGGTGTCGGCTTCGGAGCAGCCGTCGCCGCGGTGACCGTGAAGGTCGGGGACACCCCGTTGGCACCCGAACCGCTGCCGTCGACCACTGCCCGATAGGTGCGTGTGTCCGTGTCGTTGGGCCAGCCCACCGAGAACGTCACACGACCCGAGTCGTCGGTCGTGGCCGTCGACAGCGTCTTCCAGGCACCGCCGACGATCATCTGCCGCTGCACCGCCACCGACCGCGCCGGAGTGACCTGTACCGCGAACTCGACCGTGGAGCCCATCGCCGGGGTCCGGGTCGAGGGGGTCATGGTCAGCTTCAGCGTGGACGCAGGATCCGTGGTGACGCTCGGCGTACCCGAACCGGCCACGTACCCGACCACCTGGGCGCTCAGGTTGGCCGACCCCAGCGAGGTGCCCAGCCCGATCGTCCCGTCCGACCCGATCGGGACCAGCACGGTGGCTTTGGTGGACCCGATCGGGGTCGCGATCAGCCCACGCGGGCGCGACGCACCGGCCGACCAGGCCGACAATCGGGCCGGCGCGTTGCTCACGCTGGTGACGCGGACCGCGGCCCAGCGCGCGCTGGTCGGCACCAGTCCGGACACGGTCGCGCGCGGGTACAGCGAGCGACCGGCCAGGGCCCGGCAGCTGCCCGTCAGGCCGGCACCCGAACCGGCCCGGGTGTCCAGGATCGTCGTGGCGCGGACCGTGACCAGTCCGGTGACCTTCGCCCCGGCGGCGATCACCTCGGGCGTGCCGGAGGCCGGCTTGGCCGAGGTGGAGCGCGCCGAGCAGAACGACTGGGTCTGGGCCTTGCCGCTCCACCAGGAGGTGTTGCGCGCGGCTCCGTCCCACGACATCGAGAAGTGCACATGGTCGCGGTGGCAGCTGGTGTCCAGCCCACGACCGGAGTTCGCCGAGGACAGACAGCTGCGGTAGTCGGTCCAGCCGCGGCCCGGGTCGTACATCCGGATCATCCGGGAGTTCCAGATGATGTACATGATCCCCAGCCTGCGGGCCATCTCGTGTGGCGTGCCGTCAGCAGCCGGGGCCAGCAGCCAGTTCACGAACGCGTCGGCCTGCGCCTTCTGCGCCGGCACCCGCATCGAGCGCATCCAGTCCACGGCCCGGCCGTCGAAGTGCTCGCTGGTGCTGGAGGTGCAGCCACGCGGGATGTAGACGGTGGCCGGACCGTAGGTGGCCTTCAGCAGGTCGGACAGGGCGTTGGCGCCCGGCCGGGCGACGGGGTCGCACAGCGTCTGCGCCTCGTAGAACGCCGGATTGTCCAACGCTTTGGGCAGCGTTACGCTCGGCTTGGGCTCGGGTTGCGCGGCCTGGACCGGGGTGCCGAACAGCGACCCCATCAGAACAGCAGTCGTGCCAGCAACGAGCGTGCGTGAACCCCACATAGCCCCTCCCATCGGTCCCGACGCCCCCGCGCTTGAGTCAACCTACGATGTCTCCCGTGGATGATGCAGCGGAAGTGACTCGAGCCCTGGTAGTGACCGCCCACCCCGATGATGTGGATTTCGGTGCTGGTGGCACCGTCGCGAGCCTCGTGGCCTGCGGAGTGCAGGTCACCTACTGCATCGTGACCGACGGTGATGCGGGCGGATTCGACCCCTCGGTGCCCCGTTCGGAGATCCCCGGGATCCGCCGCGCCGAGCAGCGTGCGGCCGCCGAGGTGCTCGGGGTCCGCGACGTGCGGTTCCTGGGATATCGCGACGGTGAGCTGACCGTCAGCCACGACCTGCGCCGCGACATCACCCGGGTGATCCGCCAGGTGCAGCCCCAGCGGGTGCTCACGATGAGCCCGGTGCGCAACTGGGACCGGATCGGCGCCTCGCACCCCGATCACATGGCAGCCGCCGAGGCGACCGTGCAGGCGATCTACCCCGACGCCCGCAACCAGTTCGCCCATCCGACTCTGATGACCGACGAGGGGCTGGGCGAGTGGCACGTCAGCGAGCTGTGGATGTTCGGCTCGCCGACGCCCAACACCTACGTCGACGTGACCGACTTCCTGCCCAAGAAGCTGGCCGCCCTGCGTGCGCACGCGAGCCAGACCGAGCACATGACCGACCTGGAGACCATGATCCGCGGCTGGATGGCGGCCAGCGCCGAGCGCGGCGGACTCGGCGAGGGGCGGCTGGCCGAGATGTTCCACGCGGTCAAGACCGCTTGAGGCACGCGGGCAGCCCTCACCCAGCGCTCGGGCGGCTACGCAGATCGCCCACGGGGTGGGCGTTGCGGCCCGACGGGCCGATCGGTGGCAGCACGCCCAGCGCCTAAACTGTGGGCCATGGACATCTTCTACGACGTGCTCGTCGTGCTGCACTTCATCGGCCTGGCGGCCCTGCTCGGGGGTTGGCTGGTCCAGGTCTCGACCTCCCCGCGGGTGGTCAACCGGGCCATGCTCGATGGGGCGTTCACGCAGCTGATCACCGGCCTGGCCCTGGTCGGGGTGGCCGAGGCCGCCCTGGACGCCGAGCTCAACCACGTCAAGATCGGCATCAAGCTGCTGATCCTGCTGGTCATCACCGCGCTGGTATGGGTCAACCGCAGGAAGACCGCCCTGGCCACCGGGGCGTGGCTGGCCATCGGCCTGCTGACGATCGCCAACATCGTGATCGCCGTCTTCGTCTGAGGTTCCCTCGCGTTCCTGTGCACGGAATCGCCCATCCGATTGTCGATTGTCGTGCACACGGACGTCGCGTGGGTGAGCGGTCGGTTCAGACCACGCCGCGGGCCTGGGCCCAGCGGGCCAGCTCGTGCCGGTTGGACAGCTGCAGCTTGCGCAGCACTGCCGAGGCGTGGGTCTCGACGGTCTTGACCGACAGCACCAGCTCCCGCGCGATCTCCCGGTAGGTGTAGCCACGGGCCAGGAAACGCATGACCTCGCGCTCCCTGGGCGAGAGCTGGTCGAGCTCGTCGGACTGCGCCGGAGCATTGTTGGCGAACGCATCGAGGACGAACCCGGCCAGCCGCGGGGAGAACACCGCCTCCCCGGCCCGGACGCCATCGATCGCGGCACGCAGTTCCGTGGCGGTGATCCCCTTGGTGACGTAGCCGCGGGCCCCTCCGCGCACGACCCCGATCACGTCGTCGGCGGCATCGCTGACGCTCAGGGCCAGGAAACGGGTGTCGGGTAGTTCCGGGACGCAGGCATCGAGCACGGCCCGTCCGCCCCCGCCGGGCAGATGCACGTCGAGCAGGACCACATCGGGGCGGGTGGCGTGGATCACCGCGATCGCCTTGGCGACATCACCGGCCTCGCCGACGAGCTCGACGGCCTCGGCCAACTCGTGAGCCACGCCGGCGCGGAACAGGCCGTGATCGTCGACCAGGACGACTCGGGGGCGAGCAGCCTTCGGTTCAGCCATGATCGGCCACCTCGCGATCGGTGAGCTCGCGGTCAGCCGCGGGCCGGTCAGCCGCGGGGCGGTCAGCAGCGGGGCGGTCAGCAGCGAGCCGGTCGGCCGCAAGCTCCGGGCCGACGGAGGCCATGGGCCTGGCG
>JBAVKQ010000258.1:0-9463 GCA_049688395.1 Candidatus Nanopelagicales bacterium
GTCCGATCCCGTTCCGGCGGGACTCCCCCTCCGCGGCTCTCGATGCAACCAGAGGACGGTTTCCCCATGAGCGACCCAGAATCGGCGGCTGGCCCGTTGCCCTGCGACACCTGCGGGCCGCACATCCCCGGATACCGCGTGGCGATCTTCCTGGCCGTTCTGCCCGGCCTGTGCCGCGCCGCAACTCACCGGGATCCAGACAGCCGAGCACACCCCGCACCACCCTCCCCCACCCGCTGACTCGATGGGCGACTGACCCATGTTCACCGTGACGACTGGGCTCGGGTCCGACTGGGGGCATCGCTACGAACGGTGGATGACCCCATGACCCACGAAGGCGGGTCAGGTCCGGTGCTCTACGCAGTGCGCGCGGGGTGGCAACTGGCGCACGTTGTGCGGTTCACGGAGGAGGTGGCCCTGTGTGGTCGCCCGATGCCGGACCGGTTCGTCACATTGCGTTCCTCGACCAGCCCGGCGGGGACGGAACTGTGCGCCGAATGCCTCAGCGTGCACCAGGGGTGAGCGGCGGCCAACCAGTGAGACACACCGGGTCACAGCCCCGGTCGAGTCTGTCCACACCCAGAAGCGCCGACTCCGCCTGCAACTGGGCACCGAGGGTCATCAGGGTGCTCGTGTTGTCGAGGTCGACGAAGGGAATTGGTACGGCGAGCACGAAGCTGACCGGTCGGCGATCCTCCCGCCCCCCGGCAGGGATGCCCCCAGGATGGGCCGGCTGCGGGGCACCTCGATTGCGCTACTCGTTGGGCGACAGCCCCGTACGCGACTCCGGGATCGCTCACCTCGTAGCCGATTCTGCCCCCTCACCTCCCCCGGGCTCCTTGCCGCGCCGCGATCGCGCCGCATTGCAGCAGACGTACGAGCACTCCTGGCCGTCGCCGAAACCACCAGACGGGACCTACCCGCCGGGCTCGCCACCGCGGGCCAGGGTCCCGAAGAGGTCGCCGCAACTCCTCGCCGACCCGGCCCGGCGTGCGCCTGAGGCCACCCGCGATGCCCGCTGGTGTGGGGGCAGTCGAGCCATACCGGCCACCCAGCGCTGACCAGGGCGGCACGCACCGGGCCGCCGCCGGACGTTCACTGGGACACCTTGCGGATTGCCGACGCACTGGGCTGGGTATCAGAGACTCTATACACAGCCGAGTCAGGAGCCTCCCGTGCCGAACCACAGCACACCCCCGCGCATCGCGGTCGCCACCGTGCTGGTCGCCGCGACCCTGGGCCTGAGCGGATGCACCAACCCGTTCGCCGGCGAGGCGAAACCGGCGGCCCAGGTCGACACCCAGGCCAGCAGCCCGGCCGTGGTCGGCGACCTCGGCGAGACCCGGCTCACGGTCGCCGCCGACGCCGACCCGCGCGCGTGGCCGGCGGACCAGCCGATCGTGGTCAACGCGATCACCGGCACGCTCAACGAGGTCACCGTGACCTCGGCCGGCGGAGACGAGACCGTGGCCGGGGCGATCAGCGACGACCAGCGGCACTGGCGCAGCTCGGGCGCTCTGCTGCCGGGCACGAAGTACAAGGTGCGCGCGACGATGACCGGATCCGCCGGCACGAACCCCGTGACGCGCACGATCTCGATCTCTACCAGGGACTCCGCCGCGCAGTTCCACGCCCTGATCTCCCCCCGCGACGGGGCCACCGTCGGCGTGGGAATGCCGATCCTGGTCACCTTCACAGCCCCGGTGGAACAGAGCCACCGAGCCGACGTGCAGGACACCCTGAGCGTCCGGGCATCCGAAGATGTGAAAGGCGCCTGGAACTGGGTCTCGGACACGAAGGTGCAGTACCGGACCAAGAAGTACTGGCCAGCACGCACCACGGTGTCGGTGACCGCGGACCTGGCCGGGGTGCGGGCCGGCGAGGACGTGTGGGGCGACCAGGACAAGCAGGTCGACTTCCGGATCGGTGAGTCCGTGGTCTCGGTCGTCGACGTCACAGGTCACCAGATGACGGTGACGATCGACGGCGAGGTCGCGCGAACCATCCCGGTGACCACCGGCAAGGACGGGTTCCGCACCCGCGGCGGCACCCGGGTGATCTCCGAGAAGCTCGAGCAGATCAGGATGGATGCTGCCAGCACCGGGATCAGGCCCGACGACCCGGAGTACTACAACCTCGACGTGCGCTACGCCATGCGCATCTCGAACTCGGGGGAGTTCATCCACGCCGCGCCGTGGTCAGTCTCCTCGCAGGGGGTGGCCAACGTCAGCCACGGGTGCGTCGGTATGAGCACCGCGAACGCCCAGTGGCTGTTCGCGCGGTCACGCGTCGGGGACGTGGTCACGATCGTGCATTCGAAGAGGAAGCTGGAGCCGGGCAACGGGCTGACCCAGTGGAACGTCTCCTGGGCGGACTGGCAGGCCGGCTCGTCGTCGTGACCCGGCCAGCCCGACGATCACAGCTCAGCCGCTCAGGTCCACGGCCAACCGGCCACGGGGAACTCGATTCAGTCCTCGTCTCCCCTGTCGGGGAGGCCCGTTCCGGGCTGAGAATGGGTTCGTGTCCGCTGACGCCGTCGTTCCTTGGTTCGTTGCAGGCCGTGTTTCAGTCGGGCGCTGGGAGTCACGTTGTGGGCCCTTCCTTGTTGCTTCGAGCACGTGGTTCAGATTCGCCGTTCCCCAAGTGACTCCCGCGGGCACGCCCATTTCGAGGATCGGTGGAGGTGGTTGTTGTGGTGTTGGTGGACACGGCCGATCGATACTGCGCTCCCCCCACAACACATGCACCGTCCCATGAACGTGGCAGAAAACCAGTCAGCCTGGTCCCATGCTCTTGGCAGGCGACAAGGTATTCGCTGAACAACCGCAGCATGGTCTGGTAACCCCGGACAGTCGAAACCGCCAGGTGCTCCTCCGAGGTCATCCGCAACGTCCACTCATCGACTTGCGCGGGACCCCACTGCCACGGGAAACTCGTTGGTGAACCCCAGGAACCGGCGCACCAACCGCTCCCGATCATCAGAGGTCTCCACCCGCAACCCCCGGGCCGCCTGCTGGGCCCGCCACCCCCGCAGCATCGCCTCGACCATCGCATCCTCCGGCCGCAGCGACACCACCCCCGCAGCAAGGACCGACCCCGCCGAACCCGCCAGTTCAACCGACCTCAACCCGACTCCCAACATCGTCCGACGGGCTGATCATTCATCTAACGGGCGATGGACGTCCGATCCGCCACGCCGAACAGCCCATCCATGAGGGAAAGCAGCCGGACGTCAGGCCGCCCGCGCAAGCGCGGGCCGAACTCCGTCGCCCGTCTGGTGCAATTCCCGAGAGAACCAGTAATCGCTGGTGGCCTCCATCACGACTCGTTCGATCCGCAGCTCGACCAGCCGGTTGGCCAACTCGCTCAACGAGCCCACCATGGTCGAGTGCGTGGTCACCTCCTGGACCCGCCGCTTCTTCCCCGCCGGCGCGGGGAGCCGGACACAGCACACGATCTCGGCCTTGCCGATGTCGAGCGCCGCGACCCGTTCGATGATCTGCTCATCGTCCTCTGACTCCGCGAACACCCGTTCCCTCCTTCGATCCGGTCACTTCCAGTTGAGGTGACCGCCCGGGAGAACCGCCAGGGCAAACATCGAATCTAGTCCTCGCGCTCACACCGGCCCACTCCTAGCGACCCGGATCGGCAGCATTGAAGAGCCCACCACGCGGTTCCCCCGCCCGGCTAGTCGACGGCCTCACAGGACCATAGGAACAACGGCGTCACCGGGCGGCCACAGCACCATTCTCAGCCCGGAACGGGCGCCCCGACAGGGGCACTTTGGCTAGTCGGCACCAGGTACGGCCGTGCCCGGTGGCTGCTCTGGTTGGCGATCCCCCTGGCGTTCATCACGTTCGCCACCGTCACCGCGAGCAACTTCGTCGCGTCGAACCCGAACTGGGACCGCTGGACCGCCACGGCTGACGGCAACGGACAGTGGGGCGGACTGACCATCGGCGACCGCACCTGGCAGGTCACCCCCACCCAGGCCGCCCAGTCACCGCTGGAGTACCAGCTGTCGGCCGGCACCGCGACGCTGGACCTGACCGAGCTCACCGCCATCGGCGACTCGGAGCCCGGCAAGCCCGAGCAGCGCGTCGAGATCAAGGCCGGCGTCGGAGTGGGCGAGCTGATCATCACGGTCCCCGCCGACATGCAGCTGGACCTGACCGGAACCGTGGATGTCGGCCAGATCGATCTGCCGGGAGCCACACCGACGGAGGGCGACGGCCTGAGTGTCGACACCACCGTCACGCCACGGGCCGAGGGCCGGCCGGCGTACATCGTCACTGTCGACGCCGCGATCGGCGCCGGAAACCTGGAGGTGCGCCGTGAGGCAGCATGAGACCGACTACTTCTCCCTGGCCGCTGGCCTTCTGTTCACCGTCTGACTTGCCTATTCAGGGCGAAGCCGCCACGATTGATGTACTGCATTTCGTGAATACATCCACTGGAAGTGAGTTGAGCACAGATGGACGTGCCGGTGACGGTCTGGTTGGCGGTCCTGGGGGTGATCGTGGTCATGCTGGCCATCGACCTGTTCGCCCACCGGGATGCCCACGTGATCACGGCGAAGGAGGCCGCGGCCTGGTCGGGGGTCTGGGTCGCGATGGGGCTCGGCTTCGGGCTGCTGATCTGGGCCACCTCAGGGGCGGAGTTCGCCGGGCAGTACTACGCCGCCTGCGGGCCATGTACTTCCTGCTGGCGGACCTGACGCACCGGTTCATCTACCTGAAGCTGGGACTGGGACTGGTGCTGGTCTGGGTCGGGATCAAGCTGGTCCTGCAGGTCGACCTCTACAAGATGCCGACATGGCTGAGCCTGGGCGTGGTGGCCACCATCATCACGGTCGCGATCGTGGCCAGCCTGCGGGCAACCCGTGGCCAACCCGCGGCACCCCACGGTCCCGAGGTGGACACCGTCACGGACGCCAGCACGGCGCCGGGTACGGACGTGATATCGGACGCCAGCACGGCCGCCGAGGCTGGAACCACCCACGAGGAGACGCAATCAGGCAAGGAGTCCGTCCATGGCTGAGCACGCGACAGCACGTCCGTGGACGCTGTTGACCAACCACGGTCACGTCCTGGTCTTCGTGCACCGGAACCCCGACGCCCGGGTCCGCGACATCGCGGCGGCGGTGGGCATCACCGAGCGGGCGACCCTGAACATCGTGCGCGACCTCGAGGACGGGGGCTACCTGACCCGCGTTCCCCAGGGCCGCCGGACGCACTATGTGGTCAACGAGCGCCGCCCGTTCCGGCACCCGGCCGAAGCCGACCACCAGGTCGGTGACCTACTGGCGCTGTTCGCCTGATGGACACCTGGCAGCTGGCCTGCGCCCACCTCACGTGCCCGCCGGTCCTGGCGGTCCTCCTCGGGGGGCAGGTGCATGGCCCGGTCCACCGGAGCTGATGCGGCGGCTGGCGCCCTCGGGCTGCAGCTCGCCGTGCTGTACGCCCCGCGGGCACCAGGGATCGCCACCGGAGGCCTGCCGGTCGACAAACTCGTGCACATCGCGGTATTCGCCCTGCCCACCGCCGCCCTGATCAAGGCCGGCGTGCCGCGCCGGTGGGTGATCGGGCTGATGGCGGCCCACGCCCCACTCAGCGAGCTCATTCAGGGCTCCCTACTCGCCGACCGATCCGCGGAACGGGCCGACGTCCTGGCCGACCTTGCCGGCGTGCTGCTGGGAACGCTTGCGACACGGACACCCGACCGAACCCGGGAGCAGGTGGTGGGGGTGGTCGATCCGGTCGGGTGACCCACCCCCACGACCTGCGACCCCTGGGGGCTACCCCTGCCACGTCGAGGTCCTCGGGCTCAGCAGGCACACCGACGCCGACGAATCCCCCGCCCGGTCCCGGTCACTGCCCAGGTGCGTCGGGAGTCACCCGTGGGAATCATCGACTCTGATCCTGGTGCGAAGTCGGTGCAGGGACCGTCGAATGTGGCTCTTCACGGGTCCGATCGGCAGGCCGAGCCGTTCGGCGATCTGCGAGTGGGTGAGGTCGTAATAGAACGCCATCCGCATGATCGCCCGGGCAGGGTCGCCCAACCGGTCGACCTCGTCGGCGACCAGCATCTGGGAAGCGACCCGGTCGATGTCGGTGGGCAGCCCCTCGATCCGCGAGTCGGCGTGCTCCACGCCCGCGTGGGTCGGGGCCACCCGGGATCGGGCCTGTCAGTGGTCAGCGATCCGCAGCCGGGTGATGGTCATCAACCAGCCCGGAAGGCTGCCCACCTCAGCCCGGACCATTGCGCTCCATCCCACAACCGACTGACTCACCCGGCCCGCTCCGGGGCTGACCCGCGCCGCAACACGGCCAGTTGAGCGTATCGGGCGCCCCCTCGGCGGTGCGCAGCTCCTCCGCACCCAGGTCGAACCCATCGGGCATGGCCGGGCGGATCGGTCCGCCGTGCACGCGCCGACCACCGCACCCTCGCCCGGGCCGCCGCATCCTCGACGGTCAGCACCTGAAGGCGTCGCAGTCACAGTTCGCGGACTGCCCGGTCAGGGTCCGTGGTCGGGCTGCTGGGTCGGTCTGGTCCCGTGCGGATTCCTGCGCCACACCGGACAATTGGGGGTATGGAGCCCAACCCGACCGCGAACCCGAAGCCCCCACACCCGACACGGTCCTCGCGCACCCTGCGGCTGCGTGTCGCCGGCGCGGCGGTCGGGTCCGTCCTGCTGCTCGGCGGCTGCGGGGCGGCCGAGATCGCCCAGCAGCAGGTCGAGCAGGCCGTCGACGCCGTCGGGGAGTCCGCGGCGGCGCAGGCCGAGAACCTGCTCGACGAGGCACTGAGCACCCTGCCCGGCGCTCAGCTGGCGGTCTCGGAAGAGAACCGCGCCGCGTTCGCCGAGCTGCGCACCGACCTCGAGCAGGTCAACGCCCAGGCACTGGACCTGCTGGCCGCGCCGCAGGACCTCAGCGCGGCCGCCCTGGAACCGCTGCAGGAGCAACTCGCCACGTTGCAGGCCACGGTGGCGCAGCGGGCCGAAACGCTGACCGGCATCTCCGTCGACGAGCAGCAGGCATGGGCCGACCTGGCCCAATCGGTGCAGGCCACCGCCGACCAGGTCGGGTTCCTGGCCGGTCTGCTGGGCTGACAGCGACCGGCCCACCCCGTCACCGCGACCTCCCCCTGGCGGCTCAGCCCGCGCAGCGCCACCCAGATCTGACCGCGCTACCGAGCCGTCGCGGGACCCTGGTGCTGCCCGGGTGGAGCGGGTCGTCGGGGCCAGCGTGTCGCAGGTCACGGGCGAAACGGATGCAGGCCCATCCACAGCCGCCCACACTGGTGGCATGGCCCACTACCGCACCACCCTGCCCTCAACCGCCCCTGTGACCGCGGCATTCGAGCACCTGGCCGACTTCGCCAGCGTGGCGGACTGGGATCCGGGGATCCCCGAGGCCCAATTGATCAGCGGGGCACCCGGCCAGGTCGGCGCCCGCTACGCCGTCGTCTCCCAATTCGGGCCCCGGCGGATCCCCCTGGAGTACCAGATCGTCACCCGTGAGGACCCGCACGAGGACCAGCCGGGCCAGGTGGTGCTGGTCGCCGACGGTGGGTCGTTCACCTCCCACGACACCATCACCGTGCGCCCCGGCACCCAAGGGGCGGAGGTGACCTACGACGCGGTGCTGACCCTGCGCGGGTTGGTCCGGATCATGGACATCCCGCTGCACCTGGCGTTCCAGGTGATCGGACGCCGGGCCGAGACGGGCCTGCGTGCGGAGTTGGCCCGGCTGGGTGCTGCGGCGGACCCCCAGCCGTGATCGCGCTGCGCACAGTCGCCGACACCGTCGCGCGGGTCGCCGACGCCGCCCTCGAGGTGACCGTCGCCGGGAGCTTCGGGAGCCCGGGCATCCGACTCCGGCAGCAGATGTTCGACTGGCAGGACCTGCCCCGCCTCGACGGGCGGACCGTGCTCATCACCGGCGCGACATCGGGGATCGGGCGCGCCGCCGCCGTCGCGATGGCCCGGCTTGGTGCGGCGGTGACCATCGTCGGGCGCGACGAGGCCCGCACCACCGCCGCGGCCGACCAGATCACAGCCGCCGCGGGGTCCGAAGTCCCGGTGCGCGCCGCGGTGGCGGACCTGAGCCGGTTGGCCGACGCCCGGCGGCTCGTCGATCAGTACACCGCCAGCCATGACCACCTCGACGTCCTGGTGCACAACGCCGGGGCGCTCAGTGCCACCCACGAACTCACCGCCGACGGGTTCGAGACCACATACGCCGCCCAAGTCCTCGGCCCGCACGTGATCACCACCGGGCTACTCGCCCTGCTGCAGGCCGGCACCCACCCGAGGGTCATCACCGTGTCCTCAGGGGGCATGTACGCCGAAGGACTGAACCTCCACAGTGTCCATATGCCGGCCGACTCCTACGACGGGGTGCGTGCCTACGCGCGGGCCAAACGCGCCCAGGTCGCGCTGACCCAGGAATGGGCCCGGCGGTTCCCGGCACCCGTCGCGTTCCACAGCATGCATCCGGGATGGGCCGACACCGCGGGCGTCCAGGACGCGCTCCCCCGGTTCCGCCGGGTCACCCGACCGATCCTACGAACCGCAGACGAGGGTGCCGACACCATCGTCTGGCTCGCCGGGGTGGACCCGATCCCAGCCCCGAGCGGCACCTTCTGGCTGGACCGCCGACCCCGGCGCACCGTGTGGCTGCCCGGAACCGGAGGATCACCTGCCGAGCACGCCCAACTCTGGGACATGGTCTGCCAGCAGACCGGCGCGTCACCGGAGAACTCACCCTGATCGACCCGAGCTGACCCAGCCACCCCGGTCGTTACTGCTGGAAGGCCTACCGGTGGAGGCGGCCCGAAGCCGCGACAGGTGCGCTGGTAGCGTCGATCGAGGGGCCGAGCAGGAGGGAAGCAGTGATGGCGCGCAGGGTTCGCATCGGTAGGGTTGAGGACTTCACCCCGGGCAACCTCAGCGAGGTCGAGGTCGAGGGGACCAAGCTCATCGTCATCCGGGACGAGGAGGGGGTCTGCGCCGCGCACAACAAGTGCCCGCACCTGGGACTGTCGCTGACCTCAGGGCCCGGGGGCCAGCACTACGCCGACGGGGTGGTCACCTGCCCCTGGCACAACTCGACGTTCGTGGTCAGGACCGGTGAGAACCGCGACTGGACGGCCGGCATCGCCGGACGCTCCGTCCCCCGGTGGTCGCGGCGGGTTATCGCGGTCGGCCGCAAGCCGGCGCCGCTGACCACCTACCCGGTGTCCGTCGAGGGCGACGAGGTCTTCGTCGAGATCTGAGCCGGAAGGCATCAGGACCCGCTGCTACGTGGTCGGCTTCGTGGCGATCGCCATCTAGCCGCAATACCGTTCAATTAGAGTTACATGGGTGTAGTTTGGGGGTATGCCTCGGTCTGGGTGGAAGAAGCCTGAGTCGGATCGGCGTTTGTCCGATGTGGTCTCGGTTGGGTTGTTGAATCGG
>JBAVKQ010000259.1:0-2099 GCA_049688395.1 Candidatus Nanopelagicales bacterium
CTGCGGGCCTGCGCGCAACGGATCTCGCGGCCCGGGCGCGCGACGAAGCGCTGCTCACCAGCGCCGCCGCCCCCATCCACCCGGCCCGGATCTACGGCGAGTTGCTGCCCCGGCTGGCCCAGGACGCGATCACCATCGGCGACGGTGGCGACTTCGTGTCCTTCGCGGGCAAGTTCGTCGAGCCCGGCCAGCCCGGCGGATGGTTGGACCCCGGCCCGTTCGGCTGCCTGGGCACCGGTTTGGGCTATGCCATCGGCGCCCGCATCGCCCGTCCCTCGGCGCAGGTGACCCTGCTGCTCGGCGACGGCGCGGCCGGGTTCTCCCTGATGGACGTCGACACGCTGGTGCGCATGGACCTGCCGGTCGTGATGGTCATGGGCAACAACTCCGGTTGGGGGCTCGAACGCGGCCCCATGCAGATGCTGCACGGCTACGGCGTGGCCACCGAGCTGAACCCGGCGGCCCGCTACGACCAGGTCGTCACCGCCCTGGGCGGAGCCGGTGAGCAGGTCACCGACCCGGAGCAGATCGGCCCGGCCCTGGACCGCGCCTACGCCGCCGGGGTGCCCTACCTGGTCAACGTCGTCACCGACCCGGCAGCGGTCTACCCGCGCAGCACCACCGGCATCTGAGGCCGACCCAGGCGATCCGTGTGCACGGAATCGACACACGGATGGTCGGTTCCGTGCACACCGACGCCAGGAGACGTCAGCGCGCCGGGGGGATCGTAGCGGAGATCGCCGGGGTGAGGTCCGCGGCCACCGAGGGCGCGGGTCCGTGCACCTCGTCGACGGTGATCTCCACGGCGGCCACCCGCTCCACGGTGGTCAACCGCCACCCGTTGGAGAGCTCCTGGGCGAACCAGTCGACATCGTCCACGGTGACCAGCAGTGCGTCGGCGGCGAGCCCGACCGGTTCGGCCACCCCGCAGCGCACCCCGACCGGCGGATCGCCGTACGCGGCGGTCAGCGGTGATTCGGGGGTCACCTCGCGGCGCTCTCCGACGGTCGACAGCTCAGCGGGCAACGCTGCGTGCAACGCCGTGCAGGCGGCGAGCACCTGGGGGTCCGGGCTGGCCGGCGGGTCGACCGCCACCGAGCGGGCGCAGCCGGCCAGGACGAGTCCGCAGCCGACGACAGTCACCACGAGCAGCCGCGGCACGGGAGCCACGAGACGCCTCAGAGGTTGACCACCGGGCAGGTCAGGGTTCGCGTGATCCCTGGCACCTTCTGGATGCTGGCCACCACGAGCCGTCCGAGGTCGTCGATCGAGCCGGCCTGCGCCTGCACGATCACGTCGTAGGGACCGGTCACGTCGTGGGCGATGGTGACGCCCTCGATCGAGCCGATCTCTGCCACCACCGAGGGTGCCTTGCCCACCTCGGTCTGGATCAGGATGTAGGCATGCACCATGATGCGGGCCTTCCGTCGGGGCCACCCGAGTACCGGGCAGCGCTGGGTTCAGACTAGCGTGGCGCCTTTGGCAGCGGGGCGGGCGGCGAAGGTGAGGACAGTCATGACCGGCACGGGTGAACTGATCAGCGACGTGGGGGAGTTCGGCCTGATCGCTCGGATCGAGGCTGTGCTGGCCGGACACGCCGGCGCGGGCGTCCGGGTCGGGATCGGTGACGACGCCGCTGTGGTGGAGATCGCCGGCGGCCGGCTCGTGGTGAGCACCGACATGCTCGTCGAGGGCCGACACTTCCGTCGCGACTGGTCCACCGCCGCCGACATCGGTGCCCGGGCCGCGGCCCAGAACCTGATCGACATCGCAGTGATGGGCGCCCGGGCCACCACGCTGGTGGTCGCCCTGGGCCTGCCCGCAGAGCTGCCGGTGCCCTGGGTCACCGACCTCTACTCCGGTCTGCGGGCCGAGGCCGAGGAGCAGGGGGCGACGATCGTCGGTGGCGACCTGGTGCGCAGCGACCGGGTCGTGATCTCGGTCAGCGCGCTGGGGGAGCTCACCGGCAGCGCCCCGATCGTGCGCAGCGGCGCTCGCGCGGGTGAGGTCGTTGCCGTGGCCGGTCGACTGGGCTGGGCGGCCGCCGGGCTGTCGATCCTGTCCCGGGGCTTCCGGACGCCCCGCGCGCTGGTCGACGC
>JBAVKQ010000260.1:0-4920 GCA_049688395.1 Candidatus Nanopelagicales bacterium
GCTCAGCGCCGCGGCGCGCCGGCTGCGGACCGGCACGGCGTCGAGCCGGTCACCTCACCGCGGCCCGCTGACCGCCTCGACGAGCCGGCGCAGCAGCGGCAGGTCCGGGAACTCCTCGATCAGCACCGCCCGACCTGCCGCGTCGGTCATGGGCACCCGCCAGTTCGGGTACTCCTTGTCCGTGCCCGGCTGGTTCTGCGCCCGCCGGTCGCCGACCGCATCGGTCAGGGCCACCCCGATCAGGATGGCCGGTGAGGCTGCCACGACCTCGTGCAGCGCCACGATGAGGTCCTCGTCGTCGCCGTCGGCCGGCATCCAGCCGCGCTGCACGCACAGCGCCCGCCACTCGGCGATCTGCGCGTCGCTGTCGGCCAGCTCCTCGGCGGCTGGGCGGGTCAGCAGGCCGAGCTCGTCGCGGATCCGCACATGCTCGCCGGCCAGGTAGCCCGCGGTCGGCGGCAGGTCGTGCACGGTCACCGAGGACAGGGCGGCATCGCGCCAGCGCTCCGGATCCAGCGGTACGTCGGGGCTCACCGCGTAGTCCCGCTCGAACCACATGATCGAGGTGCCCAGCACCCCACGGACGCCCAGGTAGTCCTTCACCCACTGCTCCACGGTGCCGAGGTCCTCACCGACCAGCCAGGCTCCGGCGCGCTGGGACTCCAGGGCCAGGATCCCGATCAGTGCCTCGTGGTCGGCGGTCACGAACGTGCCGCTGTATGCGGGCATTCCCTCCGGGATCCACCACAGCCGGAACAGCCCGAGCACATGGTCGACCCGGATGCCGCCGGCGTGGCGCAGGATCGTGCGCAGCATGTCGCGGTAGGGCAGGAAACCGGCCTCGGCCAGGGCGTCGGGCCGCCACGGCGGCTGCGACCAGTTCTGGCCGAGCTGGTTGTACATGTCCGGCGGGGCGCCCACCCACACGCCCTGGGCCAGCACGTCGCGCAGCGCCCAGGCGTCCGAGCCGAACGGGTGCACCCCCACGGCGAGGTCGTGCACGATCCCCGAGCGCATCCCGGCCGCCACAGCGGCCTGCTGGGCGCGGCCCAGCTGGTCGTCGAGCTGCCACTGCAACCACGAGTGCCACCTGACCCGGTCAGCCAACCGCTCGCGCTCGGCAGCCACCGCGTCGGACCTCGGGTCCTGCAGGGCCACCGGCCAGGCCGCCGAGTCCGCGCCATGGGCCTCGACCAGCGCGCACCAGGTCGCGAAGTCGATCAGGCCCTGGCCCTCCCGCTCGACGAACGCCTCGAACAGGGCCTGGCGGCCCGGCGTCAGCGGGGCGTCGAACACGATCGCCAGCGCCTGGGACTTCGCCGCCCAGATGACGTCCCGGTCGATCAGGTCCGGCGAGGTGGACAGCGCCCGCACCGGGACGGCCAGGGTCTCGATCCGGCCCCGATCCTGGGCCGACAGGCCGGCGTACTCCTCGATGGCCTCCACCCGCAGGTACAGCGGGTTGGCGAAGCGCCGGGTCACCGGCAGGTAGGGCGAGGGCTCCATGGGCGCGGCCGGCGAGGCGGCGTGCATCGGGTTGACCAGCACGAAGTCGGCCCCCTCTGCGTGACCGCTCCATGCGGCGAGCTCGGCCAGGTCGACCAGGTCGCCGGCACCCCAGGAGCCCTCCGAGCGCATCGCGTACACCTGGGTCATGAACCCCCACTGCCGGCCGGCGGCCAGGGCGGGCGGAGCCAGCCTCCCCGGGGTCACGACCAGCGGGCAGGAGGCCTCCCGGACCACCCCGTCGGCACCTTCCGAGCGGGCCCACATGGTGTGCCAGCCCAGGGGCAGGTCACCGGGGATGGCGAACGTGGCCTCCCCGATCAGCGTGCCGTCGACGTGCCGGGGTTCCACCCAGCGGTCCACCTGGTGCAGGAACCACGCGTCGCCGCCCTCCTCGCGGTCGACCCACATCGACACCGAGTCACCGTGCGGGATGTGCACCCAGCACTGGTTGTCCGAACCCGACCGCGTGACGAACACCGGCGGCAGCATCCGCCGCCAGGGGGCGTTGCGCCGCGCGTACAGCGCGTTCCAGATGGCTTCGGGCGTGCTGACATCCACTTCGAGGGCCTCGAGCACCGCCGTGATCGTCGCTGCTCCGATCCGGTGGTACTCACCGGACTGGTCCCAGTACTCGACGGCCACCCCGTAGGCCCGGGCCAGCTCCACGAGCTCCCCGCCGGGCTCGACCCAGACGGGCTCGACGATGGGCACCGGACCGGTCGGGGCCGGGGCCGGAGCCATGGCTGCAGCGGCCGGCTGTGCTGCCGAGTCCTCGTCGCCGACGTGGGTCGAAGTCACCACAGGAGTCTCCAGTCGTTCGTGGGGTGGTGCCTCAGGGAGGGTTCGCCGGGCTGCACGGCAGCGCGTGCGCCGTACCGGGGTCGATGATCCGAGGACCTCCAGGGCATGGGAGTCAGGCTAGGGCGTCGGCCGGGGCGCCCGCGCGCAGGGGCGGGCTGGACGGTGCACGCGTTCGGCCGACCACTGGGCGGGCGCGCCGTGCGGCCCGGTGGCCGTAGGGTTCGAGGCGTGATCAGAACGGCCACCGAGACCTCCCCACCCGCGGACGCCAACCCCAGCCCGATCGACGCGCTGGGATCGTTCGGCGGGAGCCTGCTCACGATCGGGATCATCGTCGCGGTCAGCGCGCTGCTGCACCTGTTCGGGTCCCGACTGATCAAGCGGGCGGTGATCCGCTGGGTCAACTCGAGCCGCAGCCGAGTCGACTCGATGACCGACACCCCCGAGGCCACGGTCGAGTTGCAGTCACTGATCATGAGCCAGCGCCGCGAGCAGCGTGCCGAGGCCGTCGGCCAGCTCGTGCGCAGCGCGATGATCATCGCCCTGTGGGGCACGGCCAGCCTGCTGATCATGACCCAGCTGGGCGTCAACATCGCACCGATCATGGCCAGTGCCGGCGTGGTCGGTGTGGCGCTGGGGTTCGGCGCCCAGACCCTGGTCAAGGACTACCTGTCCGGGTTCTTCATGATCGTCGAGGACCAGTACGGCGTGGGCGATCTCGTGGACGTGGGCGAGGTGACCGGCACGGTCGAGGAGGTCGCGCTGCGGGTCACCCGGATCCGCGACCCCTCGGGGGTGGTCTGGTACGTCCGCAACGGCGAGATCCTGCGCGTGGCCAACCAGTCCCAGGGCTGGACGATGGCCGCGGTGGTGATCCCGGTCTCCTACGACGCCGACCTCGAGGCGATCCGCACGATCGTGATCCATGTGGGCGAGGACATGGCCAAGGACCCCGAGACCCGCCAGCGGATGCTCGGCCGACCCGTGTTCAGCGGCGTCGATGCGGTCTCCGGCGAGGCGGTCTACGTGCGTGTGATGACCAGAGCGCGGGCCGGCCAGCAGATCCCGCTGACCCGCGAGCTGCGCGAGCGGTTGAAGATGGCCTTCGACCGGGCCGGGATCGTCGTGCCGGTGCTCATCCGGCCCGCCCAGATGGGCCCGGATGGGATTCCGCTGCCACCCGGCTCGGCGCCCCCGGGAGCCGCTGCCGGACCGGCCGGGTAGCAGCCGCGAGCCGCCCCTGCGGTTGCGGACGCGGGCCTGCCCATCAGACTGACGCACATGGACTCCGCGCAGCCGCCGCCCAGTTCCGAGCCGTTCGGCCCGGACGCCACTGCCCCGGCGGCCCAGAACCCCCTTCCCACCGCCCTCGGCCCGGGCGACACCCTGGCCCCGGCCGGCGCTCTCGATCAGGGCCTGGGCATCGATACCGCTGCCGGCATAGAGCCCGAGCCCTCCCCTGCGCCGTCCTCCCCGCCCGGACGCCGCTGCCTGGTCACCGGGGCCACCGGCTACGTCGGGGGGCGCCTGGTCCCCGAGTTGCTCGCGGCCGGCTACCGGGTACGGGTGCTCGCCCGGCACCCTGAGCGGCTGCGCGACCTGCCCTGGCATGACGACGTCGAGATCGCGCCCGGCGACGCCGGGGACGCGCAGGCCCTGGCCTCGGCCATGGCCGACGTGGACGTGGCGTACTACCTGATCCACTCCCTGGGCACGGGACCGGAGTTCGAGCGCACGGAGCGGGAGATGGCCCGAACGTTCGCCACCGCGGCGCGCGAGGCCGCCATCAGCCGGTTGGTCTACCTCGGTGGGCTGGCGCATGACGCCGACCTGTCCGAGCATCTGCGCTCGCGCGCGGAGGTGGGCTGGATCCTGTTGGACTCCGGCGTCCCGACGGCCGCACTGGGCGCCGCGGTGGTGATCGGATCGGGGTCGGTGTCCTTCGAGATGATGCGCTACCTGACCGAGCGCCTGCCCGCGATGATCACCCCGCGCTGGGTGCGCACCCGGATCCAGCCGATCGCGATCCGCGACGTGCTGCATTACCTGGTCGGCAGCGCGTCCCTGCCCGACGATGTGAGCCGCGGCTTCGACATCGGCGGCCCGGACGTGCTGACCTACGAGGAGATGATGCAGCACTTCGCCGCCGTCAGCGGCCTCAAGCGTCGGCGGATCTACCCGGTGAACCTGCTGCAGCCCGAGCTCTCGGCGCGCTGGGTCGGCCTGGTCACGCCGGTGCCCAGCAGCATCGCCCGGCCCCTGGTCGCCTCCCTGCGCAACGAGGTGGTCTGCGCCGAGGACGACATCCGCGCGCTGATCCCCGATCCGCCCAGTGGGCTGCTGGGGTTCGATGACTCCGTGCGACTGGCACTTCAGCGGGTTCAGGATGCCCAGGTGGCCACCCGCTGGTCGAGCGCCTCGGTCCGGGGCGCACCCAGTGACCCGATGCCCACCGACCCGCAGTGGGCCGGCGGGTCGCTGTTCACCGACGACCGCAGCGCAGTCGTGGCGGCCCCTGCGGCGAGGGTCTGGGACGTCGTGGTCTCGATCGGCGGGCAGAACGGCTGGTACTCGCTGCCCTGGGCCTGGGAGCTGCGCGGAGTTGCCGAT
>JBAVKQ010000261.1:0-2873 GCA_049688395.1 Candidatus Nanopelagicales bacterium
GTCTCAGTTCGGATTGGGGTCTGCAACTCGACCCCATGAAGTCGGAGTCGCTAGTAATCGCAGATCAGCAACGCTGCGGTGAATACGTTCCCGGGCCTTGTACACACCGCCCGTCAAGTCATGAAAGTCGGTAACACCCGAAGCCGGTGGCCTAACCCTTGTGGAGGGAGCCGTCGAAGGTGGGACCGGTAATTAGGACTAAGTCGTAACAAGGTAGCCGTACCGGAAGGTGCGGCTGGATCACCTCCTTTCTAAGGAGCCCATTGGCAGGGGTTAATCGCCCTGTCCAGCTCTTGGTTTCATCGGCGTACGTCCGGTGACCAGGGCAGGCACCGAAGTGGAACATTGACTATTCAGTTGAGCCACCTGGCTCGTCAGTACAACCCCCGGTTCGCCGGCGGAGTGGAACCTCGAGTCCAGGAGCGAAAACTCAAAGCACACTGTTGGGTCCTGAAGGGTCGGTTGCTTAGGCAACAGCTCTTCAAGCGGACCAGACCACAGCCCCGCAACACGTGGGGTATGACCTGGGCCCGCCCGTTTCTTGAGAACTGCACAGTGGACGCGAGCATCTTTGTAGTGAAATAACAAGCTACTAAGGGCAATCGGTGGATGCCTAGGCACCAAGAGCCGATGAAGGACGTTGTAACCTGCGATAAGCCCCGGGGAGCTGGTAAACGAGCTTCGATCCGGGGATCTCCGAATAGGGAAACCTCGAAAGAAACCGGAGTAATGTCCGGCGACCTCTACCTGAATATATAGGGTAGCTGGAGGGAACGTGGGGAAGTGAAACATCTCAGTACCCACAGGAAAAGAAAACAACCGTGATTCCGTAAGTAGTGGCGAGCGAACGCGGAAGAGGCCAAACCTAGCATGTGTGATAGCTGACAGGCGTTGCATGTTGGGTGTTGTGGGGCCGTTCAGACCAGGCTGTCAACCGGTCAGAGAGTAAAAAAAGATCAATGAAGTCGAAGGACTCTGGGAAGTTCCGGCAAAGAGGGTAACACCCCCGTAGATGTAAGTTGATCTCTCTCGAGCGTCACCCCAAGTAATGCGGAACCCCTGAAATTCCGCATGAATCTGGCGGGACCACCCGTTAAGCCTAAATACTCCTTGATGACCGATAGCGGACAAGTACCGTGAGGGAAAGGTGAAAAGTACCCCGGGAGGGGAGTGAAATAGTACCTGAAACCGATTGCCTACAATCCGTCGGAGCCTGCAAGGGTGACGGCGTGCCTTTTGAAGAATGAGCCTGCGAGTTAGTGGTATGTGGCGAGGTTAACCCGTGTGGGGAAGCCGTAGCGAAAGCAAGTCCGAATAGGGCGATTTAGTCGCATGCTCTAGACCCGAAGCGTAGTGATCTATCCATGGCCAGGTTGAAGCGACGGTAAGACGTCGTGGAGGACCGAACCCACTTGGGTTGAAAACCGAGGGGATGAGCTGTGGATAGGGGTGAAAGGCCAATCAAACTACGTGATAGCTGGTTCTCCCCGAAATGCATATAGGTGCAGCGTCGCGTGTTTCTTACCGGAGGTAGAGCACTGGATGGACTAGGGGGCCTACAAGCTTACCGAATTCAGCCAAACTCCGAATGCCGGTAAGTGAGAGCGCGGCAGTGAGACAGTGGGGGATAAGCTTCATTGTCGAGAGGGAAACAGCCCAGATCACCAGCTAAGGCCCCTAAGCGATGGCTAAGTGGAAAAGGATGTGAAGTTGCATAGACAACCAGGAGGTTGGCTTGGAAGCAGCCACCCTTGAAAGAGTGCGTAATAGCTCACTGGTCAAGTGATTTTGCGCCGACAATTTAGCGGGGCTCAAGCCATCCGCCGAAGCTGTGGGATTCGTGTTATAACCAGGCCTTCGTGGTCCAGGTGCACGGATCGGTAGGGGAGCGTCGTGTGCGCTGTGAAGCGGCGGGGTAACCCAGCCGTGGAGAGCACACGAGTGAGAATGCAGGCATGAGTAGCGAATGACGGGTGAGAAACCCGTCCGCCGAATATCCAAGGGTTCCAGGGTCAAGCTAATCTGCCCTGGGTAAGTCGGGACCTAAGGCGAGGCCGACAGGCGTAGTCGATGGACAACGGGTTGATATTCCCGTACCCGCGAAATAACGACCGTGCTGAATCGAATGATGCTAAACACGCAAGGTCATGGGAGGACTTCGGTCCGAGTGTGACTGAGTCTGTGACCCTATTTCGTATTAGGCAAGCTGCGGAGGGACGCAGGAAGGTAGCCCATCCCGGGCGATGGTAGTCCCGGGCTAAGTGCGTAGGGAGAGGTGTAGGCAAATCCGCACCTCACATATCCTGAGACATGACGGCGAGGAAGTCTCTGACTTCTGAAGTGGGTGATCCTATGCTGCCTAGAAAATCTTCGTGAGCGAGTTATCAGCGGCCCGTACCCTAAACCGACACAGGTGGATAGGTAGAGAATACCAAGGCGATCGAGAGAATCATGGTGAAGGAACTCGGCAAAATACCCCCGTAACTTCGGGATAAGGGGGACCTAATTTGTGAAGGCACTTGCTGCCTGAGCATTGAGGGTCGCAGAGACCAGGCCCAAGCGACTGTTTACTAAAAACACAGGTCCGTGCCAAGTTGAAAGACGATGTATACGGACTGACTCCTGCCCGGTGCTGGAAGGTTAAGGGGAAGTGTCAGCGCAAGCGAAGCACCGAACTTAAGCCCCAGTAAACGGCGGTGGTAACTATAACCATCCTAAGGTAGCGAAATTCCTTGTCGGGTAAGTTCCGACCTGCACGAATGGAGTAACGATTTGGGCGCTGTCTCCACCACGAACTCGGCGAAATTGCATTACGAGTAAAGATGCTCGTTACGCGCAGCAGGACGGAAAGACCCCGGGACCTTTACTATAGT
>JBAVKQ010000262.1:0-7023 GCA_049688395.1 Candidatus Nanopelagicales bacterium
GGCCGGCGCGTCACCACTCGACGATGCGGCCTCGGCGCGACCCGCCGACCCGTTGGCCGCCGCGTCACCCGCCGACGCGTGGGCCTCCGCGCAGCCCATCGACTCGTTGGCCGCCGCGTCATCCGCCGACCCGCAGGCCTTCGCGTCATCCGCCGACGCCGCTGGCCGGGCCGATGCGGGGCAGGCGGACCCGCGCGACCCGTCGCCGGGAAGTGCGCTGCCGAAGGTGACCGCCGCACATGTGGCTGCCGCCGTGCAGCGGGCCCTGGTCCGCTACGACCGCACCGGCGATCAGCACTACGACGTGATCTCGGCGTTCATCAAGAGCGTGCGGGGCAGCGATGTCGATGCCGCCCTGCACTACCTGGCCCGGATGATCGAGGCCGGCGAGGACCCCCGGTTCATCGCGCGCCGGTTGGTGATCCTGGCCAGCGAGGACATCGGCCTGGCCGATCCCGGCGCGCTGGCGGTGGCCGCGGCCGCGATGACGGCCTCGGCCCAGATCGGGCTGCCCGAGGCACGCCTGCCACTGGCGCAGGCCACGATCCACCTGTCACTGGCGCCGAAGTCCAACGCCGTCATCCGCGCCATCGACGCGGCCCAGGCCGACGTCCGCGCCGGGCGGGTCGGCTCGGTGCCCGCCCACCTGCGCGACGGGCACTACCCGAACGCCGCGACCCTGGGCGTGGTGGGCTATCGGTACCCACACGACGATCCTGCCGGGGTGCTGGCCCAGCAGTACGCCCCCGACCAGGTGCGGGGACGGCGCTACTACGAGCCCGGCGGGCACGGGGCCGAGGCCCGGGCCGCCGACGTGCTCGCCCGATTGCGGGCTGCCCTCGGTGCGACGCCACCCGAGGCCGGGCCGCGCCACACCGAAGCGCCTTGACCCGACCCGGTGACGCGACGCGCACGCGGCGCCCTTCGGCCAATGGCACGATCCGGACACCTGTGTCCGCCGGCGGCCGGTGGCTGTCCGAATCGTGCCACGCGGTCGGTCGCCCGGACGTGGGGCGGTCCACGGGCCCTCGACGCCCGGCGTCGATTCGGCCGGCCCCGGGGCCGCACATTAGGGTTCGGCCCATGAGTCGGACGTTCTGGGCGGCCGTCGGCGCCGTCGGTGGCGTGATCGCCTACCGCAAGGCCACGCAGGCTGCGCACCGGGCCAAGGAACTGGGCCCGCTCGGTTCCGCGCAGGTCGCCGCGCAGGCGACCAGCCGGATGGCCGGCCGCACCGCGCACAGCCTCGGTCGGTTGCAGGAGGTCAAGGCGCGCCGCGAGGGCCGGTTGCTGCGCGGTCAGGCCCAGGAGCTCGACCTGGTTCCCGCTCCCCAGCAGGCCACCGGGCCGGCCGCTGGGCCGGTTCCCGATGGCTGGGTGCCCGCCCCCGGCCCCGGGGCCCACCTGGGTGCCGAGCCCGGCCGGGCCGCGACCGCTCCGACGACGGATGGCAGCCGATGAGCATGGCCTACATGGACTCCGCCGAGATCCGCCGCAGGTTCCTGGCGTTCTTCGCCGAGCGCGGCCATACCCCGGTGCCCAGCGCGAGCCTGCTGCTCGACGATCCGACCCTGCTGTTCGTCAACGCCGGCATGGTCCCGTTCAAGCCCTACTTCCTGGGCCAGGCGACCCCGCCGTACGACCGCGCAACCAGCGTGCAGAAGTGCGTGCGCACCCTGGACATCGAGGAGGTCGGCAAGACCACGCGGCACGCCTCGTTCTTCCAGATGGCCGGCAACTTCTCGTTCGGCGACTACTTCAAGTCCGGGGCGATCCCGTTCGCGTGGGAGCTGCTCACCGGCTCGGTCGCCGACGGCGGCTACGGCTTCCCCGAGGACAAGCTCTGGGTGACGGTCTACCAGGACGACGACGAGGCCATCGACATCTGGCACCGCGAGGCCGGCCTGCCCCTAGAGCGCATCCAGCGCCGCGGGCTGGCCGACAACTACTGGCACATGGGCGTACCGGGCCCCGGCGGACCCTGCTCGGAGATCTACTTCGACCGCGGCCCGGAGCATGGTCGCGAGGGCGGTCCGGTCGCCGACGAGGACCGCTACCTCGAGGTGTGGAACCTGGTGTTCATGCAGTCCGAGCTCGCCGAGGTCCGTACCAAGATCGACTTCGACATCCGCGGTGACCTGCCGAACAAGAACATCGACACCGGGATGGGCCTGGAGCGGATGGCCGCCCTGCTGCAGGGCGTGGACAACATCTACGAGATCGACACCACCAAGCACATCCTCGACCGCGCGACGGCGCTGTCGGGCACTCGGTACGGCGCGCACCCCAAGGGCGATGTCGACCTGCGGGTGGTCGCCGACCACGCCCGCACGTGCGCGTTCCTGATCGTCGACGGCGTCCTGCCGGGCAACGAGGGTCGCGGCTACGTCCTGCGCCGGATCCTGCGCCGGGTCGTGCAGAAGATGCGCCTGCTCGGCGCCGGCGACCCGTCGATGGGCGCGCTGGTCACCGCAGCCATCGAGGCGATGGGCCCGCAGTACCCCGAACTGGTCAGCGACGCGGGGCGGATCACGTCGATCGCCGTGGCCGAGGAGGCCTCCTTCCTCGAGACCCTTGGCCGGGGCACCACGATGCTCGCGGCCTCGGTGGCACGCGCCAAGGCCCAGGCGCTGGCCGCCGAGCCGGCCTCCGCGCACGGAGCCCCGGGGCCCGTGGTACTGGCCGGCGCCGAGGCGTTCACGCTGCACGACACCTTCGGCTTCCCGATCGAGATCACCCTCGAGATGGCTGCCGACGCCGGCGTCGAGGTCGACGAGACCGGGTTCCGCGCGCTGATGACCGAGCAGCGCGAGCGGGCCAAGGCTGACGCCCGGGTTCGCAAGGCGGGGCTGACCCCGGCCACGGTCTACCGGGAGGTCATGGACGCTTCGGGCACGACCGACTTCACCGGATACACCGAGGTGACCTCCGAGGGCACCCTGCGTGGCCTGCTGGTCGAGGGCCAGTCGGTCCCGGCGGCCGGGCCGGGGACCCACGTGGAGGTCGTGCTGGACCGCACCCCGTTCTACGCCGAGGGTGGCGGCCAGATCGGTGACCAGGGCCGGATCCGGCTGGCTGACGGCGCCCTGCTCGACGTGTACGACGTCCAGCAGCCGGTGCCGGGCCTGTTCGTGCATCGGGCGACAGTCGCCGACGGCGAGGCCTCGGTCGGCGCGACCGCGCTGGCGCAGGTCGACGTCCCGCGCCGGCTGGCGATCTCCCGGGCGCACACCGCCACGCACATGATCCACAAGGCGTTCCGCGAGATCCTCGGCGAGACGGCCACCCAGATGGGCTCGGAGAACGCCCCGGGGCGGCTGCGCTTCGACTTCCCGAGCGCCGGTCCGGTGCCGGCCTCGGTGATGACCGACGTGGAGGACCGGGTCAACACGCTGCTGCTCGAGGACCTCGAGGTCACCGCGGCGTACATGAGCCAGGAGCAGGCGCGCGCGATCGGGGCGATGGCCCTGTTCGGTGAGAAGTACGGCGACTCGGTGCGCGTGGTATCGGTCGGGGACTGGGCGCGCGAGCTGTGCGGCGGCACGCACACGGACCGCTCCGGCCAGCTCGGTGTGGTGAAGTTCCTGTCCGAGGCGTCGATCGGCTCCGGGGTCCGGCGCGTGGAGGCGCTGGTCGGTGCCGACGCCTACCGCTTCCTGGCGCGCGAGCACCTGCTGCTCAACAACCTGGCGCAACTGGTCAAGGCCCGTCCCGAGGAGCTCACCGACCGCATCGGGGGGCTGCTGGCGCGGCTCAAGGACGCCGAGAACCAGCTCAGCCAGATGCGCAAGGCCGCGGTGATGACCAACATCGAGGGCACGATCGGCACCCGCCACGACATCGGCGATGTGCGGGCGTGGACCTACCTGCTGCCTGAGGGCTCCAGTGCCACCGACCTGCGCGAGTCCACGAACGCGGCCCTGCAACTGGTCTCCCGGGACTTCCCGGTCGTGCTGGTCGGAGCCGCTGTCGCCGGCGGCAAGGTCTCGCTGCTGGTCAGCGTGAATCAGCGCGGCCAGGAAGCGGGCCTGAGCGCGCGCGAGGTCCTCGCGGCTGCCCTGCCGGCAGTGGACGGCCGGGGCGGCGGCAAGACCGACACCGCCCAGGGCGGGGGGTCCAGGCCCGCGGGAGTCGAGGATGCCCTGCGGGCGGCCCGCGAGTTCCTGGCGGCCCGGGCCTAGGGCGAATCCAGTGCGTCGCGGAGTGCGCATCGGCGTCGACGTCGGCAGTGTGCGCATCGGGGTGGCCCGGACCGACCCCGACGGCGTGCTCGGTGTCCCGGTGGAGACCGTGCCCCGGGGCGAGGGCGACGTCGACCGGATCGTCGCGCTGGTGGCGCAGTTCGAGGCCATCGAGGTGGTTGTCGGGCTGCCCCTGGCGATGTCCGGTCGACCCGGCCCGGCAGCAGCCACGGCCCGCGCCTTCGCCGCACAACTGGCGCTCGCGGTGGACCCGGTGCCGGTTCGCATGGTCGACGAACGCCTGTCCACGGTGGCCGCAACGCGCGGGATGCGCGAGTCCGGGCGCACCGCTCGTACTGGCCGTGCGGTGGTGGATCAGGCTGCCGCGGTGATCATCGTCCAATACGCTGTGGACTCCGAGCGCGCGACCGGACGTGTGCCAGGGACCCCGGTGCAGGAGTGAGATGAGCAACCTCGGCCTACAGACCCCCCCGGACAGCCGCCCGCCCGAGGGCATGCGGCACCGGGGTCGTTCCTGGGTGGCTGTTCTGCTGAGCCTCGGCGTGCTGCTGGCCATCGGGCTCGGGGTCAAGTTCGCGATCGACCGGCTCCCGGCGTTCGGGGCCGACGCGGCGGACTACGCGAGCGAGGGGACCGGCTCGGTGGCGATCGTGGTGGAGCCGGGCCAGACGCTGGCCGAGATCGGGCGGACGCTCAAAGCTCAGGACGTGGTCGCGTCGGTGGACGCGTGGCTGGAGGCTGCCAAGGTCGAGCCCGAGGCGCAGAAGATCAGCCCCGGTACCTACGACATGGCCGAGCAGATGAGCGCGCAGGCGGCGGTGGCGCGGATGGTCGACCCCGACTCGCGGATCGTCGACCGGCTCCTCCTGCGGGAGGGGCTGCGTCTGGACCAGAGCATCGCCACGATCTCCCAGGCCACCGGCATCACGAAGAAGAAGCTGACCAGGGCCGCCGAGGGGGGCGAGATCGGGCTGCCCGACTACGCCGAGGACAACGCCGAGGGGTTCGTCTTCCCGGCCACCTATGAGCTGAGCGAGGGCGAGAACGCCACGGAGGTGCTCTCGCGCACGGTCAAGAGGTGGAGCGAGGCGGCCCAGGGCCTCGACCTCGAAGCCCGTGCGAAGGCCAACGGGGTGTCGCCCTACGAGTTGATGACCATCGCGAGCCTGGTCCAGGCCGAGGGGCATCCCGACGACTTCGACAAGGTGGCGCGGGTGATCTACAACCGGTTGGATCCCGACATCTGGGGCGGAACCAACGGGTTGCTGCAGATCGACGCGACGATCAACTACGCGCTGGGCAAGTCCGAGATCAACCTGACCAAGAAGGAGATCGAGCAACTCGACTCGCCGTTCAACACCTACCGGTACGTCGGTCTGCCACCCACCCCGATCAACTCGCCGGGGGAGGCCGCGATCCAGGCGGCGCTCAACCCGGCGGACGGGCCATGGCTCTGGTACGTCACCGTGAACCCGGACACCGGCGAGACGAAGTTCACCGACGACTTCGGCCAGTTCGAGTCGTGGCGCGTCGAGCTCTCGAAGTGGCTGGACGAGAACCCGCAGTGAGTCCGGCGGTGACTCGTCGGGCGGCCGTGCTGGGCAGCCCGATCGGGCACAGCCTGTCGCCGGTGCTGCACAGGGCGGCCTACGCGGACCTGGGCCTGGACTGGACGTATGCAGCTCTCGAGTGCGACGAGGTCGGCCTGGCCGACTTCCTCGCTGGGTGCGGTCCCGAGTGGGCGGGATTGTCGCTGACCATGCCGCTCAAGCGGGCGGTGCTGCCGCTCCTGGCCGAGGTCAGTGCGGTGGCCGCGCTGGTCGGCGCGGCGAACACGGTGGTGTTCGGCGCGAATGGCCCGGTCGGGCACAACACGGACGTCGGCGGGATCGTCGCGGCGCTGCGCGGGATCGGGGCCCAGCCCGGGCCCGCAGTGGTGCTCGGCGCGGGTGCGACCGCGGCCTCGGCGATCGCCGCACTGGCGCAGCTGGGCTGCCGGCAGGTAACCGTGCAGGCCCGTCGGCCTGAGGTCGCCGCCGACCTGGCGCAGGTGGCCGAGCAGGTGGGGGTGGCTGTGCATGCAGTGGGCTGGCGCGAGCAGGTGCCTGGTCAGCGCGAGGCCTCGATCGTGGTCTGCACGGTGCCCGCGGGCGCGGCGGCGAGCCTGGTCGGTGCGGTCCCCGCGGACCCAGGGGCGCTGCTCGACGTCTCCTACGCGCCCTGGCCCCCGCCGTTGCTGGCCGCTTGGGTGGCTGCCGGGGGAGTCGCCGTCGGCGGGGACGAGATGCTGCTGCATCAGGCCGTCGAGCAGGTTCGGCTGATGACCGGGCGCAGTCCCGACGTCGAGGTGATGCGTGCCGCGCTGCGGGCCGAGCTCGCCCGGCGCCGGTGACCGAACCTTGCACCCCGAGTGGTCGAAAGGCCTCGTGGCTCACGTCCGGTAGGGCGACCTTGCACCCCGAGCGGTCGAAAGAACCCCGGTCAGGAGCCGTCTATCGACCACACGGTAGGCAAGGTCCGCGCGCAGGACGTGCGAGCGCGGCCCCTTCGACCGGACTGTGTGCGAGGTCCCGGCTGGGGGCCGGCGGCCGCACCGGTGCCGGGACTGGTCAGGGGAGCCCGGGCCGCCCCGGTCTCGGTCCGCCGAGTCGTGGTCGGAAGTGGCCGTGGCCCCTGCGCGGCACGGTTGGTTCGCCGGGTCGTGGTCGGAAGTGGGCGATGGCCGCGGCCCCTTTCCACCGCGCCGAGTGCGAACCCGGCCGCCGCTTCCTTCGGGGGAGGCCCTTTCGACCACGAGCCGGCGGACGGGGCCCCGCCGAAC
>JBAVKQ010000263.1:0-1912 GCA_049688395.1 Candidatus Nanopelagicales bacterium
GCGGACTCGTGGGGGGTCAGCCGATCCAGTGCGCCGCGCAGGGAGGCGACGCTGCCGTCGATCGGGATGGTCAGCGCGCGGTGCTCGGTGTCGGCCTGGCTGCCCAGGGCGCTGGCGGCAGCAGCCAGGGGTTCGTCGGAGTCGAACGTGACCCGGACGTGCCCGCCCGGCACCTGGCGTTTGAGGGCGTCGGGCGTGCCGTCGGCGACGATGCGACCGGCGTCGAGGACGACCACACGGTCGGCGAGCTCGTCGGCCTCGGGCAGGTACTGGGTGGTGAGCAGGATGGAGACACCCTGGCGCAGGTGGCCGCGGACGATCTCCCAGACGGTCCGCCGGGATCGGGGATCCAGCCCGGTGGTGGGCTCGAAGAGGAAGATGATCTTCGGCCGGCCGATCAGGGTCATCGCCAGGTCCAGGCGGCGGAGCATGCCCCCGGAGTAGGTGGTGGGCACCCGGTCGGCGGCCTCGACCAGCTCGAAGGTATCGAGCAGCTCGCCGGCCCGGGCGCGACCCTGGGCGCGGGGCAGGTGGTGCAGGTCGGCCATGAGGTTCAGGCTCTCCCGGCCGGTGAGCCGGTCGTCCACCGCGGAAAACTGCCCGGTGACACGGATCAGCCGCCGGACCGCGTCGGCCTCGTGGACCACGTCATGGCCCAGGACGCGCCCGCTTCCGGCGGTGGGCTTGATCAGGGTGGACAGGATGCTGACCATCGTGGTCTTGCCCGCACCGTTGGGCCGAGCATGGCGACGATCTCGCCCTGCTCTACCTGCAGGTCGACCGCGTCGAGGACGGTGGCCTCGCCGTAGCGGCGGGTGAGGCCGACGGCCTCGATCGCCAGCGTCCCTGGGCTCATGGTCACACCGACCCGTCGAGGTCGGGGGTGTCGCCGATCCGCCGGATCCGGATGTCGCCGTACGACGTGCGCCCGACGATGCGCACCGAGGGCCCAACAGTCGGCGGTGCCTCGGTGGTCGGGACGAACTCGCTGACCACCCGGCCGTACTTCGTGTCGAGGTCCAGCCACACGGCACGGCCGTCCGGGATGCCGACCTCGAGATCCCCGTGGGAGGTCTTGAGGTCGACGTCGACCCCGGTGGCGACCCCGATCGCCACTGCCCCGTGGGCAGTGCGGGCATCGACGCTGCCTGCCACCGCCTCGACCTCGATACGGCCGTGCCCGGCCCGGACCCGCAGGTCACCGGCGACCGTCCCGATCCGTGGACCGGTGCTGCCGTTCTTGATGGCGACATCGCCCGTCGCCGAGGCGATCTGGGTATGGCCGGCCGGCGTCTCGAGCGTGGCGTCACCGGTGACGTGGCCGACGACGATGTCGCCGGTGCCGCTGCGCGCATCGAGCGCCCCGGTGTCGCCCAGGCGGATGTTTCCGGCGCCCGTGCGGACCGTGCACTGGCCCAGGGTGCCCGTCGCCTCGACGTTGCCCGCCCCCAGGTCGGCGCGCACCGGTGACCCGCTCGGCACGCTGATCGTGATGTCCAGCGACGGGGAGCTGAGGATCCGGGACAGCAGGCCCGGCTTCGGGGCGATCACCCGCAGCTGGTCGCGGAGCAGCTCGACGCCGGTGGCCTCGGCGAGCTGCACATGCGCGCGATCGTCCGGGTCGGTCGGGCGCACGTCGACCACGGTGTCGGCGCGGTCACTGGCCACGACCTGGACCTCGGCGAAATTGGCCTCGATGGTGACCGCGATGGGCGTGGGGGTGGAGAAGGTGCTCATGGTGTTCCTCTCGTTCACTGTGCCCAGCCGGTGACGCGCTTGGTGCCACGGCGGGAGGCCGCCGGGGGGCTGGGCACGCTCGGCGGGATGGGTTCCGAGGGCTCGATCGCAGCGGCGGCGGCCCGCACCAGCCAGGCGTTGACCGAGCGACCCTCGCGCAGGGCAGCTGCTTCGA
>JBAVKQ010000264.1:0-18381 GCA_049688395.1 Candidatus Nanopelagicales bacterium
GGGCACGGTCGCGGCTCAGCCGAACAGGGAGATCGGGTTGATGATGTCAGCGAGGATTACCACGCTGGACACCGCGATCAGCGCCACGCCGAACCCGTAGGACAACGGCAACAGCCGCGACACGTCCACCGGTCCCGGGTCGGCCGCCCCGCGCAGGCGCGCAACGGTGCGTCGGGCCCCTTCGTAGATCGCGCCCACCACGTGCCCGCCGTCCAGGGGCAGGACGGGGAGCAGGTTGAACAGGAACAGGAACAGGTTCAGGCTGGCCATCAGGCTCAGCAGGATCGCGAACTTGGACTTGACCGGCTCGTCGGCGGCCACGACCTCACCGGAGATCCGGCCCACGCCCACGACGCTGACCGGGCTCTCCGGGTCGCGAGGATTGCCCACGACCATGTCGCGGGCCAGCTCGTAGACCCGGACCGGCAGCGAGACCAGGGCCTGGCCGCTGCGCACGGCGACATCCCACATGACGACTGGGACCTGCCCGATCGGCTGCGCGACGTACTGCGACTGCGGCACCACGCCGATGTAGCCGGTGGTCACGATCTCGTCGCCGACCAGTCCGTCGTCGGTGAGCACGGGCCGGTAGGCCGTGGCCATCGGGACACTGACCTCGCGTGCCCCCCCGGCGCCCTCGATGCCGAGCACGACCTCCTGCCCGGGCTTGGCGCGGGTCACCTCGGTCAGCTGGCTCCACTCGTCGACCGGCGTGCCGTCGATCGAGGTGATCCGGTCCCCGGCCACCAGTCCGGCGCTCACCGCGGGCGAGACCGGGTCCGCGGCGGTGCACTCGGCGTCCGAACGGCTGGCCTCGGGATCGGCCAGGGCCGCCTCAGCGGCCTCCCGGGAGGCCATCACCGACGGCACGCACGTGCCCACCTCGGCCACGGTCGTGGTCGGGGTGGGGATGCCGATGCCGACCAGCAGCAGGGCGAACATGATCGCTGCCAGGATCAGGTTCATCGTGGGGCCGCCGAGCATGACCACGACCTTGCGCGGGGCACTCAGGCGGTAGAACAGACGCTTCTCGTCGCCGGGAGCGACCTCCTCCCACGCCGCCGCGCGGGCCTCCTCGGCCAGCATCTGGAACCGACCGGTGGTGCCGCGACCGGCGGACCCCTGCGGAGCGCCCTTCGGCGGGGGGAACATCCCGATCATCCGGATGTAGCCGCCCAGCGGGATCCACTTGACCCCGTACTCGGTCTCCTCTCCGCGCCTGGACCACAGGGTGGGCCCGAACCCGATCATGTACTGCGGCACGCGCACGCCGAAGCGCTTCGCCGGCACCAGATGCCCGATCTCGTGCAGGCCGATCGAGGCCCCCACCCCGATCACGGCCAGCACGATCCCCAGCACGAACAACAACGGTTCCATCAGCGCTCCCCCGTCTCGATCAGGGCTCGGGCCCGCACGCGCGCCCAGGTGTCGGCGGCGTCGACTGCCGCCACGGTGAACTGCGACCCGAGGATCGGGACGTGCGCGGCCAGGACCGCCTCGATGGTGTCCACGATCCCGACGAAGGACAGCCGCCCGGCGCGAAACGCGGCGACGGACTCCTCGTTGGCCGCGTTGAACACTGTTGGCGCGGTGCCCCCGGTCCCCCCCGCGCCCCGGGCCAACCGGACGGCCGGGAACGCGGCGTCATCCAGCGGCTCGAAGGTCCAGGCGTGCGCCGTGCTCCAGTCCAGTCCCGGTGCGGCGTCCGGGATCCGCTCGGGCCAGCTCAGGCCCAGGGCGATCGGCAGGCGCATGTCCGGCGGGCTGGCCTGGGCCAGCGTCGAGCCGTCGACGAACTCCACCATCGAGTGCACCACGGACTGAGGATGGACCATCACCGTGATCCGGTCCATCGGGATGTCGAAAAGCAGATGCGCCTCGATCACCTCGAGACCCTTGTTGACCAGGGTGGCCGAGTTGATCGTGATCACCGGACCCATCGCCCAGGTGGGATGGGCCATCGCCTGCTCGGGGGTCACCTCGGCCAGCTCGGCGCGGCTGCGACCCCGGAACGGGCCCCCGCTGGCGGTCAGGACCAGTCGGCGCACCTCGTCGGAGCGGCCTCCCGCGAGGCACTGCGCCAGGGCGGAGTGCTCGGAGTCGACCGGGACGATCTGCCCGGGAGCCGCCACGGCGCTGATCAGGGGTCCCCCGATGATCAGCGACTCCTTGTTGGCCAGGGCCAGGCTGTGGCCGGCTCGCAGGGCCGCCAGGGTCGGGGCCAGGCCCACAGCTCCGGTCATCGCGTTGAGGACCACGTCGCACGCACTGCCGGCCAGATCGGCGGCAGCGTCCGGCCCGGCCAGTACCTGCGGGCGCCGACCGGTGGGCAGTGCCCGACCCAGGGCGGACTCCAGTTCGGCGGCTCGTTCGCCGTCCGCGATCGCGACCCGGGGCACCTCGAAGGTCGCGGCCTGCTCGGCCAGCAGCGTGACGTCGGCACCGCCGGCAGCCAGCCCCACCACCCGGAACCGGTCGGGATTGCGCGCGATCACGTCCAGCGCCTGGGTGCCGATCGAGCCGGTGCTGCCCAGCAGGATGACGTCCCGGCGCCCGGACCTGGTTGCCGGAGTCGGGGGTGCCGAGGTCATGACCCCATTGTCACCGATGCTCGGACCTCCGGCGCCCACGCACGCGCAGGACCCGAGCCCAGGCCGTGGCCGGCAACGGAATCCGTCGAAGTAGGGGGCCAGATAGCCGGATTGCCCACCATCTGTTCCATTTCGGGCCTGATTCGAGCCCCTGCCCAGGGTCGTGTGCGCCTGGCCGAACGCGTAGGCTGTCGGGCGAGCGCAGCCGTGCGCGGCCCCGGTCGGCCGCCGCAGCATTCGCGGCCGGGATCGGCCGGACACCGGCCACCGAACCACTCGACGCAGACGGAGCACCCCATGAGCCTCGACGCGGCCCTGACCACCGGCGGACCCGCGCTCCCCCAGGAGCGCCGCCTGATCACCTCGATTCCCGGCCCCCGCAGCATCGAGTTGCAGGCCCGGCGCACGGCCGCGGTCTCGGCGGGTCTGGGCAGCAGCCTGCCGGTGTTCGTCGCCGCGGCCGGTGGGGGGGTGCTGGTCGATGTGGACGGCAACTCCCTGATCGACATGGGCTCCGGGATCGCGGTCACCACGGTCGGCAACTCCGCGCCCACGGTGGTGGAGAACGTCACCCGGGCCGTGGCCGAGTTCACCCATACGAGTTTCATGGTGACCCCGTACGAGTCCTACGTCGCGGTGTGCGAGGCGCTCAACGAGCTGACCCCCGGGGATCACGTGAAGCGTTCCGCGCTGTTCAACTCCGGTGCCGAGGCGGTGGAGAACGCGGTGAAGATCGCCCGCGCCCATACCCACCGGCAGGCAGTCGTCGCCTTCGAGCACGGCTACCACGGCCGGACCAACCTGACCCTGGCGCTGACGGCCAAGAACATGCCCTACAAGCAGTCCTTCGGACCGTTCGCCCCCGAGGTGTACCGGGTGCCGCTGAGCTACCCGTTCCGAGACGGCCTGTCCGGGGCGCAGGCCGCGGCGCGGGCCATCAGCCGGATCGACAAGGAGATCGGCGCGGAGAACGTCGCGGCGATCATCGTCGAGCCGATCGCCGGCGAGGGCGGATTCATCGCCCCGGCCGAGGGGTTCCTCCCCGAGCTGGTCGAGTACGCCCGGGCGCACGGGATCGTGTTCGTCGCCGACGAGATCCAGACCGGCTTCTGCCGCACCGGGGACTGGTTCGCCTGCGACCACGAGGGGGTCGTGCCCGACCTGATCACCACCGCCAAGGGCATTGCCGGTGGCCTGCCGCTGGCCGGCGTCACCGGGCGCGCGGAGATCATGGACGCCGTGCACGTCGGCGGCCTGGGCGGCACCTACGGCGGAAACCCGATCGCGTGCGCGGCCGCCCTGGGCGCGATCGCCGAGATGCGCGAGCACGACCTGAACGCCGCAGCCCGTCGGGTCGGCGACACGATGCTGCCTGCGCTGCGCTCGATAGCGCAACGGTCGGCACGGATCGGCGAGGTCCGCGGACGTGGCGCGATGATCGCCGTCGAACTGGTCGTGCCCGGGACCATGGAGCCCGACGCGGCCGCCACCTCCGCGGTGGCCAAGGCGTGCCACAACCAGGGGGTCGTGGTGCTGACGGCCGGCACCTACGCAAACGTGCTGCGCTTCCTGCCGCCGCTGTCGATTCCCGAGCACCTGCTCGCCGAGGCGCTGGACATCATCGAGGCGGCCATCCTCGGCCTGGACTGAGCCACCAGCGAGGCGAACCCGTCCGAACAGGCACCTGCTCGGGGCTGGGCGGCCCGGACCGGTGCGCCCTGGTGGACGTCGCAGGGGTCGTCCGGCCCCTTCCTCACGCTCCCGGCGTGCGCTCCTGGACGACCCAGTTCTCGCCGTAGCCGTCGCGCAGCAGGTCCAGGAACGCGCCTGCCTCGAAGGACTCCGGACCGAGCACGCCCGCACCGGACCACGCCCCGGTGGCCAGCAGCTCGAGGGCGACCACCGGGTTCATCGCGGTCTGCCAGACGACCGCCTGGGCGCCGTACTCGGCCATCGTCCACTCGTTGTCGGCCACGTGGTAGATGTACACCTCGCGCGGGTTGCCGTCCTTGCCGGTGCCGGTGACCCACACGCCCGCACAGGTCTTGCCCGTCATCCTGTCCCCGAGGGTCAACGGGTCGGGCAGGCAGGCGGCCACCACGTCGCGCGGCGAGACCGCCTGGCCGCGCACGGTCACGGGCGCGGTGCGATCCAATCCCAGCTTGTTCAGGGTGCGCAGCACCTCGATGAACTCGTCGCCGAGGCCGAACTTGAAGGTGACCCGCTTGGCGTCGAGCACCCGGGGCATGAGCACGACCTCCTCGTGCTCGACATTGACGCACTCCACCGGCCCGATGCCGTCCGGGAACTCGAACACCTCCGGCTCGCTGAACGGCTCGGTGGTGAAGTGACCGCGGTCCGCCTGCCAGATCAGCGGCGGGTTCAGGCACTCCTCGATCGTGGTCCAGATGGAGAACGAGGGAGCGAAGTCGTAGCCGCGCACGACCAGGTTGGAGGCGTCGCGCACCCCGAGCTCGTCGATCTCGCTGAACAGCTCATCGGCCGCGTACCGGGCGAACACGTCGGCCAAGCCTGGCTCCACGCCCATCCCGACCAGCGCGAGCTGCCCAGTGCCGACCCACGCCTCGTGCTCGGCGAACTGCTCGTCACCGAGCATCACCCCGGGCAGGGCGTAGGGCTGCTCCGGGTGCCGATGCGACAGGCTCATCGCGGTGTCCAAATAGTGCACGCCGGCGGCGAACGCGCCGTGGAAGATCGGCAGCACGTACCGCGGGTCGACCGCGTTGAGCACATGCGTGGCCCCATGCTCGCGGCACAGTTCGGTCACCGCGTCCGCGCTGCTGGCATCGACCTGCGCTGCGGTGAACCGGGGATCGTCGAGGCGGGCGACCAGCGCTGCTGCCCGCTCGGCGTCATAGTCGGCGATGACCATCGTTTCGAAGAAGTCTCGACGTGCGGCGATCAACGCCGCGGACGAGCCGACGCCACCGGCGCCGATGACCAGGATGCGCATGTGTTCTCCTCGACCTCGCGCCGGGCGTGGCGCACCGGCGGCCTGCGGCGCGAGAATATCGAGCGGCAGGGGTCCATGCCGGGCTGGGCGGGTCCCCCGGAGAGTACCGTCGCCAGCATGGCTGGGACCGTGGGCGGCACCCATCATCTCGACGATCAGCGCCAGCGTTCGGCCTGGCTGCTGGTGGGGCTGCTCTGGGCCGGGTACCTGGCTCTGGAGGTGCTGGGCGCCAGCGGCTGGGGGCACACGCTGGCCAAGGGCCTGCTGATGCCCACCCTCCTGCTGTGGGTACTGGTCGCGCTGCGCGGCGCCGCCCCGCGGCTGCTGGTCGCGGGCCTGGTCCTGGCCACCGTCGGGGACGTGGGCCTGGAGTTCGACGCGACCTTCCTGGTCGGGATGGCCGGCTTCCTCGGCATGCAGGTCTGCTACGTCCTGGGATTCCTGGGCATGGGCGCGTGGGCGAACGTGCGCCGCCAACCATGGATCGCGGTGGGGTACCTGGTGTTCTGGGTCGTGGCGAACCTGGTGCTCGGCCCGCGCCTGGGAGACCTGCAGGGGCCGATCGCCCTCTACAGCCTGGCCCTGTGCGTGATGGCCAGCGTGGCCGCCGGGGTGGATCGCCGGATCGCGATGGGCGGCCTGCTGTTCCTGATCTCCGACATGCTGATCGGGCTGGACCTCGCGGACCTGGGGTTCCCCGGCCGCGGGCTGGTCGTCATGGCGACCTATCTGGGCGCCCAGTACCTGATCGTCACCGGGTGGGCCCGGCGGGTCGATGCACGGGTCGTAGTGCCCGGCTGAGGGTCCTGGACGTGCGTGAGCCCGTGCGGTCGGTCGGCACCGGTACTTCCCCCAGTGCGGGGCCGGCAGGGGCTACCCTGCGCGTAGGCCCACGGTGCAGGAGGCAGCCATGCGAGGGACCCTTCGGACGAGTGTGGCCGTGGCAGCGCCCTGAGCCTGGCCGCGGGCGCGGCAGCCGCGTCCGGGTCGCTGAGCGCGCAGGGTCCCGCGAGCGCACGCGAGGTGTCGCTGCGCACGGCGACCTCGGCCAGCACTCCGGGGATCGCGACGTTCCCCGCCACCGGTCACAGCCCCGCCCTGAACCCGACCTCCACAGCCCAGGTCGCCTTCGGCACCGCCACCCTGCCCGGCGGCGGCAGCAAGGTCTTCACACGCAAGACCTACGTGGCGCTCTACGGCCACCCGGGCACCCGCGCGCTGGGCGTCCTGGGCGAGCAGGGCACGTCGGCCACGATCCGTCGGGCCAAGAGGGTGGCCGCCGCCTACCGGCCGCACACCACGCGCACAGTCGTGCCCGCTCTGGAGATCATCGCGACGATCGCCTCGGCGTCGGCCGGCCGGGACGGCGACTACTCCGCGGAGTCCTCCATCGAGAAGCTCGCGCCGCTGGTCACGGCGGCCCGGCGCAACGGCGTGTACGTGGTGCTGGACCTCCAGCCCGGCCGGACCGACTTCCTGACCCAGGCCAAGCGGTACCGGTCGCTGCTGAAGCAGCCGCATGTGGGCCTGGCCCTGGACCCGGAGTGGCGGCTGAAGCCGGGGCAGCGGCACCTGCGCCAGATCGGGTCGGTGGACGCCCGCGAGATCAACCGGGTCGCGGACTGGTTGGCCCACCTCACGCGCAAGGCGGGCCTGCCGCAGAAGATGCTGCTGCTGCACCAGTTCCGCACCTCGATGATCGGCAACCGCTCCGCGCTGGACACCTCGCACCCCGAGATCGCGATGGCCATCCAGATGGACGGCCTGGGGTCCCAGCCGGCCAAGCAGGCGACCTGGCGAGCGCTGCGTGCCGGCGCACCGAGGGCCATCAAGTTCGGCTGGAAGAACTTCATCGACGAGGACCGGCCGATGCTCAACCCCAGGGCGACCATGAAGAACGTCGACCCGCAGCCCCGATGGGTGTCCTACCAGTAGCCGGACGCTGAGGACCTGCGTGCGCAGCCACCTCGGCACGGTGGGCCCGGTCACGGCTCGGCGCAGTGGGTATGTCCCGGCCGGGCGCCGGCACCTGCGGGTTCGGGCTGCGGGTCAGCCTCAGTAGGTGTAGAAACCTTGGCCGCTCTTGCGGCCCAGGTCGCCGGCGATGGCCATCCGCGTGATCAGCTCGGGCGGGTAGAACGACTGCTCCGCGGTCTCGTTGTAGATCGACATCGAGGCCCGACGCATCACGTCGATGCCGGTGAGGTCCGCAGTGGCCAGGGGCCCCATGGCGTGTCCGAAGCCGAGCTTGCAGGCGATGTCGACGTCCTCCGGGCTGGCAACCCCGGTCTCGACCAGCCGGATGGCCTCGTTGACCAGCGCGGTGATGATCCGCGTGGTCACGAATCCCGCCACGTCGCGGTTGACCACTATGCAGGTCTTGCCGATGCCCTCGGCCCAGGTGCGCGCCGCAGCCAGGGTCTCGTCGGAGGTCTTGAGCCCCCGGACCAGCTCGCACAGCTTCATCATCGGCACCGGGGAGAAGAAGTGCGTGCCCACGACCGCCTCGGGGCGCTGGGTCGCCGCCGCGATCCGGGTGATCGGGATCGCGGACGTGTTGGTGGCCAGGATCGCGCCCTCCGGGGCGAGCCGGTCGAGCTCGGCGAAGAGCTCGGCCTTCAGGTCGACCTCCTCGATGATCGCCTCGACGATCACCTGTGCCTGGGACGCGCCGCCGAGGTCGGTCGCCCCGGTGATCCGCGCCAGCGCGCCCTGTGCGTCCTCGGCGCTGATCGACCCCTTCGCAGCGAACTTCGTCAGGGAGGCCTCGACCGCGCTGCGGCCACGGTCCACGGCGGCGGTGCTGATGTCGTGCAGGAGGACGTCGTGGCCGGCCAGGGCGCTCACCTGGGCGATGCCCGAACCCATCAGCCCTGCTCCGACGACCATGACAGTGGACATGCGAGCCTCCTCGGCGTAGCGAATCGCCCGAATCCTATCGCCGCCGGTTACCGCTGGGTAACCTCGGGTCGGCCCGCGGGCAGGCGCCCCGGCGGTAGCGGCTCAGTCGTCGAAGGGCGAGGGCATCTCGACGCGTTCGATGTGCGCGCCGACCCCGACCAGGCTCGGTACGAACCCGGCGTAGCCGCGGTCGATGTGATGGATCTCGTGGACGGTGGTGTAGCCATGTGCGGCCAGCCCGGCGAGCACCAGGCCGGCACCGGCGCGGATGTCGGCGGCCTCGACCGGCGCCCCGGACAGGGCCGTGCGCCCACGCACCAGGGCGTGGTGGCCATCGGTGCGCACGTCGGCCCCGAGTCTGGACAGCTCGTTGACGAACCGGAAGCGCGCCTCGAACAGGTTCTCGGTGATCATCGCCGTGCCATCGGCGATCGCGTTCAGCGCGATGAACTGGGGTTGCAGGTCTGTCGGGAAGCCCGGATAGGGCAGGGTCACGATGTCCACGGCGCGCGGGCGATCGTCCATCCGGATGCTGAACCCCTCGTCCTGGATGTGGATCACCCCACCGGCCGAGGCCAACTTGTCCAGCGCCATCTCCAGGTGCCCCCCGACCGCCCCGCGCACGAACAGCTCGCCCCCGGTGATCGCCGCCGCGACCGCCCAGGTACCGGCCACGATCCGGTCGGGCACCGTGCGGTGCTCCACCGGGTACAGCTCAGCCACCCCGTCCACGGTGATCGTCGAGGACCCGGCACCTGCGATCTGGGCGCCCATGTCGGTGAGCATCTGGCAGATGTCGACGATCTCCGGCTCCCGGGCCGCGTTGTCGATGACGGTCGTGCCCTGGGCCAGCACCGCGGCCATCAGGATGTTCTCGGTGGCCCCGACGCTGGGGAAGTCCAGCCAGATCTGGCCACCGTGCAGCGCGCGCGCCTTGGCCACCAGGAAGCCGTGCTGGTTGTCGAACGTGGCGCCGAGCTTCTGCAGGCCCGCGACATGCATGTCCAGCCCCCGGGGACCGATGGCGTCGCCGCCGGGCAACGCGACGTCCGCGGCGCCGCACCGCGCGATCAGGGGGCCCAGGACGCAGATCGAGGCCCGCATCCGCCGCACGAGGTCGTAGTCGGCCTGGTGGTGGGGCGTCTCGGGCACGTCGATCGTCACCGTCCCACCGACCAGCGACGACCCGGACTCGTGGATCACCTCGCACCCCAGCCGGCGCAGCAGCTCGGCCATGATCGACACGTCCAGGATGTCGGGGACGTTGGTGATGGTCGTCCGCCCGCGGGCCAGCAACGCGGCGGCCATCAGCTTGAGCACGCTGTTCTTGGCCCCGACCACCCCGATCTCGCCCGTGAGGCGATGACCACCCGTGACCCGGAACACCTGTTGCATGGGGGCCATCGTAGGGCCGCGGTCCGGGCCGCGTCGCTGGTGGCCGTGCGGCCCGGAGCTCACCCCGGGCCGTGGCCCGGGTTGCTCGACAGCGGCATAGGCTGCCCACATGGTCAACCTCACCAGGATCTACACCCGCACCGGCGACGACGGCACCACCTCGCTGGGCGACATGAGCCGAACCTCGAAGAACGACCCGCGGCTGGTCGCCTACGCCGACGTGGACGAGGCCAACTGCGCGATCGGCGTCGTGCTGGCGTGCTCCGAGGTGGCCCAGGACGTCGGCGCCCTGCTGCTGCGCATCCAGAACGAGCTGTTCGACGTGGGCGCGGACCTGTGCACGCCGGTCGTGGCCGAGCCCGCGTTTCCGCCCCTGCGGGTGGAGGCCGACTACGTGACCCGTCTCGAGGAGGCCATCGACACCTTCAACGCCGATCTGCCGAAACTGCGCTCCTTCGTCCTGCCCGGCGGGACCGAGGCCTCAGCGCACCTGCACGTGGCACGAACCGTGGTGCGTCGCGCGGAGCGGGCCACCTGGGCGGCGACGGCGCAGTACGGGGACTCGATGAGCGACCTGCCGGCGACCTACCTCAACCGGCTGTCGGACCTGTTGTTCGTGCTCGCCCGGCACGCGAACCTGGCCGGCGGCGACATCCTCTGGAAGCCTGGCGGCGAGCGCACCTGACCCAGACGTCAGCCCCTCCCCCTTCTTGCGCGGGGGGAGGAAGCACCTGGGAACAGGCGGGCTCAGCCGCCCAGGTGCATGCTCTTGTGCTCCGCGCCCATGGCGGCCTTCAGGCGGGTCCGGGCGCGCACCTCGGCGTCCTTCTCGCGACGGTCGACCTTGCCGTCGGCCAGGATCCGATCCAGCGCGCGCTGAGCCCGCTCGATGTCGATCTCGCTGTCGAGCTCGGCGGTCTCGGCCAGGATCGCGACCTTGTTGCTGGCCACGGAGAAGAACCCGCCGTGCACGACCGCGCCCACCTTCTGGCCCTCGACCGGCTCGATGCGCACCGCACCGTCGGTGAGCAGCGCCAGCATCGGCTCATGCCCGGGCAGGATGCCGATCTCGCCCTCGGGCGTGGTCGCCACCACCATCCTGGCCTGGCCCTCCCAGACCGGGCGGTCCATGGCCACCAGCGACACGCTCAGCTCGGCCATGGCGATCAGGCCTTCAACTTGGCGGCGTTGCGCTCGACGTCCTCGATGCCACCGGCCATGAAGAACGCCTGCTCCGGGATGTGGTCGTACACACCCTCGGACAGGGCCTTGAAAGCCGCGATCGTCTCCTCGACGGGGACGAACGAACCCGGCTGACCGGTGAACGCCTCGGCGACGAACATGTTCTGGCTCAGGAAGCGCTGGATGCGCCGGGCCCGGTTGACCAAAACCTTGTCCTCCTCGGACAGTTCGTCGATGCCCAGGATGGCGATGATGTCCTGGAGGTCCTTGTAGCGCTGCAGGATCTCCTTGGTCCGCGCGGCCACCGCGTAGTGCTCGTCGCCCACGATCCGCGGGTCCAGGATCCGCGAGGTCGAGTCCAACGGGTCCACGGCCGGGTAGATACCCAGCTCGGAGATCGGCCGACTCAGGGTGGTGGTGGCGTCCAGGTGGGCGAAGGTGGTCGCCGGCGCCGGGTCGGTCAGGTCGTCGGCGGGCACGTAGATCGCCTGCAACGAGGTGATCGAGTGGCCACGGGTCGAGGTGATCCGCTCCTGGAGCATGCCCATCTCGTCGGCCAGGGTCGGCTGATAGCCCACCGCCGATGGCATCCGGCCCAGCAGCGTGGACACCTCCGAGCCGGCCTGGGTGAAGCGGAAGATGTTGTCGATGAACAGCAGCACGTCCTGCTTCTGCACGTCGCGGAAGTACTCGGCCATCGTCAGTGCGGTCAGCGCGACGCGCAGGCGGGTGCCCGGCGGCTCGTCCATCTGACCGAAGACCAGGGCGGTCTTGGCCAGCACCCCGGACTCGGTCATCTCCAGGAAGAGGTCGTTGCCCTCACGGGTGCGCTCCCCCACCCCGGCGAACACCGACACGCCGCTGAAGTTCTCCGCGACCCGGTAGATCATCTCCTGGATCAGCACCGTCTTGCCCACACCGGCCCCGCCGAACAGGCCGATCTTGCCGCCCTTGACATACGGGGTCAGCAGGTCGATGACCTTGATGCCGGTCCAGAACACCTCGGTGCGGCTCTCGAGCTGGTCGAAGGCCGGCGGCTGGCGGTGGATGCCCCAGCGCTCGGTGATCTCCAGCGTGGACTGATCGACATCCAGCGGATGGCCCAGGGTGTTCCACACGTGGCCCAGGGTCACATCGCCGACCGGGACCATGATCGCGTCCCCGGTGTCGCGCACCGGGGCCCCGCGGACCAGGCCGTCGGTGGGCTGCATGGAGATCGCGCGCACCAGGTTGTCGCCGAGGTGCTGGGCGACCTCGAGGGTCAGGGTGGACTCGCCCCCGCCCTCCTCGCCAGCACCGAAGCTCACGTCGACGTGTAGCGCGTTCATGAGTTCGGGCATGGCCTCGGCGGGGAACTCCACGTCGACGACAGGGCCGGTCACGCGGGCAACGCGCCCCACGCCCGCAGCGGTCTCAACAGTGGCGGTCATGGACGATCCTCAACTTCCTGATGCGGAGGCCAGAGCGTCGGCGCCGCCGACGATCTCGGAAATCTCCTGGGTGATCTCGGTCTGGCGGGCCTGGTTGGCCTGCTGGCTGAGGCTCTTGATCAGTTCCTCAGCATTGTCGGTCGCCGAGCTCATCGCGCGGCGCCGGGCCGCGTGCTCGGAGGCAGCGGCCTCCAGCAGGGCCGTGTAGACGATGTTCTCCACGTACCGCGGGAGCAACTCGTTGAGCACGGTGTCGGGATCGGGCTCGAACTCGTAGAGCGGCATGACCGCCGCCGCGGACCGTCGATCGGTCTCGGTCTTGGTCTCCGGGTGCAGTTCCTGGTCCCAGTCCACGCCGACGACCTGCTCGACGACCTCGATCGGCAGGATCCGGCGGATCCGGACCTCCTGGCGGGCCATGTTGACGAAGTGCGTGTAGATGATGTGGATCTCGTCGGTGCCCTGCTCGTCGGCGGAGTTCGACAGGAACGAGGCCAGCAGGCCGATGGCGATCTGCTTGGCGTTCTCGACCGTCGGCTGGTCGGTGAACCCGAGGTACTCGCCCTCGATGCGCCGCTCGCGGAACTTGTAGTAGTTCACGATCTTGCGGCCCACGAGGAAGTGCACGGGCTCGATGCCCTGCTCACGCAGGTAGGCGGACAGGCCCTCGCCCTCGCGGATGATGTTCGAGGAGTAGGCGCCGGCCAGTCCCCGGTCCGCCGCGACCAGCAGCACGGCAGCGCGCTTGTGCTTGTCGCGCGTCGAGGTCAGCGGATGGTCGTCGGAGGCCGACATCGACACGGCCGCTGACAGCGCGGCGACCAGCTCGCGGGTGTAGGGCAGCGCGGCGTTGAGCCGGTTCTGCGCCTTGACGATCCGTGACGAGGCGATGAGCTCCATCGCCTTGGTGATCTTCTTGGTCTGCTGGACGCTGCGGATGCGACGTCGGAAGACCCTCAGTTGGGCACCCATTGCGCTACTTCCGCACAACCTTGGTGATCTGGGTGACTTCCACGTCCTCCTCGGTCACCGGCTCCACCGGCACGTCGCGGACCAGCACGTGACCCTCGCTGGTGGTGAACTGCCGCTTGAAGGCCTCGACTGCCGACTCCAACCCCGAGACGGTGTCATCGGAGAGGTCCGAGGTGGCCAGGATCGCGGCCATGATCTGCGGGTGGTCGCGACGGACGTAGTCGAGGAACTCGGCATCGAAGCGGCGCACGTCATCGACCGGCACGTTGTCGAGCTGACCGGTCGTGCCGGCCCACACCGACACCACCTCCTCGGCCAGGGACAGCGGCTGGTACTGCGGCTGCTTGAGGATCTCGACCAGCCGCGTGCCCCGGGCCAACTGCGCCTTGGACGCGGAGTCCAGGTCCGAGCCGAACGCCGCGAACGCCTCCAACTCGCGGAACTGGGCCAGGTCCAGGCGCAGCCGGCCGGCGACCTTCTTCATCGCCTTGGACTGCGCCGAGCCGCCGACGCGCGAGACCGAGATGCCGACGTTGATGGCCGGGCGGACGCCGGAGTTGAACAGGTCGGACTCCAGGAAGCACTGGCCGTCGGTGATCGAGATCACATTGGTGGGGATGTAGGCCGACACGTCGTTGGCCTTGGTCTCGATGATCGGCAGGCCGGTCATCGAACCGGCGCCCAGCTCGTTGGACAGCTTCGCGCAGCGCTCGAGCAGCCGGGAGTGCAGGTAGAACACGTCACCCGGGTAGGCCTCGCGACCCGGTGGGCGGCGCAGCAGCAGCGAGACCGCACGGTAGGCCTCGGCCTGCTTGCTCAGGTCGTCGAACACGATCAGCACATGCTTGCCCTCGTACATCCAGTGCTGGCCGATGGCCGAGCCGGTGTATGGGGCCAGGTACTTGAAGCCGGCCGAGTCCGAGGCGGGCGAGGCGACGATGGTCGTGTACTGCATCGCGCCGAACTCCTCCAGGGCCCCGCGCACGCCGGCGATCGTCGAGCCCTTCTGCCCGATCGCCACGTAGATGCAGCGGACCTGCTTGGACGGGTCGCCGGACTCCCAGTTGGCCTTCTGGTTGAGGATCGTGTCCAGGCACAGGGCGGTCTTGCCGGTCTGTCGGTCGCCGATGATCAGCTGGCGCTGGCCGCGACCGATGGCGGTCATCGCGTCGACGGCCTTGATGCCAGTGGCCATCGATTCCTTGACCGGCTGGCGCTCGACCACGGTCGGGGCCTGCAGCTCCAGGGCACGGCGCTGGGTGGTCTCGATGGGGCCACGCCCGTCGATCGGGTTTCCCAGCGGGTCCACGACCCGACCCAGATAGGCATCGCCCACCGCGACCGAGAGCACCTCGCCGGTGCGCTTGACCGGCTGGCCCTCCTCGATGCCCATGCCGTCGCCGAGGAGCACGACCCCGATCTCGCGTACGTCGAGGTTCAGGGCCAGGCCGAGCAGGCCGCCCTCGAACTCGAGCAGCTCGTTGGTCATGGCCGAGTGCAGGCCCTCGACGCGCGCGATCCCGTCGCCGGTCTCGACCACACGGCCGACCTCCTCGCGCGCGGACTCCGGCGCGAACTCGGCAACGCTGCGCTCGATCGCCGCCCGGATCTCCTCGGGGCGGATCGCCAGCTCCGTCATCGTGTCTCCTCGTCCTTCCCGCCGGTGCGGGCTTGGGTGTGTGGAAAGTGTGGGTGTGTCAGCCGACCAGCGCGCGGCGGGCCTGCTCGATCCGGTGGGCCACCGTCGCGTCGATGAGCTCGTTGCCGATCCGCACGCTGATGCCGCCGATCATCTCGGGATCGATCGCGACGTTGAGCCGGATGTCGCGCCCCTGCAACCGCGACAGCGCCGCACCCAGCCGGGCGGCCTGATCCTCGTCGAGCGGGCGGGCCACGCGGACCTGCGCCACCGAGCGGTCCCTCTGCTCGGCCGCGACCTCGCTGAGGTCCTCGAGCACCGAGTCGGTGCGACGCCCACGCAGGTGTCCCATCGCGTAGGCCAGGACCTCGACGCTCTGCGGCAACGCACGCCCCTCGAGCAGCTCGCGCACGAGGTCGGACTTCTGACCGGAGGTCAGGGCAGGGTTCGTCAGGGCCATCTGCAGGTCGGCGGACCCGGACACGGTCTGCGCGAAGGCGAAGAGGTCGTTCTCGACGGCATCGAGCGTGCCGTCGCGGTCGGAGACCAGGAATCCGGCCTGCGCCGCGATCCCCTCGAGGGACTCCATGATCTCGACCGGGGCTGACCAGCGCTGCCCCACGACATCGGCCAGGACCTCGACTGCTGTTGCCGACAGCCGGGAACCGAACAGTGCGGCCACCATGGCCTGGCGCGCAGCCACCGGCTGCCCGGAGTCCGACAGCGCCGAAGGAAGGTGCGGGTCGGCGCCGATCACGTCGGCGGCCGCGAACAACTCACCGGACAGTCCGGGCAGCGCGGGATCGTCGCGGCGCTGGTCCAGACGCGCTCGCAACCCCGAGTAGTTCGCCCGGCTGGAGCCGCTCATGGCGTGCCCGACCCCTGCCCGGCGGCCTGTGCCTCCAGATCGCTGATGAACCGGTCGACGGTGGCCCGCGCGCGAGCGTCGTCGCTCAGGCTCTCGCCGACGATCTTGCTGGCCAGGGCCAGTGCCAGGTCACCGACCTCGCGCTGCAGCGAGCCGAGCGCGGACTCGCGCTCGATCTGCAGCTGGGCATCGGCTCGGGCGGTGACCGCGGCAGCGGTCAGCACCGCCTCGGCGCGGGCCGCGGAGACGATCTGCTCGCCCTCGCTGTGCGCCGAGGTCCGGATCGCCGAAGCCTCCTTGGCGGCGGCCTCCAGCTGTGCCGAGTACGCCTCCCTGCTCTGCGCGGCCTCGGCCTGCATCACCTTGGCCTTCGCGATGCCGCCCTCGATCTTGTCCGCACGCTCGGCGACGATCCGGTTGAACGTCGGCAGGACGTACTTCCAGAACATCACCAGCAGCACGACGAACGAGACCGTGCCCCACAGGATGTCGTAGGACGCGGGGATGAGCGGGTTCGGCTCCTCGGCCGCAATGATGAATACGGTGTCCATGGCCCTTCCAGATCAGCTTCGAGGGATCAGCGTCAGGATGCTGACGGATCGACGATCAGGTGAACAGGAAGCCGGCGACGAGGCCGATGAGGGCCAGGGCCTCGGTGAAGGCGATGCCGAGGAACATGTTGGTGCGCAGCACACCGGTGGCCTCAGGCTGCCGGGCGATGCCCTCCAGCGCCTTGCCGACCAGGATACCGATACCGATGCCCGGGCCGATGGCCGCCAGGCCATAGCCGATCGCGTTGAGGTTGCCGTTGACTGCGGCGAGAAGTTCCTGCTCCACTGTGGTGGTTCCTTCCGTGTGGCCCGCGGCGGTCGCCCGGGAGTCTTGGGTCGTTCGGGTCGTTCGGGTCGTTCGGGTCGTTCGGTCTCAGTGTTCGTGGCTCGTGGCACCGTCGATGTACACGGCGGTCAACAGGGCGAAGATGTAGGCCTGCAGCGGTGCGACGATCAACTCGAAGCACACGAAGGCGAAGCCCATCAGCAGTGACGGTGCGGCGGCCAACTTGAGCAGGCCGTCGGCCTGGAACAGCAGGTAGCTCGTGGCGCCGAAGAACAACACCAGCAGCAGGTGGCCGGCCATCATGTTGGCCAGCAGACGGATGGTCAGCGTGACAGGGCGCAGGATGAACGTCGAGATGAACTCGATCGGGGTCACCAGGACGTAGATCGCCTTGGGCACACCCGGGGGGAAGAGGTTCATCTTCAGGTACGAGCCGACTCCGTGCTCCTTGATGCCGGCGTAGTTGAACACCACGTAGGACACGATCGCCAGCACCAGGGGCACGCCGATGACGGCGGTGGCCGCGATGTGCATCATCGGCATGATGCCGGTGATGTTGAACGCGAGGATCATCCAGAACAGGGTCACGATGATCGGCGCGAACCGGCGGCCACGGGCTCCCATCACCTCGTCGATGACGTTGACGTACACCAGGTCCAGGGCCATCTCGCCCAGGTTCTGCAACTTGGCCGGCACCAGCTGGGGCTTCTTGAAGGCCATCACGAAGAACAGCGCGAGCACACCGGCCATGAACAGGCCGATCAGGTTGATCCTGGTGGGGCCCCAGAAGGTGTCCACCCCGAACAGCTGCGCCGGGAAGAACTCGTTGATGGTCGGGGCCTCGTAGCCCCCGCCCTCTCCCCCGGCCATCCCGACGAGCGACCCGACGGAGACTGGAACGTTCAGCACGATCGGCCTTTCCGGATCAGGTGCAGGCGGGTTGCCGGTCCGACGATGCTCATTGGCCCCGTCCGAAGCGAAGATACACGATCCAGAAACCGAGGACGAAGCCGGCCATGAGCCCCACCGCAGTGAGGATTCGACCCGTTCCCAGCCAGTGATCGGCCAACGCTCCAGCTCCACCCCAGACCACGACGCCGGCGAGCATCGACCCGATCGCCGAGTGCGCGACGTGCTCACCGGTGGGCACCAGCGACGGGTGCATCTGGGGGTCCTGCTCGCCCCCCTGGCCGTCCGGCCGATCGCCGTCCCGGCGCGGCTCGGGCATCAGCTCGCTCATCGCGGGCCCGGCTCGAGGTAGGGCACCTGGGTGCGGGTCACGACCAAGGCCTCGAGCAGCAGGCTGCCGATCGTGCCCACGAGCAGCGCGAGGAACAGTGCGGGCCGGGAGTAGAACTCGACGCCACGCAGCAGGACCAGGGCGATGATCAGCAGGGCCATCTTGACCAGCCAGGAACCGAGCACCGCGATGCCCAGGGTGCTCACGTCCATCCCCGCGGTCAGCAGGGACACGGTCACGGTGATCGCGAAGAACCCCACCGCGATCCCCATCCCGATCAGGGCACCCCATGCCCCGGGCGCGCCGGCGAGCAGGTAGCCCAGGGCCGCGGAGGCCGGCAGGGCGATCGCGG
>JBAVKQ010000265.1:0-19513 GCA_049688395.1 Candidatus Nanopelagicales bacterium
GGGCGCCACCCCCGAGGGGCCGATGCACGACCTCCGGGCCCGGAAAGCGTGGCCGCGCGCCGCCGGGTGGCTGGCTGCCGCGGCCTGCGGCGGGCTGCTGTTCGCCGCAGGCTTCGGGGTGGGCCAGGGACAGTCCCGGGATGCCGGCCTCGCGGCCGGGGACGCGCAGGCCATGGCCGACATCGTCGCGGTCGCCGCGGCCCCCGATGCCACCGTCCTGCCGGTGGACATCATGGGGACCACCTCCCGGGTGCTGGCCAGCGACGAGATGGGCAAGGCAGCGTTCCTCGCCTCGGACCTGCCGACCCCGGCCAAGGGCCTGTGCTACCAGGTGTGGCGGGTCTCGGCCGACGGGACGAAGGAGTCCGCCGGGACCTTCACCCCCGACGCCGATGGGCATGTGGCCGTCGTCCTCGAGGGATCGGCGGACACCGTGGGCTTGGTCATCACCACCGAACCCCCGGGCGGGTCCAAGGCACCCACCGGCGACATGGTCGGCCAGGTCGACACCTGAGCACCGGGTCAGCCGATGCCCTGCCGATTGCCGACCCGCGCGGGCCCGACGCGCCGATCGCCCACCAGCAGCGCCCCGATGGCCACCCCGGTCAGGTCAGCCACCATGTCGAGCACTTCGCCGGACCGACTGGGCAGCAGTGCGTGCTGCACCAGCTCGCTGGCCGGGGCGTGCGCGGCCATCAGGCCGATCGCCCAGGGTCGGGGCACGCCCACGGCCACCAGCGCGGCTGTGGGCAGGGCGAACACGACGAGGTGGACGAGCTTGTCGATCGGCAGTCCACCGCTGTCCACCTGCGGCGCCCGTGGTGCGTAGAGCACGACCGCCTGCAGGCCCACCGCGAGTCCCGCAGCCAGGCGCCATCGTTGCGACATGAGCCCACGGTAGTGCTCCGGTAGCCTCACGCCATCGCGAGCGCGACGGCATCCGGATCATGGAGGTGGACAGATGTCCTCGATGACCGGTGGCCCCGGCCCGGAGCAGCCCGACGAGTCCGGCGCCCCGGGCGCGAGCGCGGACGTGACTTCGCTGCCCGACGCCCCGATGCCGACTCCCGCGCCGAAGGGGCCCGAGCCCGAGGTGGCCCGCCAGATCGCCGTGCTGTCGGTGATCGCCGTCGGCGTCGGCCTGCTGGCTGGTGCCGGGGCGAGCGCGTTCGTCGCCGTCGAGCATCACCTCCAGCGGCTGCTCTGGGATGACCTCCCCGAGGCCCTGGGCCAGGACCAGGCCCCTGCGTGGCTGGTGGTCGCGCTGCTGGTCAGCGGTGCGCTCATCGCCTACTTCGGGTCACGGCTGCCGGGTCATGGCGGGCACAGCCCACTGGCGGGCTTCGGCATCGACATCGGGCCGCGCGAGATCGGTTCGGTGATCCTGGTCGGGCTGGGCAGCCTGTCCTTCGGCGCGGTGCTCGGCCCGGAGGCGCCCCTGGTCGCGATCGGCACCGCTGTGGGAGCCGCGGCCGTCCGCGACACCGGCAACCCGATTCGCCGGATCATGATGGTGGTCGGCGCCATGTCGGCCATCGTCGCCATCTTCGGCAACCCGCTGATCACCAGCGTGCTCATGCTCGAGATGGCGCTGGCCGCAGGTGCGGCGATGGCCACCCCCGTGGTCCTGATGCCCGCGCTGGCCGGGATGGCCAGCAGCTACGCGCTGCAGGTGGGCGTGGCCAACTGGTCGGGCCTCGGGGAGAGCACGCTGGGGCTGCCGGGGCTGGCGGCCTATCCAGAGGTCCACCTGGTCGATGTCGCGGTGGCAATCCCGGTCGCCATCGTGGTGGCCCTGATCACGATGGCCGCACGGATCGGCGGCCAGCAGGTCGCCAAGCGAGCCGTTCGATCGCCGCTGACCACGATCCTGGTCGTGGCCCTGGCCACCGCCGCGTGCGCGCTGGCCGTCGACGCGATCACCGGAGGTGGGCTGGAGCTGGTCCTGTTCTCCGGGCAGTCGGCCATGGCCGACTATCTCGCGCTGACCTCGCTGGGCACTGCGACGGTGGTGCTGGTCGGCAAGTTCATCGCCTACTCGTTGGCGCTGGGCAGTGGCTTCCGCGGCGGTCCGATCTTCCCGGCCGTGGCCCTGGGCACGATCGTGGCGACGGCCGGGACGCTGCTCGTCGACGGGACCTCCACCGCCGCGCTGGCCGCCGCCGGGATCGCCGCCGCGACCGCCGCCGCGCTGCGGATGCCGTTCACCGCACTGGCGATGGGCGTCCTGCTCACCTACCCGGCGGGCGGGGCCACGACCGTGCTGGCGATCGTGGGCACCATCGTGGGGCTGGTGACCCGGCTGGCCGGGGAGCGCCGGACTCCGGCGCTGCGGACTCCGGTCGCGCACGACTGAGGCCCCGACCCGAGCACTGGCCGGCCCCGAACGTGGGCTATTCCGGCAGCTGGTGGCAGAGCACCTGCTGGCTGAGGATGTCGGCCCGCAGCACGAGTTCCGCGCCCGGTGGCAGGTCGACCACCCGCACCACGTCGGCCAGTGCGGCGTCGTCCGGGCTCAGCTCGCCCAGCCGGTTGGGCCATCGCTCCAGCAGGGAGGTGTTCAGCAGGCTGTCGGCCCGCTCGGGGTACAGCGCCAGGTAGAAGATCTCGGACTCGACGAGGTCCTGGAAGAAATGGCTGCCGAAGGACAGGTCCGGCACGAAACCGTCCTCGGCGACCGCGACCTCGACCAGTACCGAGACGTGGCGGATCTCGGCGAACCGGACCGGCACCCCCAGCTCCGGGCTGCTGGTCCCCCACCGGCCCGGACCGATCAGGGCGGTCGGGCACAGCGCACGGTCGGTCGAGCGGTTCAGCCGGCCGATCACCCGCCCGACCTCATGGCGCGCGCCCATCGGCAGTCGGGCGTAGGCCTGCGGATCCACGGCGACGACGCGGCGCACCGGGGCGACGATGCTGCCGCCCATGAAGCTGCCCACACTGCGCAGCAGGGTGCGGGAGTCGGGCACATCCGCGGGGATCTCGACCGCTCGACTCTGGATCCCCCGGGTCTGCAGCGGCCGGCACTGGACCACATTGATCGCCACCTCCCCGGCCCGGCCGACCTCCGCGGTGAACTCGACATCCACCGGGTAGTCGTAGGCGCGCGCCAGGACGCCCAGCATCCGGCGCAAGACTTCCGGGAACGGGGTCCTGGCCAGCAGTTCGTCGAAGGTCAGCGTCCACCGGGGGCCACCGCCGCGCCCGAGTGCGGCCGCCCGCTGCGTGGCCGCGCGGTCCGGCTGCGCGAACAGCTCCCAGGGCAGGCCGATGTCGCCGTTCGTCAGGCTGGTCAGGTCGATGGCGCGCCAGCGGTTCTCCTGTGTGTCCAGGACGTCCACCCGGTGCTGGGAGAACCGGGCGGCCTGCTCGGCATCGGCGTGCGGGACCAGCAGGGGATCATCCAGGGCGATGATCCGCGGATAGTCGGTGTCCATCCGGTCCACGGCCCGGGTGCCCAGCCCGAGCACGAGTCGCACCATCCCGGCGTGCGGGTCCAGCCGCGGGTGCCAGACGAAGGTGTTGTACGAGATCGCCACCCCCGCCAGCTGGGGGAAGAAGTACCGGCCGTGATGGGCTCCGGAGACCCGCTGCACCAGCAGCGCCATCTGCTCCTCGCCCCGGTCCAGCCCGCGGGCGTGCCGGTAGGCCAGCGCCTCCTGGCTCATCGTGCTGGCATAGACCGTGCGGATCGCATCCAGGAACTGCTCATAGCGTGCCTCGGGCGTGCCCTGGCTGACCAGGAACACGCTGTCGTACTTGCCGGCGAACGCGTTGCCGAAGCCGTCCTCCTGCAGGGAGCTGGAGCGGACGATGATCGGGTACTGGCCGTAGTACTCCAGCATGGTCCGGAACTGCTCGGCCACGTCCGCGGGAAAATCCCCGCTCAGCATCTGCTCGCGCAGCGCCCCGGCCGCGGCGAAGTATCCCGCGTCCGTCTTCTGCTCGAGGAACAAAGGCCACCAGCCGTTGTTGACGATGTAGGAGTAGAAGACGTCGGAACCCACGTACCAGGAGTCGTGCGGTTCCAGCACCTCGGCCCAGTTCGCGGCGTCGTCAGCGGCCAGGATCTGGCGGGCCAGCAGCATCCCCACCGCCTTGCCCCCGATGTAGCCGGTTCCGAGCTGGCGCATCTTGATCTCCAGCAGGTCCGCGAGGTCGAAGTACTGGCGGGCCAGGGCGAGCATCCGCTCGTCGCGCCCGACCAGGACCCGGCAGAGCTGTTCGACCATCGCCGCCCGCGCGTCAGCGTCGGCCGGCTCCGCGACCAGCTCGGCAGCCCGCATGAACAGCCGGTCCCAGTGGTCCAGGCGGGCCGCCGCACCCTGGCTGGCCTCGACCGAGCGCAGCCGGGAGAACAGCGTCGTGGCCTGCGCGCTGCTGGTCAGCGGGACGAACCCGTCGCCCACGCGCCGGTGCGGCAGGAACATCGTGGGCGAGGTGCGACCGTCGGCCTTCACCGGGTGCAGGTAGAGCTCGTCATCGCTGCGGTACACATCGATCAGGACCTGGGTGATCGACCGGATCCGAGCCACGGTCGCCAGCGAATGGCTGGGTCGCAGGAGCGCGAAGTGCGCGATCGTGTCCAGCCGGAACAGGTAGGGGCAGGTCACCAGGAAGAAGTTGCCGATCATGGCGTCGGTGGCCCACGCATCCAGCAGGTCCGACAGGCAGTCGAACACGTAGCAGACCCCGGGACCCTCCTGGGCCAGGATCGTGTGCAGGCGCACCGTGAACGGCTCGAAGCCCCGGTAGGCATCCAGGTCGTGCACGATCACGGCCCCACCGGGTTCGAACAGCGGGGCGTGGCGCGCGAAGCGCACATAGACCACCCGGCGCGCGTCGGCCAGCGCGCTGGCCACGAACGGGTCGACGAAGGCCCGGTAGTCCTCGAGGTCCTCGACGCGCCAGACCACGTTGTCACCCATCCGCAGCCCGTTGAGGATCGCGTCGAGCCCGGGCAGGCCGGTGCTGACGATCTCTTGCTCGGCCATCGCCACGTCCTCCCGGGTGCGCCGGACCGGCGCCGCCCCACGACGCCCATGATGCCCGCGCGGGGTCCCGGGGATGCACCCCGGGATTCGGAGTCCGACATAACGCCGAATAGGATTCCTCCCGGTGCAGGCCGACGGGCTGCGCTCCGCAGCCGACCACACCGGGAGTTACGTCGTGTCGTCCCACATCGCAGACACCATCGCGAGCCTCGAGCAGTCCAGCCCGGCCCAGGCCGACTTCTACCAGGCCGCCGAGGAGGTGCTGAGCTCGTTGCAGCCCATCCTGGATCGCGATCCTCGCTACCAGAAGCAGAACATCATCCGACGCATCGTGGAACCCGAGCGCCAGATCCTCTTCCGGGTGGCGTGGGTCGACGATCGCGGGGACGTGCAGGTCAACAAGGGCTACCGCGTCGAGTTCAACTCCGCCCTGGGCCCCTACAAGGGCGGGCTGCGCTTCCACCCGAGCGTCACCGCGGGGGTGATCAAGTTCCTCGGCTTCGAGCAGATCTTCAAGAACGCGCTGACCGGCCTGCCGATCGGGGGCGCCAAGGGCGGTTCGGACTTCGACCCCAAGGGCCGCTCGGACAACGAGATCATGCGCTTCTGCCAGTCGTTCATGACCGAGCTGTACCGGCACATCGGGCCGACCATCGACGTGCCGGCCGGCGACATCGGGGTGGGGGCGCGCGAGATCGGCTACCTGTTCGGCCAGTACAAGCGCCTGACCGGGCGCTACGAGGGCGTGCTGACCGGCAAGGGGATCAACTGGGGCGGCTCGCTGGCCCGCACCGAGGCCACCGGGTACGGGGCGGTGTACTTCGCGCAGAACATGCTCGCCGAGCGCGGCGACTCGCTGGAGGGCAAGACCGCCACCGTCTCCGGCTCGGGCAACGTGGCGATCTACACCATCGAGAAGCTGCAGCAGGTGGGCGCCCTGCCGGTGACGGCCAGCGACTCCAACGGGATGATCTACGACGACCGGGGCATCGACCTCGAGCTGCTCAAGCACCTCAAGGAGGTGCAGCGCGGGCGGCTGAGCCAGTACGTGGACGAGCACCCGGGCGCGGTCTACACCCCGATCGAGGACTACCCGCCCGGACAGAACGGCGTGTGGGCCGTGCCCTGCGAGGCCGCCTTCCCCAGCGCCACCCAGAACGAGGTCAACGCCAAGGACGCCGACGAGCTGCTCGGCAACGGCGTGCGCGTGATCTCCGAGGGGGCCAACATGCCCTCCTCGGCCCAGGCCATCGAGAAGTTCCTGGCAGCCGACATCGACTACGGCCCGGCCAAGGCGGCCAATGCCGGCGGCGTGGCCACCAGCCAGTTGGAGATGAGCCAGAACGCCGGCATGAGCCAGTGGACCTTCGAGGAGGTCGATGCCCGGCTGCAGCGGGTCATGACCGAGATCCACCAGACCGCCCGGGAGGCCGCCGCGGAGTTCGGCGCCCCGGGCAACCTCGTGCTGGGCGCGAACATCGCCGGGTTCCGCAAGGTGGCCGACGCGATGATCGACCAGGGCGTCGTCTGAGGCCGAGGCGTGCGCCGGCTCGGTCCGGCGGCCCGGCGGCCCGGCATGCCCCTGGGGGGACTTGCGCAGGTTACTCATCAGTAGCATCATGGGGTTACTGACGGGTAACCGCCTGTGTCGGCGCGCACCCGAACGCTTTCTCGCCCACTGCCGAAGGAGATCGGATGTCCCACTACAAGGCCAATCTGCGCGACATCGAGTTCAACCTCTTCGAGGTGTTCGCAGGGGCAGACCGGCTGGGCCACGGTCCGCTGGCAGACCTCGACCCCGAGACCGTCCGCGACATCCTGCGCGAGATCAAGGTGCTTGCCGAGGGCCCGCTGGCCGAGTCGTTCACCGACGCCGACCGCAACCCGCCGAAGTACGACCCGGCCACGATGAGCGTGGTGATGCCCGAGTCGTTCAAGAAGTCCTTCGCCGCGGTGATGGAGTCCGGCTTCTGGCGCGTGGACCTGCCCGAGCACCTCGGTGGGTCCGGGGCGCCACCCTCGATCCGCTGGTCGGTGGCCGAGATGCTGCTCGGCGCGAACCCGGCGGCCTACATGTACATGTCCGGTCCCGGCTTCGCCTCGATCGTCGACGCGCTGGGCAACGAGGAGCAGAAGCAGTGGGCCCAGACCATGATCGACCGGGAGTGGGGCGCCACCATGGTCCTCACCGAGCCCGACGCCGGCTCGGACGTGGGCGCCGGCACCACCAAGGCCTTCCTGCAGGAGGACGGCTCCTGGCACCTCGACGGCGTGAAGCGGTTCATCACCTCCGGTGAGCACGACATGAGCGAGAACATCATCCACCTGGTACTGGCCCGTCCGGCCAACGTCGAGGGCCTCGGCGGCCCCGGCACCAAGGGACTGAGCCTGTTCTTCGTGCCCAAGTTCCACTTCGACGAGCAGGGCAACATCGGCGAGCGCAACGGCGCGTTCGTGACCAATGTCGAGAAGAAGATGGGCCTGAAGGTCTCCACGACCTGCGAGGTCACCTTCGGCCAGAACGGCGTGCCGGCCCAGGGCTGGCTGATCGGCGACGTGCACGAGGGCATCGCCCAGATGTTCAAGGTCATCGAGTACGCGCGGATGATGGTCGGCACGAAGGCCATCGCCACTCTGAGCACCGGCTACCTCAACGCCCTGGAGTACGCCAAGTCACGCGTGCAGGGTGCGGACCTGACCCAGATGATGGACAAGAAGGCCCCGCGCGTCACGATCACCGCCCATCCCGACGTGCGTCGCAGCCTGATGATGCAGAAGTCCTACGCCGAGGGCATGCGCGCCCTGATCCACATGACCGCCTACTACCAGGACCAGATCGAGCTCGCCGAGCACGGGATGACCGGGGACGTGGACAAGGACATGGCCGTGCGGGTCAACGACCTGCTGCTGCCGATCGTCAAGGGCGTGGGCTCGGAGCGCTCCTACGAGCTGCTCGCGACCTCGCTGCAGACCCTGGGCGGCTCGGGCTTCCTGCAGGACTACCCGATCGAGCAGTACATCCGCGACGCCAAGATCGACACCCTCTACGAGGGCACCACCGCCATCCAGGGTCTGGACTTCTTCTTCCGCAAGATGGTCCGCGACCAGTTCAAGGCCGTGATGTACCTCGGCGCCCAGGTGGCCGAGTTCGTCAAGGGCGACGAGGGCGGGTCGCTGACCCACGAGCGCGAACTGCTGGGCAAGGCGCTCGAGGACACCCAGGCCGTGATCGGCGTGATGGGCGGCTGGGCGATGGCCTCGCAGACCACGCCGACCGAGATCTACAAGGTCGGCCTGAACTCCACCCGCCTGCTCATGATGATGGGCGACCTAGTCGTGGGCTACCTGCTGCTCAAGCAGTCCGAGATCGCGAGCAAGGCGCTGGCCGCCGGGCCGGCCGCCAAGGACGTGGCCTTCTACCAGGGCAAGGTCGCTGCGGCGTCCTGGTTCGCGACCAACCGGCTGCCGCTTCTGGCCGCCGAGCGGGTCGTGTGCGAGTCCACCACGCTGGACCTGATGGACCTCCCGGAGGCCGATTTCTGATCCCGATCCGCTCCGGCGCCGCGTCGCCGGAGCGGTAGCCAGCACTGCCGGACGAACCCCGAACGGGAACCTCCGCAGGCCATCGGACGGGCCGGTGCGCGCGACCATCGCGAGCCGGCCCGTCGCGCTGTCCGCGCCCGGTGGGAAGCCGGATCCGGGGCAGTGGTCCCCCGCCCGCGAGGTCCGAGGACCACAGGGCTAGCCGTGTGCGAAGACCTGCTTCCAATCCCGGGCCATGCTCACGACCGCCCACCCGTGCGTGCCGGCCGCGTCGAGTGCCAGCTCGGCGCCCCGGGTGTAGGCGACCTCCCTGGTGGCATCGTCGTGATGGACGAGCAGGCCCAGCGTACGACCGGGTTGGTCAGTGGCGAACTGCAGCATCGGGACGTCGCCGTTGGCGTTGCCGGCGGCCAGGATCGGCCGGCGCCCGATCCGTTCCCAGATCTGGATGGCCTTCATGGGACCGTCGTCGAGGATCCCCGACGTGGCCGTGCGCATGACTCGTGCGCCAGCGTCGTCGGCGACGAATCGCAGCTGCGAGGAGGTTCCAATCACTCGGTCTGCGGGGATGCCGTACATCATCGCGGTCACGGGGCGCATGAACTCCCGGCCCCCACCGGAGACGATGTAGCAGGCGAACCCGTGCGCCTTCAGGTAGGTGACCAGCTCGACCATCGGCACGAAGCCGAGCTCGGTGTAGGGCCGCTGGTAGACGGGGTGCCGCGCCGAGGCCAGGAACGCAGCCGCCGCACGCTCGAACTCCTCGACCTCGACGTCGCCGAACGCGTCCAACGCGGCCGAGATCAGCAGCTGCACATCGGCGGAATCTCCCTCGTAGTACTTGGTGACCGCGTCATCGATCCACGCGGCGTTGCCCTCGACCAGCGCCTTCCACGGCTGCCTGGCCGCCAGCGACGGGTCCCTGCGAGCCGACTCGGTCAATCGCTGCGCGATGAAGGCGCCCTGGGCCAGTGGCTGCTCACACCACAGGGTGCCGTCGTTGTCGAACGTGGCGATCCTCTCGCCGGGCTCCACGAAGTCCTCGGACTCGGGATCGGACACGGTGGCCACGAAGTCCACGATCGACTTGCGTACCTGGCCATCGGTCCAGGACACCAGGTACTCGGCCATTGCGGTGTTCCTCCTGTGCCAGCGGGATCTGTGATCAGACCCTATGGCGCTCGCCCCTCGCCGGGTGGTGTGGATCAGCCCCCCACAGGGACGCGACTGCCGCAGTCACACCCCCGGAGCCTCGAGACGCGACCCATCCTGCACGTGGCTCGTCCGGCCAGACGCTCGGGCCGTCCCCCGCCCATGCGGGCGATCCGTATGCTTCGGGGCGTGAAGCTCTGCGAGGTCCCCACCCCAGCGACCCACGTACCGTCGTCGCAGGTCTGGTGGGTGGACCCCGCGACCCCCGCTGACCGTGGCCGTGGGCGCCGTACCGGGTCGCGGGAGGGCGTCCGGTGATCGAACCGTCAGGATCGGGCACCGCACGGGACCAGGCCCCGGGCAGGGAGTTCTGGCTGGTGATCGGCTACGCCGCCATCCTGGGCGCGGTCGGCGCCGTGGGCGGCCTGGTCTTCCTCGGAGTGATCGGCGTGGGTCCCACCTGGTACGGCGATGACGCAGGTACCGGGTGGATGCAGGGGCAGTTGTGGTGGGTTGCGGTCGCCGCCGCGGCGGGACTGCTGGTCGGCGCGCTTCGGCGGTTGTTCGCCATGCCGGCGCACCTGCCCGGCCTGATCGACGACCTGGAGACTGGGCAGATGGACACCGCCATGGTGCCCAAGACCATTGCGGTCTCCGCGGTCTCGCTGATTGGCGGCGCGAGCCTGGGACCCGAGGTGGCGCTGGGCTCGATCGGCGGCGGGACCGGGAGCTGGATCGCCAAGCGGCGCAAGCTCGCCAGCGAGGACGGCCAGGCGCTGACCCTCAGTGGGATGGCCGGTTCCTACAGTGGCCTGTTCTCCAGCCCGCTGCTGTCGATGATGCTCGTGCTCGAGGTCGCTCGACCCCCTCGCGCGCACTACGCCAAGACCTTCTACGGGACGCTCATGTCCTCGGCAGTGGGGTTCGGCCTCTACTTCGCCCTGGCGGGGAGCGTGTTCCTGGGTATCTACGAGGTCCCGAAGTACACGTTCGAGAGCTGGCACCTGCTGGTGGGCGTCGCTCTGGGGATCCTGGCAGCGGTGCTGGTCCTGCTGATGAAGATCATCGGGACAGCCGTCGGACAGTTGGTGGCGCGGGTCACGCTGCCCGAGATCGCGCTGCCCCTGCTCGGCGGGATCGTCTTCGGCCTCCTCGGCGTCGCGCTGCCACTGACTCTCTTCACCGGCAGCGACCAACTGTCCACCGTGCTTGCGGACACCGGCACGCTGAGCACCTGGCTGCTGGTGGGCACGCTTCTGGGCAAGATGGTCGCATTCGCCGTGAGTTCGGCCACCCGGTTCATCGGCGGACCGATCTTCCCGATCCTGTTCATCGGAGGGATCAGCGGGTCGCTCGTCGGCCAGTTGATCCCCGCAATCCCCCTCGCACTTGCGTTCACCTGCCTGCTGGCCGCAGTCCCCGGATCCATCGTCCCCGCACCGTTCACGATGGTGCTGCTCGCGGCCCTCATGACCCAGGTCGGCACCCTGCAGACGGCGCCGATCCTCCTTGCCGTCGGCACCTCCTTCCTGGTCCTGAGCGGGCTCGAGCTCATCCTGGCGCAGCGCCGCCAACCGGGCGGGCAGGTGGCAGCCTCCCCCTGACCCTCCTGGTCGGCAGCGCGTACGCCGGCGACGCGACCCGGCCCGGCCGACGTTCGTCCGCGGGCACGACGTCATATACCCTTAGGGGTATGCGTAGACTCATGATCCTCCTCGGCCTGCTGCTCGGTGCCACCATCCTGCTCGCCGGATGCTCGTCGTCCTCGTCGTCCTCTTCGTCCACGGCGGTGCAGGACTTGGCGCCCCAGGAGTTCCTGTCTGCCACCGCGCAACCCGGAACTGTCGTGGTCGACGTGCGCACTCCCGCCGAGTACGCCGCAGGGCACATCGATGGGGCCGTGAACATCGACGTGGAGTCCGCGGACTTCGGCACCCAGGTCGCGGCCCTGCCCAAGGACAGCACCTACGCGGTGTACTGCCGCTCCGGCCGACGCTCCGGCATCGCGACCAGCCAGATGAGCGACGCCGGCTTTACCTCGGTGATCAACCTCGAGGGTGGCCTGGCCGACCTGCAGGCCGCCGGGGCGCCCATCGTCGCCGGCTGACTGGTCGTCGCTCGCTGACCGGATCGCCCCCGGCTGACCGGGTCAGCCCATCCGACGATCGTCCAGCGCCGGGAACGCGCCCCGCCAGGCAGCCACCCGATCCGGGTCGATGGCCACGCTCAGGATCTCCTCACCCGCACCTGCCTCGGCCAGGACCTCGCCCTGCGGGTCGATCACCAGCGAGCCGCCCCCGATCGGGACCCCACCGTGGGTGCCGGTCTCGTTGCACGCCAGGACGTAGGCCTGGTCCTCGATGGCCCGGGCCCGGGCCAAGATCTGCCAGTGCGCCAGTCGGCGCTCGGGCCAGCCTGCGGGGAGCGCGAACACCTCGGCGCCACGATCCACCAGGGCCCGGAACAGCTCCGGGAACCGCAGGTCATAGCAGGTGGCCAGGCCGATGCAGCCCAGCGGCCCGGCCACGACCTCGACCTGCTCGCCGCTGCTCATCACCGTGGTCTCGCCGCCGTTGAAGCCGAACAGGTGCACCTTGCGGTAGCTGGCAGCCAGCGCCCCGGACGGGTCGAACACGACCTGGGTGTTGAAGTGCCGGGTGGCGCCCTGGGCATCCACAGCGACCTCCGGGATCGATCCGCCGAAGACCCAGGCTCCCGAGTCAGCAGCGACCTGGCCCAGCGCCCGGCACGACGGGCCGTCCAGCGGCTGCGCGTGCGGGACCACCAGGTCGGTGGCGAACGCCCCGATCGGCCACAGCTCGGGCAGCACCACCATGTCGTGCGCGGCCGCGGCCTGCGCGGTCATGGCCAGCACCCGCTGCACCCGGTCGGCCACGGGCTCGTCATCGGTGATCGACACCTGGAGCAGCGCGACGCGGACCGACATGTCCCACAGGCTAACCCGCCCGCGCGAGCACCGTCGCCCGCGACCGGTCACGGTGCACCCGAATGGGGGACAGCGCGCGCTGCCCGAAGCCAGGCGCCCCACCGTCGGTGGTGTCGTCGCCCAGACTCAGGTCAGGGCGGCGCGCAAGGTGGGTTCGTCGATGAACCAGGAGCCCACCACGGCGCCGTCGACCAGGGTCACCGGGATCAGCTCCCAGTACTTGTCGGCCAGCACCGGGTCATCGAGGATGCTCAGTTCGGTCCAGGCCACCCCGGTCTCCGCGCAGACCCGCGCGAGGACCACCCGGACATCGTCGCACAGGTGGCAGCCTGGCTTGCCGACCAACTGGACCCGCGCGGTCATCGCCGGGAGTCCCGAACGTGGGGAGGCTGCGCATCCATGAACGCGCTCACACGCGCGCGTCCTTGAGCTTGCCCTTGGTGATCCTGCCGGTCGCCGCCCGCGGCAGCCGGGTCGCGAACTCGATGATCGACGGGCACTTGAACCGGGCCAGGCGCGCCTCGCAGAACGCACGCAGGTCCGCGGGGTCCGGCACCCCCTTGCGCAGGACGACGACGGCCTTGACCGACTCCCCGGTCAGCGGGTGCGGCACGCCGATCACGGCCACCTCGGTGATCGCCGGATGGGTGGACATCACAGCCTCCACCTCGCGCGGGTACACGTTGAACCCGGACACGATGATCAGGTCGCGGCGGCGATCCACGAGCCGGAAGTCGCCGTCGCCGTCGAGGATCGCCACGTCGCCGGTGTGGAACCAGCCCTCGGCGTCCACCCCGCCGCTGGCATCGGGCCAGTACCCCGACAGCAGTGACCTGGCCTTCACCCACACCTCGCCCGGGTCGCCCTCGAGGACCTCCGAGCCGCCCGTGTCGCGCAGGGACACCTGGACCCCGGCCAGCGGCCGACCGACCGAACCGGGCTTGGGGCGCTTGGAGACCATGGTCGTAGTCACCACCGGGCAGCACTCGGTCAGCCCGTACCCCTCCCAGATCGGCTTGCCGGTGATCGTGGCGAACTGGGCGAACACGTCGGGCGGCAGCGCGGAGGCACCGCTGACCAGCAGGCGCACCCCGTCCATCGACTCGCGCAACGAGCCCTCGGCACTCCAGGAGACATACATCGCCGGTGCCCCGACCACGGAGGTTACCTCCAGCTCGCGGATGTGGCGCAGGGCGGCCCGCGGCTCGAATCGCTCCAGCAGGACGCAGGTGGCCCCGACCCGGGCAGCCAGGCCCAGGCCGGCGTTCAGACCGTAGATGTGGAACATGGGCAGCACGAGCAGCAGCCGGTCGTCGGGCTCGATCGCCGCAGGTCGCTTGATCCGGGCCAGCGCATCGACGTTGGCGCGCAGGGCACCATGGCTGAGCATGGCTCCCTTGGGCTGCCCCTCGCTGCCCGAGGTGTACATGAGCACCGCCAGGTCTCGCGGGCGCGTGCGCGGAGCGGAGAAGGCGCCCCGTCCGCCCGGGCCGACACCGACCAGCGCCTGCCCCTGCGGTGATTCCAGGCCCACGGCACGGGTCCCTGCGGCCCGCTTGGCCACGGTGGCGCCCACCTTCACCCGCGCCGCGTCGTGGAGCAGCAGCTGCGCGCCGGCGTCGTTGCACAGCCGGACCACCTCCGCAGCCGTGTACCCGGTGTTCAGCGGCACGGCGACCAGCCCGGCGCGCAGCACGGCGAAGTACGCGATCGCGAACTCCGGTCGGTTGCCGATCATGAGGGCCACTCGGCTCCCCGGCTCGAGGCCTGAATCGGCCAGTGCCCGGGCACCCCGGTCCACGCGTGCATCCACCTGCGCCCAGGTCAGCTGCGTGCTGGGGGTGATCAGCGCCGGATGGTCCGGGCGGGCAGCGGCCGACTGGCGCACGAGGTCAGCGAGGTTGCTCACACGAGCAGTGTGGCATGCCGGATCGGGCTAGGCTCGCCCCGTGGCCGATTCACCGCACGCCCCGCAAGAGCCGTTGGGCACCGCCGATCCACACGCCGCGCACGCGCCCGCCGAGCACGATCGGACCCCCGAGGTCGATCCGGAGGCCTTGGTCGGGACACACCTGCCGCCCGCGCTGGGCCCCGAGGACGAGCCCGCGCCCGAGGCACCGGACGTCGACCCCGATGCCAGCCGCGCGTGGATCACCGAAGGGATCAGCGCGCTGGACCCGGAGAACGCCGGCCCGGGCGCGGCGGCCTTCTTCGACGTCGACAACACGATCATCCGCGGCTCCAGCTTCGCGGTACTGGCTCGCGGCATGGCCGACCGGGACTACTTCACGACCGCCGAGGTCATGGAGTTCACGTGGAAGCAGCTCAAGTACGTCATGTCGGGCAAGGAGAACCTCGACGACATGGCCCAAGCCACCGAGAACGGCCTGCTGTTCGTCAAGGATCGCGAGCAGGCCGAGATCGAGGACGTCGCCGAGGTGGCCTACGACGAGCGGATGGTCGGCCGGCTGTGGGCCGGGACCGTCGAGTTGGCCGAGGCCCACAAGGCCCTGGGCCACGAGGTCTGGTTGGTCAGCGCCACCCCGGTGGAGGTGGCAGGCGTGATCGCCCGCCGACTGGGCCTGACCGGGGGCCTGGGGACCATCGCCGAGGTGGCCGACGGTCGCTACACCGGCCGCCTCGAGGGCCTGCCGCTGCACGGCGCTGCGAAGGTGGCCGCGGTGCAGCGTCTGGCCACCGAGCGGGGCATGGATCTGGCCCGGTGCGCGGCCTACTCGGACTCGGCCAACGACATCCCGATGCTCAACGTGGTCGGCTGCCCGGTGGCGATCAACCCCGACGGGCCGCTGCGGGCCCATGCCCGAGCCGAGGGATGGCAGATCCGCGACTACCGGATCCGCGGCAAGCAGTCGGTGCGCCGCGGGGTGCCGGCAGCGGCGGCTGCGGGCCTGGCAGTGGGCGCCGCTGCCGGGGTGGCCAAGGGCATCTCGGTCATCCGCGGCCGGAGCACCGCCTGATAGGAGGCAGGACCCCGACCTGAGCCGGGCCCCTCAGCGGAAGATCCCCCGTCGACGTACGAGCATCCGGTACAGGTTGTGCTGGATGGTCTCGCGGACCTGGTCGGTGACCTCGAAGACGAGCATGGGGTCCTCGGCGGCGGCCGGGCCCAGGCCCTCGACGTCGATCGGCTCGCCGAACTCGATGACCCACTTCGAGGGCAGCGGGACCAGGCCCAGCGGGCCCAGCCAGGGGAACGTGGGCGTGACCGGCACGTAGGGCAGGCCCAACAGCCGGGCCGCGAGCTTCATGTTGCCCAGCATCGGGTAGATCTCCTCGGACCCGATGACCGACACCGGCACGATCGGCGCGCCGGTCTTCAGCGCGGCGGACACGAAACCGCTGCGGCCGAACCGCTGCAGCCGGTAGCGCTCGGAGAAAGGCTTGCCCACGCCCTTGTAGCCCTCGGGCCACACCCCGACCAGCTCGCCGTTGGCCAGCAGTCGCTCGGCGTCGGCGTTGCAGGCCACCGTTGCGCCGGCCTTGCGGGCCAGCGTCCCCAGGAAGGGCAGGTCGAAGAGCTGGTTGGCGGCCAGCGGGCGCAGGTGCCGGTGCGCGGGATGCTCGTCGTGGATGGCCACCTGCACCATGGCTGCGTCCGCGCCGATGATGCCGGCGTGGTTTCCGACCACCAGGCCCGCACCTGTGGTCGGGATGTTCTCGATGCCGCGGACCTCGACCCGGAACCAGTACCGGTACAGCGGACGCACCGCGGCCAGCAACACGTCGTCGGTCAACTCGGCGTCGAACCCGAAGTCATCGACCTCGTACTGGCCCAGGGTGCGCCGGCGCAGGAACTCCATGACCGTGTTCACCTGCTCGGACCAGGTCGATCCCGGTTCGGGCACGGCCACCTCCCCCGCTGAGCCGTCGGGCCCGGGTATGTGCAGGATGCGCGCGTCGGTCATGCGGACCACCCCGAGAAGCCGCGCCGGCTCATGCAGACCATCCCGACAGGATCCGGCTGGCCACGCCCTCTGCGCCGGCGACCAGTTCGGGGGAGAGCACGTTGTTCAGCCGCCGGGAGCGCACGAAGGCGTCGAAGGTCGCCGTGGTGGTGTAGTTCGGGGTGTAGCCCAGGCTCTCCTTGAGCCGGGTGGTGTCCACCGCGCGACCATGGGTGAGCAGTCGGACCTGGTCGCGGCTGAAGTCGGCGTACCCGCCGCGGCGGAGCCACCGGCCCACCATCCCCACGAACGGCGGCAGCACCGGGATCTCCACCCGGCCGGCTCGACGGATGGCCTGGGACAGCGCCAGCACGCCGTCACCGGCGACGTTGAAGGTGCCCGGGTGGTCGCCCACGACGGCCCGCCGGATGACCTCCAGGCCGTCGGCCTCGTGGATGAACTGCAGCCGGGCGTCGTAGCCCAGCACGGTGGGGATGACCGGCATCGAGAAGTACTGGGCCATCGGGGTGTTGGCGGTCGGGCCCAGGAAGCTGGCGAAGCGCAGCGTGGTGACCGTCAGGTCGGGCCGGCGCCGGGCCAGGCCGCGCACGTAGGACTCCACCTCGACGGAGTCCTTGGCCCAGCCCGAGGTGGGCAGGTAGCGCGGCTCCATCTCCTCGGTCATCAGCGCCGCGTCCGACGAGCCCGACCCATAGACCGAGGTCGAGGACTTGGCGATCAGCTTGGTCACCGTCGGCGCCTTCTGGCAGGCCGCCAGCAACTGCATCGTCCCGATGACGTTGATCTCCTTCATCGGGGTGCGCCCACCGGCCTGGCGCGAGGTCGCGATGACGCCCATGTGCACGACGGTGTCCACCTCGGCGGTGGAGATGACCTTTCCGATGATGGGGTTGCGGATGTCGGCGCGCACGAAGTCGGCCCCCCCGATGTCCCCTTCGGGAGCGACGGTGTCCACGCCGATCACCCGATCGATGTCCGGGTCCTCGGTGAGCACGCGCGCCATCCGGCCGCCGAGGTACCGAGACACCCCCGTGACTAGGACCACGCGCGCCATGACGGTCTACTTGGCGTTGCGGCGCTGGACCCGCGTGCGCTTGAGCAGTTTGCGGTGCTTCTTCTTCGCCATCCGCTTGCGACGCTTCTTGATCACAGAACCCACAGGGAGACCTCACTACGTGCCGGAAAGAGGGCCCCATGCTACCGCCGCGGGGCCCTGCTCGATAACCAGTGGGCCGGGTCAGGACGAGGGTCCGCGCAGGCTGCGGCCCGCGCCGGGACAGCCGCGACTCAGGCGGTGTCGACGAAGGAGCGGCGCAGGTACTCGTCGACCACGTGCTCGGGGATCCGCACCGAGCGGCCGACCTTCAACGCAGGCAGCGTCCCGGAGTTCACCATGCGGTACACCGTCATCTTGGACAGGCGCATGATTGCCGCGACCTCGGCCACGGTCAGCAGTCGCACCTCGCCCAGGGGCCGTTCGTACATCGGCCAACACCTGCCTCCCGCTCGAGGCTGACCATGGTACGCGTCGTGGGCGGCAGGCACTCGGCCAGCGGCGCAACGGCAACCGAGCCCGGGCGACTCCGTGTGCGTCAGGCTCAGAACGACCCGAACGGGTCCGCGACCAGCCCCCAGTGCGGGAACACTGCCGCCCGGGTGTCCATGATCGCCCGGTCCACTGGGTCCTCGGGGTGGTAACTGCGTTCGAATGGGGTGGCCCACGGGTCGTTGCCGTCGGTCATCCGGCCGGGAGTGGCCCGGCCCAGCAGGTCCAGGGCGAACACCCGGAACGCCTCGGGGACCTCGGTGGTCGGTGCGATCGGGGCGTGGATCGCCTCGGCGATCAGGTGGGTCCAGGCACGCGGGACCACGTCGGCCACCTCGTAGCCACCGCCGCCGACAGCCACCCAGCGCCCGCCGGCCAGCCGATGGGCCAGCCGGTGCACGGCCGCGTAGCTCGAGCGCTGGCCATCCACGCTGAGCAGCAGGTGCGCCATCGCGTCCTCGAAATGCGAGTCGCAGCCGTGCTGGCTGACCAGGAACTGCGGGTCGAACTCCTCGAGCACCGAGGGCACCACCGCGTTGAACGCGCGCAACCACTCGTTGTCGCCGGTGCCGGCGGGCAGTGCGACGTTCACCGCTGTTCCCTGCGCCTGCGGTCCGCCGACGTCCCAGGGCCAGCCCGTGCCCGGGAACAGCGTGCGACCGCTCTCGTGCAGGCTGATGGTCAGCACCCGGGGGTCGTCGTAGAACATGGCCTGCACGCCGTCGCCGTGATGGGCGTCGACGTCCACGTAGGCGATCCGCTCCAGGCCCCGGTCGAGCAGCCAGCGGATGGCCACCCCCACATCGTTGTACACGCAGAACCCCGACGCCCGATCGGGCATCGCGTGGTGCATCCCGCCGAACAGGTTGACCGCGTGCGCCGCCCGGCCGCTGTGCACCTCCTGCACCGCGCGCAGGCTGGCTCCGCACAGGTGCGAGGCCGCCTCGTGCATCCGGGGGAAGACCGGCACGTCGTCGGTGCCCATCCCGAACCGGGAGTCCCCGGCGTCGCCGGTGTGCCCAGCCGTGCGGACCGCGGTGAGGTAGTCGGGCGTGTGCACCTTGACCAGGTCGTGGACGCCCGCGGGCGTCACCTCTGCGATCAGGTCGACATTGGCGGCGCCCAGCAGCCCGAAGTCGCCGGCCATGCGCAGCGCGAGCTGGACACGGATGGGTGCCATCGGGTGCCCCTGGCCGAAGTTGTACGCCGACAGGCTGGGGTCCGCGATCACAGCCACCCGATCACTCACCCGCCCACCGTAGTCCCGCGGCGGTCGGGACGACACGGGGCGGGGGCCCCACAGCGGGCATGGGCCACCCGGTGGTGCATAGCCTCGCGGCATGGTCCGCCGCCGTGCCCGCAACGAGCCCCGGCAGCGGTTGCTGCGGGGGAGTCGGCGCCTGGG
>JBAVKQ010000266.1:0-34872 GCA_049688395.1 Candidatus Nanopelagicales bacterium
GCCTCGTCGGACGCTCGCCCGCCCGCACCCGCGGGCGCGGCCTCGCAGGTCACGGCCCGGACCCAGGCCAACGAGTCGCGGCTGGCGCGCCGCTCACCCGCGCGCAGCATCACGACCTCGTTCGCCATCCTGTGCGCGGTGGGCACGGCGCTGCTGATGCTCCCCGCGATGACCACGGCTCGGGGATCGGCCAGCCTCGGCACCGCGCTGTTCACCGCGGTCAGCGCCAGCTGTGTCACCGGGCTGTCGGTGGTGGACACAGCGACGTACTGGACCGGCCTGGGCAAGGTCACGATCCTCGTGCTGATCCAGGTGGGCGGCTTCGGCATCCAGGCGCTGGGCACCCTGTGGATCCTGCTGCTCAACCGCCGGCTGGGCACGACCTCGCGGCTGGCGGCGCAGGCCGAGACCGGTGTGCTGACCCCGGGCGACGTGCGCCGCGTGCTCGGCCTGCTGGCGATCATCACGGTGACCGTCGAGTCCGCGATCGCGGTGCTGCTGGGCATCCGGCTGTGGGTGCGCTACGACATGTCCTGGCCGCAGGCAGCGTGGGAGGGGGTCTTCCACAGCGTGAGCGCGTTCAACAACGCCGGTTTCGCGCTGGCCTCGGACTCGCTGAGCACCTACGGCGATGACCCGCTTATCCTGGTCCCCATCTCGATCGCCGTCGTGATCGGCGGGTTGGGGTTCCTGGTCGTCCGCGAGATCTTCGGGCGGACCACCGGCGAGCGCTCCCTGCGCCCGCATCGGGCAGGACCGTCGATGACCGCCGACGAGGTCCTGGCCCGCGGCCGCGAGCTGGCCCGGCGCTCGCGCTACCGGCTCGGCGGATTCCATCCGGAGCGGTTCGGCTGGGCCAACCCGGTGCCGCTGTCCCTGCACACCCGGTTGATGCTGACCGGCACCGCCGTCCTGATGGTCCTGGGCACGCTGGGGTTCCTGGTCTTCGAGTGGGCGAATCCGGGCACGCTGGCGGCCATGCCGTGGTGGGAGAAGCTGAACCAGGCGGTGTTCTCCGGGGGCATCACGCCGCGGACCGCCGGATTCAACACGCTGGACTACGCGGCGGTCGCACCCGAGACCCGGCTGCTCACCGACGCACTGATGTTCGTCGGCGCCGGGAGCGGCAGCACCGGCGGAGGGATCAAGGTCACGACGCTGATGGTGCTGGCCGTGGCCGTGCGCGCCGAGATCAACGGCCATCGCGACGTCAACGTGACCGACCGACGGATCGCCGGGTCGACGGTCCGGGTGGCGATCGCGGTGACGATGATCTCCGCTGCTGCGGTCGGGCTGGGCACCATGGTCATGCTGCGCGTGACCGACCTGAGCCTGGACCATGCGATGTTCGAGGTCACCTCGGCCCTGGCCACAGTCGGCCTGTCGGCCAACGTGACGCCGGGTCTGCCGGAGTCCGGGCAGCTGCTCCTGGTGGTGCTGATGTTCCTGGGCCGGGTCGGTCCGCTGACGCTGGCTTCCTCCCTGACCCTGCGCAGCACGTTCCGCGCCTACCGGCTGCCCGAGGGCAGGCCCATGATCGGCTGATGACAATGCAGAGGAGAGGCTGATGGCTGCTCGCGAGGTGGAGCCCGTCGTGGTGCTGGGTCTGGGCCGGTTCGGCCGGTCGGTGGCCGCTGCGCTGACCCGCGAGGGCTGCGAGGTGCTGGCCGTCGACCAGGACGCCACGCTGGTGCGCGAGATCAGCACGCGCGTGACCTTGGCCGTCGAGGCCGACGTGACCAGCCGGGAGGCCCTCGAACAGCTCGGCGTCGGGGAGTACACCCGGGCGGTCGTGGCGATCGGCGACGCGGTGGAGTCGTCCCTGGTCTGTGCGCTCGTGCTCAAGGAGGACTTCAAGATCCCGGAGATCTGGGCCAAGGCGATCAATGCCCAGCAGGCCAAGATCCTGCGCAAGATCGGCGTCACCGAGGTGGTGTATCCCGAGCTCGAGGTCGGTCGCCGGGTCGCGCACTCCCTGCTCGGGCACCGCACCGAGTACATCCCGACTGTCGACGGCCTGGCCTACGCCGCGCTGCCGGTCCGGCGCTCGCTGGTCGGGCAGACGCTGGCGCAGGCCCGGGAGCTGGGCGAGCGGGGCATCCTCGTGATGGCCGTCAGCCGGCGCGGGCTCGGCATCCCGGAGCTGGCGCATCCGGACCTGGTCCTCGGCGCCGATGACGTGCTCGTGGTCTGCGGCCCCGAGGACGAGGTGTCCCCGCTGCTGCTCTGATCGCACGGCGCTGCTCCGGCGGGCGGGCGAGCGGTTGGGCAGGTGTTGGGCAGGCGGGCCGTGCGGGCCTCAGGGGCGACCGAGCTCGGCGGAGCGTTCGGCGCACGCGCGCATGGCCCGGCCGACCGTGGCCCGGACGCCGGCATCCTCGAGCACCGTCACCGCGGCCGCTGTCGTCCCGCCCGGTGAGGTCACGTGCGCGCGCAGGACCTCGGGGTCGTCCGCGCAGGACGCCAGCATCGTGGCTGCCCCGAGCAACGTCTGCACGGTGAGGTCCCTGGCCAGCGCCCGGTCCAGGCCGAGGTCGGCACCGTTGTCGATCATGGCCTGCGCCAGGTAGAACACGTAGGCGGGTCCCGAGCCGCTGACTGCGGTCACCGCGTCCTGCTCGCTCTCCACGACCTCGCGCACCTCGCCGACCGCAGCCAGCACCTCGCGGGCCAGCGCCACGGCCTGCGGGGGGCAGCCCGGTCCGGCCGACAGCACCGACATCCCCATCCCCACCAGCGCTGGGGTGTTGGGCATCACCCGCACGACGGGGGTTCCGCCCGGCACGTGCTCGGCGAGGGTGCCAGTGGACACTCCCGCCGCGATGCAGACGACCACCGCCCCGGTAGGCAGGGCCGGAGCCACCTCGTCCAGGACGCCGGTGACGTGGTGCGGCTTGACCGCCACGACCACGATGTCGGCATCGGCAACGGCGTCCCGCGCGGCCCGCACCTCGATGCCGTGGCGGGCCGCGACCTCGCGGGCCGTGGCGGCATCGGGTTCAGCGGCCACGATCCGCGACGCTCGCCAGCCCGATGCACGCAGGCCGGCGATGATCGCCTGGCCCATCCGCCCGGCGCCGAGCAGCGCGAGCCGGGTCTGATCGGGGCCGGGCTGACCTGGACTGGGCAGCTGGTCGAGCGCCCCATCGAAATCCACCATTGCGCACCTCCGCTGGGAAGGCTACGCGGACCCCGGGCCCGACGCCCCCGCGGTTCGGGACTCCGCGGTTCGGGACTCCGCGGTTCGTGGGTCCGCGGTTCGTGGGTCCGGGCCGGCGGTCGCCGCCGGCCCCACGTTGCGACACGGCAGGGTCCCGGGCCACTGCAGCGCGCGGGCGACGCGAGGCCGTCGGACCGCTAGCCTTGCCGGACCACGGGAAAGGTGGGCAGGTGAGGATCCCCAAGCTCTCCGAGCTACCGGGCGCGTCCCGGGTCTCCAACGCGATCCGCGGCATCGAGTCGCGGCTGGTCGGCGCCGTCGAGGACATCGACTGGGCAGCTGCGGCGCACAGCGTCGACACAGCGGTCGATGCGGCCCGGCTGCGGTACAAGACCTCACGGCAGGGGATCCGGCCGACGGTCGCGGTGCCCTACCGCGGCTGGTACGCCGACGGCGTGGTCCACCTGACAGCTCGGACGATGGAGAAGCCGCTGTTCGGCCCGGAGGACGCCGCGAGCGGCCTCACCGACATCATGCGGACCAACCTGCGTCGCTTCACCGTGCTCTCGATGCCCGGCGTCCGGGTCCAGGCCAGCCTGGGGCAGGCATCGGCGGAGTTCACCAGCGACGCGCAGGGCTACCTGCACATCACGCTCGAGGTCGGGCCGCTGGCCCCGGGCTGGCACGTGCTGGACATCGACCCGGTCGACGACTCGGTGCCGCATGTGACCGGTCGGGTGCTGGTCGCCGATCCGCGCAGCGACATCGCGGTGATCTCCGACATCGACGACACCATCATGAAGACCGGCCTGACCCAGGGCTGGACGTCTGTGGGGCGCACGCTGTTCCGCGACGTCGCCGGGCGCAAGACCGTGCCCGGCATGTCGACGTTCTACGCGGGACTGGCGCGCGGGGACGGGACGCCCCGGACAGTGCCGTTCTTCTACGTCTCGACCGGATCGTGGAACATCTACGACTACCTCGTGGCGTTCATGAACCTGCACCACTTCCCCCGCGGGCCGCTGTTCCTCACCGACTGGGGACCCACCGCCGACCGCCTGATGCGCGATGGTCGGGAGCACAAGCGCGCCAGCATCCGGGCGCTCGTGCAGGGCCATCCAGATCACGATTTCGTCCTCCTCGGCGACGTCGGACAGGGCGACCCCGAGACCTACGAGCTCATGGCCCGGGAGTTCCCCGGCCGGGTCCGGGCGATCTTCCTGGTGTCCGTCGGCTCGCACCTGGTCGAGCGGACCGCCGAGGTCGGCGAACGGGCAGCAGCGCTGCGCGAGGAGGGCATCGAGATGTACTGCGTGGCCAACGCCGCGGAGGCGGTCACGGTCGCCTGGCAGCTGGGGCTGGTGGACCAGGAGACCACGGCCCAGGTCGCCGCGGAGTTCCAGGTCAGCTGAGGACTACTCCTCGGACGCGAAGGCGTCGCCGGACGGCTCCTGGGCCCGGTCCGGGGCCGCTGCGGCTGACCCGCCGGTGGTGGCGCCGGGGGCCTTGCGGGTACCAGCCTCGGCACCCGAGGACTGGGGGGACGGGGCCTGCTTGCGCGCCGTGGCCGTCCTGCCGGCCCGCGGCGGCTTCGCCGCTGTGGTGCGAGGGGGCGTGGCCCTCGCGGTCGTCGTCCGGTCCGGCTTCGCCGCAGAGCTCGTGGTCGCACCGGTCTTCGCTGGAGGCGCTGATGGCTCGGCAGGACGCTTCGTCGTGGGCCGGGCATCGGCCTCGGCCGCGGGACTGGCCGCGGGCTTCGTCGTGGACCTGGTCGTGGACTGCACGGGGGGCTCGGCCGGGCGGTCAGCCGCCGCTGAGCTGGCGGGCGAACTGGCCGCCGGCCGCGCCATGGACCCAGCTGCGGGCTTGGGCGCGGACCTCGCTGCGGTGCGCCTGGCCTCGGCACTGGCTCGGGCGGCGGCTTCGACCTCTGCGCGCTGCTTGGCCGCTCGGGTGGCCGCGGGGTCCGGGTCGAAGTTGCCCCGGCGGCTGCCCGGCTTCACGGCCTTCTGGGACTTGCCCGCGGCGCGGGCGCGGTCGCGCGCGGAACCGGGGATCGGGCGACGTGGGTCGAGCAGGTCCTGGATCACCGGCGCCACCATCCGGATGACCTCCTCCTCGCTGACCGAGGCCAACGGCTCGAGGCGCACCCCGTAGCGCATGATCGCCACGCCCATGAGGTAACTGGTGATCAGCGATGCGCGCATCCGGGCATCGGGCACCCCGATCGTGCTGGCGACCCGATCGACCACACCGACCTCGATGAACTCCTGCAGGCCCGTGATCGCCTGCCCGGCGCTCACCCCGGTCCGCGCCATGGACATCAGGTCATCGCGCGCCTGCGGATCGCGCAGCGTGTCCAGGGTGAAGCGCACCAACTGCTCGCCCATGCCCTCGATACCCGGTGCCAGCAGCGCCGGGATCACCGACACCGGACTGTCGGGCAGCCGCAGGGCGGCAGCGAACAGTTCCTCGCGATTGTTGTAGTAGCGCCGGGCCACCTCCGGGGTGACCCCCGCGGCAGCCGCGGCAGTGCGCATGGTCAGCCCGACATACCCGCGCTTGGCGATGATGTCGCGCGCCACGTGCAACAGGGCTTCTGTCGGGTCCTCACTCACGCAGCCCAGACTAGGCCCGCGACACCGAACCCGGCTGGACGAGCGGGGCGGCCAGGTGCAGCCGGGCGAAGGCGAGCGCCTCAGCGAGATCGGCCTCGCGCTCCGCGCGGTTGGCTGCCTTGCGGGTGCTCACCTCGAGGACGACCGTCCCGGTGAAGCCCTCGAGGGCGAGGTGCTCGAGCATCTGGGCGCATGGCTGGTTGCCCCGACCCGGGACCAGGTGCTCGTCGCGGGCCAACCCACTGCCGTCAGCCAGGTGCACGTGCGCCAGCCGGTCGCCGAGATCGGCGGCCATGTCCAGCGCCGACGTGCCGGACACCGACGTGTGCGACAGGTCCAGGGTCACATGCGGGTAGTCCTGGTTGCGCGGGTCCCAATCGGGCAGGTAGGCCGCCCACTCCCGACTCGCGGCACGCCACGGGTACATGTTCTCCACGGCGAACTTGACGTCGGTCTCGTCGCGCATCCGGGCCAGGCCCGTCTCGAAGTCCCGGGCGTAGTCGCGCTGCCAGCGGAAGGGGGGATGCACGACCACGGTCGAGGCCCCCAGCAGTTCGGCCGCTTCCTGGGATCGGCGCAGCTTCTCCCAGGCATCGGTGCTCCACACCCGCTGGGTGACCAGCAGGCACGGAGAATGGACCGACAGGACGGGGATGCCGTAGTAGTCCGAGAGCGTGCGCACGGCGTCGGGGTCCTGGCTGACCGCGTCGGTGAACACCATCAACTCGATGCCGTCGTAGCCCAGTCGCCGGGCGATCTCGAAGGCCGCAGCCGTGGACTCCGGGTAGACCGAGGCCGTGGACAGCGCCACCTTGGCAGCCGGCACCCGGACGGTCGGGCGCTCGGCCTCGGAGATGCTCGAACCCGAGGCGGGGACCACCAGGTCCGCACCTGCGAGGTCCTGAGGGGCGAGGTCCTGATGGGCGAGGTCCTGATGGGCGAGGTCCCTGACAGCCGGTTTCGCAGGCGGGGCTGGGGCCGACGGCGGGGCATCCCGCTGCGCCTCGCCCGCAGGCTCGGCGGCCTTCTTCTTCCGCGGCCGGGTCGCCCGCGTGGCCTTCGGCATGGCCGGAGCCACCTCCGGGGTGGGGGCTGGGTCGCCAAGTCCCTCGGCAGGTGCAGCGATCTCGGCCGCTGCGGCGTTGCCACGTGTCGGCCCCGTGGCCCTGGCTCGCGATCTGGGGGCCGGCTTGGTCGTGCGCGTGACCCGGGGCTCGGCAGCGTCGGGAGCGGTGCCCTTGGCGGCAGGCTCGGCAGGGCCCCGAGCCTTGGACGTGGCAGGGGCCCGAGGCCGAGCCTTGGGCTTGGCAGGGGCCCGAGGCCGAGGCTTGGGCTTTACCGGGGGAGGCTGGATGGACGCTTCCGAGGCCTCGCCGGCGTCCGATGCAGGGCGCACGGGATCCACCTCATGATGATCGTCCTGGCGACGCGCTGGCACGTCACAAGGGTAAGCCCACCGCAGTCCGGTGCCCCACGATCGGGGCCGCTGGAACCCCTACGCTGAGGACCATGGTGGAAGTACCCCTCGGCGGCGCGCGGCACTGGGTGGAATTCCCGGACCCCGACGGGCCCGACGACGACCCAGTCGTGGTCTTCCGAGCCGACCTGACCTGGTTGACCTCGAACTGGACCTGCATCTTCGGGGCCGGCTGCCCGGGCATCTACGCCGATCGACCTGATGATGGCTGCTGCACGTTGGGCGCGCACTTCGCCGACGATGCCGACAGGCGCCGCACACAACGGATGGCCCGCCAGCTGACCAGCGCCCAGTGGCAGCTGCGCAGCACCGGCCGCGCCGAGGGGGTGGTGAGCGTGGATGCCGACGGGGACGCCAAGACCCGGGTGGTCGCCGGGGCATGCATCTTCCTCAACCGGCCCGGATTCGCCGGTGGGGTCGGCTGCGCGCTGCACGGGTTGGCCCTGGAGCGCGCCGTGCCCATCACGACGACCAAGCCGGAGGTATGCTGGCAGCTGCCCGTCCGGCGCACCTACGAGGAGGTCACCCGTCCCGATGGCAGCCAGGTGCAGATCGTGGTGCTCTCGGAGTTCGATCGACGTGGGTGGGGCGAGGGCGGCCACGACCTCGACTGGTACTGCACCACCGCACCAGCGGCGCACACGGGAGCGGACCCGGTCTACGTGTCCGCACGCGACGAGCTCGTCGAACTGATCGGGACAGCCGCGTACGGCGTGCTCGCCGAGCATTGCAGCTCCCGGCTCCAGGCGATGGCTGCGCTGGCCGCCCGCAGCCTGCCGCTGGTGGGGATGGCTCCGCATCCGGCGACCCCGATCACCGCTGCTGCCGAGAACGCAACTGACCGACCCCCAGACCCGCCGAGCTGACCGACCCGCAGAACCGCCGCAGCCGGGCAGCCGGGCAGCCGGCTACGGCTCGGGCACGAGGGCCAGCGCCCGCGGCCCGGATCGCGGGGCCTGGACGACCAGGTCCGGCCGCAGCCACGGCATCACCCGCAGGGCGCCGGACAGGTCGTCGACCGAGTGCACCCGCAGACCCGGATCGCGCAGCCCGCAGGCGTCAGCCCGGGGCAGGATCACATCGGTCATCCCCAGGCGCGCCGCCTCGGCCACCCGCTGCCGCGCGCCGGGCACCCGCCGGACATCACCGGCCAGCCCGACCTCGCCGAACGCCACCCAGCCGGCAGGCACGGACATGTCGCGCACCGAGCCGTGCACGGCCAGGGCAATCGCCAGATCGCAGGCAGGCTCCACCAACCGGGCCCCGCCCACCGGCGCGAGATAGGTGTCCAGCATCGACAGCGGCACCCGCTCCCGACGCTCCAGCACCGCGAGCACCATCGCGATCCGAGCGGTCTCGAGCCCGGAGTTGGTCCGCCGCGGACTTGCCCCGGCCGCCGGCACGACGAGGGCCTGGATCTCGGCCATCAACGGTCGGCGGCCCTCGAGGGCGACGGTCACGCAGGTACCGGGCACGGGGTCGGGCCGATCGGACACGAACAGCCCGCTCGGGTCGGCCAGCCCCACCAGGCCGTCCTCACCGAGTTCGAAGCAGCCCACCTCGTCGGTTGGACCGTAGCGGTTCTTCACCGCGCGGACCATCCGCAGCCGGGCGTGCCGGTCGCCCTCGAAGGACAGCACCACGTCGACGAGGTGCTCCAACGTGCGTGGTCCGGCGATCCCCCCGTCCTTGGTCACATGCCCCACGAGGATGGTGGCCATGTGCCGCTCCTTGGCCAGCCGGATCAGCGCGGACGTCGACTCGCGGACCTGGGCCACGCCCGACATGACGCCGTCCACGCCGGTGGCGGTCATCGTCTGGATCGAGTCGATCACCAGCAGCTGGGGGCTGACCTGCCCAGCGTGCGCGACGACCGCCGCCACGTCGGACTCGGCGGCCAGGAACACCTCCGGGCGCACTGAGCCCACCCGCTCGGCCCGGGCCCGCACCTGCTCCACACTCTCCTCACCGGTGATGTAGAGCGCGCGCACCCCGCGCGCCGCCACGGCGGCGACCACCTGCAGCAGCAGGGTCGACTTGCCCACCCCGGGCTCGCCGGCCAGCAGCACCACAGCGCCGGGCACCAGACCCCCGCCGAGCACGCGGTCGAGCTCGGCGACCCCGGTCGGCTCGGCCACGGAACGGCTCAGGTCGACATGTGTCATCGGCTGGGCGGACCCGGCCACCGGGCCGGCCACGGGCACCCGGCTGGTCGCGGCGACCTCGGTCACGCTGCTCCAGGCCTGGCACTCCCCGCACCGGCCCACCCACTTGGGCGCCTTCCACCCGCACTCGGCGCATCGGAACACCGCACGGACCGCGCTGCTGGTTGTCATGGTGCCGAAACTACCTCGGCGGGCTGACATCGCCGGACAGCTCGCCTGCACCTGTGGACACCGGACCGAGCCGGCCCGGCACGGCCGCTGCTCGGCACTGCGCGGGCACCCAGCCACGCGAGGCGAACGTCGGGCGGTCCCGTCACCTACACTCATCGTCAGGGAGCACACGGACACGGAGAGTCACTCATGGCAGGCACGGATCCCGAACTGGCCGCCGCCCTGGCCCGGGTGGCCCCGGGAACCGAGCTGCGCGACGGCCTGGAGCGGATCATGCGCGGGCGGACCGGGGCGCTGATCGTGCTCGGTCACGACCGGGCGCTGGAAGCGATCGCCACGGGCGGCTTCCCGCTGGACATCGACTTCACCGCAACCCGGCTGCGCGAGCTGGCCAAGATGGACGGCGCGGTCATCATCGACTCGCCGACCGCGCGGATCGTGCGGGCTGCGACCCAACTGGTCCCGGACCCGACCATCCCGACCGGAGAGACCGGCACCCGGCACCGCACCGCCGACCGGGTCGCCCGACAGTCCGGGTTCCCGGTCGTCAGCGTCAGCAAGTCGATGAACATGATCGCGCTGTACCTCAAGGGCCGACGCTACGTGCTCGAGGAGCCGGCGGCGATCCTGTCGCGGGCCAACCAGGCGCTGGCCACCCTCGAGCGCTACAAGCAGCGCCTGGACGAGGTCTCGCGCAGCCTCTCCGCGCTGGAGATCGAGGACCTGGTCACCGTGCGCGAGGTGTGCGCGACCCTGCAGCGCCTGGAGATGGTGCGCCACATCGCCACCGAGATCAGCGCCTACCTGCTGGAACTGGGCACCGAGGGCAGGTTGGTCGCCCTGCAGTTGGCCGAACTGGTCGCCGGAGTGGAGACCGACCGCGATCTGGTCGTGCGCGACTACCTGCCGCGGCGCAAGTCCAGCCGCAAGGTCCGCACCACCGACGATGCCCTCGAGGCGCTGGACCTGATTGGGCCCACCGACCTGCTCGACCTGACCTCGGTGGCCCGGGCCCTGGGGTACCCGGCCAGCACCGACGCCCTGGAGACCAATGTGAGCCCGCGGGGGCACCGGACCCTGTCCCGCGTGCCCCGGGTCCCGGAGGCGGTGCGCGACCGGCTCGTGGAGCACTTCGGCACGTTGCAGGCACTGCTCGGGGCCTCGGTCGAGGACCTGCAGCAGGTCGAGGGGATCGGCGAGAACCGGGCGCGCTACATCCGCGAGGGGCTGTCCCGGTTGGCCGAGTCCTCGATCCTCGAGCGCTACGTCTGATATCCCCCACCACCACGCCACCACGCCACCCCGCGCCCAGCGCCCGGCTCGCAACTGCCGGTCTCAGGTCGCTGGTGAGAGTCCTCTTAGGAACGCCGATTCCGGTGTCAGCCACGCCAGTGCCCATGCGAATCTGGTCGGACCCCAACCGGGGAGCACACACAGACAACACGAGGAGCACACCATGAGGACCGAGTTCGCACTGGTCGGCACCGCACTGATCACGGCTGGCGCGCTCGCCCTGCCGGCGACCGCCAACGCGGCGCCCGTTCGCGCCGACGTGGAGCGCGACGCCGGCGGTCGGTGCGCCGCCACCAGCACCTGGGACCTGGGCCTGGAGAAGGAGCGCGGGCGGATAGAGGTCGACTTCGAGATCGACTCACGGCGCTCCGGTGAGCGGTGGAAGATCAAGGTCACGCACAACGACCGGACCATCTTCAACCGCACCCGGATCACCGACCGCGAGGGCGAGATCGACGTGGACCGCGACGTCCGGAACAAGCGCGGGACCGACCGCTTCACGGTGCGGGCGGTCAACAAGGGCACCGGTGAGGTGTGCCGTGCCACGCTTCGCATCTGAGTTGCGACTGGGCGCGGCGCTGGCAGCCGGGGCCCTGGTCCTGGTCGGCTGCGGGACCACCTCGGACCCGGCCGCCGGTGAGCCCGCCGTACAGTTGCCGGCCGAGGCCGCGACCTCGGCCCCGACCCGCGACTCGGCGGGCGGGTCGGGACCCAGCCCGACCCCCAGCAGCCAGGTCGACGCCGACGAGGTCATCCCGGTCGGAACGGCGACGGTCCTGGACGACACCGCTGACCTCGACGTGGAGGACAAGGCCGGCCAGGGCCGGACGGTGCTGATCGAGGAGGTCAGCAGTGGGAGCGGATCGGGCTTCGTGGTGGTTCACGAGGCCGGGCGGACCGTGCTGGGCTCGGTGCCGGTCACCGGCAGCCTGCGGGCGGTGACCGGCAGCCTGCGGGCGGTCTCCCTGAAGCTGGACGCGCCCATGCTGGCCAGCCAGGAGCTGCTGGCCGTGCTGTTCCGCGACGACGGGGACGGCACGTTCGATCCCGCGACCGACGCGATCGTGATCGAGGAGGGTGAGCCGGTGGCCGAGGAGTTCGACTACCTGCTGCAGTGATCAGGGCGCGACTCATCCGGTCCCGAGCGGACCCGGTTGCTGCGCGGGGCGCCTTCCCGGCATCCCGCGCAGCCTCGCGGGTCGACCCCGTGCGGCACGATGGGCACGTGAACCGGTCCACCGCCACCGGCTGCCGCTGCAGGCGAAGCTGGTCGCCTGGGTGCTGCTCCTGGTCCTGGGCGTCCTGGCCGCGACCCTGCTCGTGAGCCAGCTCGTACTGCGCGACAGGGCCGCCGACCGCATCACCCAGGAGCTCGAGGGCGAGGTCGCCGAACTGCGCCTGCTGGCCGATCGTGGGCTCGACCCGGCGACCGGGAAGGCGTTCACCGACGTGGAGTCGCTGTTGCGCCTGCACCTGGGCAGCAGCCTGCCGGACCCGGGGGAGACGATGTTCGCCCTCGTCGACGGTGCGCTGGTGGCCCGCAGCGACGACCTCCCGGCCGTCCGACTCGACCTGGACGACGCATTCCTGGCCACGGTGTCCGCGGCGCGGACCACCGAGCACGGAACCTGGCCCTCCGAAGCGGGCGCCATCCGCTACGCGATCGTGCCTGTGCGGGCCGAGTCGGGAACCTCCGGGGCCTACGTCGTGGCGGTCATGGGATCGCCCGAGGCCAGGCGATCGGCCAGGCCGGCGCACTGACCGTGGCCGTGGCCGGCGTACTGCTGATTCCCGCGGCCGTGGCCAGCTGGCTGCTGGCCGGTCGGGCCCTGAGCCCGCTGCGCGCGATGCGCACCACTGCCAGGGAGATCTCCGAGTCCGACCTGACCGGACGGATCGTCCCCGCGCACCCGGACGGCTCCCCGCTGCGCGACGAGCTCGACGACCTGGCCACTACCTTCAACGACATGCTCGATCGCCTGGAGGCCTCGTTCCGGGCCCAGCGCCAGTTCGTCGACGACGCCGGCCACGAGCTGCGCACCCCCCTGACGATCGTCAAGGGTCATCTCGAGCTGCTCGACGACGATCCGGCGGCTCGCGTCGAGACACTGGCCCTGGTCGACGACGAGCTGGACCGGATGGGCCAGCTGGTCGCCGACCTGCAGACGCTGACCAAGTCCACCCAGCCCGCCTTCCTGAACTTCGGCCCAGTCGACCTCGGGCAACTGGTCGAGGAGGTCACGGCCCGGGCCCGGCCGCTGGCCGACCGCCGGTGGGCTGACGAGGGCGGCCCTGCCCATGAGATCCTCGCTGACCGGCACCGGCTCGTGCAGGCCCTGCTGCAGCTGGTGGACAACGCCGTGACGCACACGGACCCGGGGGCGCGGATCGCTGTGGGCGCCCGGGCCGACGACGACCAGGTCACGCTATGGGTGACCGACACCGGTCCGGGCGTACCCGCCGAGCTCAGGGACCACCTGTTCGACCGGTTCGTGCACGACAGCGACCGCTCCGGATCCGGATTGGGCCTGTCCATCGTCGCGGCGATCGCCCGCGCACACGGTGGGTATGCCGCCCTGCTGGACCCCGGTCCGGGAGGCACTCGATTCGGCCTGGTGCTGCCGATGCGCCGCCCCGACGTCACGCCAGAGGAACCATGACCCACATCCTGATCGCCGAGGACGAGAAGCGGATCGCGGCCTTCCTGGTCAAGGGCTTCGCGACCGCCGGCTTCCGGACGACGGTGGCCAGCACTGGTGGGGCCGCACTGCAGGCCGCCCTGACGGCGGGGGCGGACCTGATGATCCTCGACATCGGCCTGCCCGGGATCGACGGGCTGACCGTCCTGCGCAGCCTACGGGCGCAGGGCTCCAGCCTGCCGGTGGTGATCCTCACTGCCAATGACAGCACCACGGTGACCGTCGCCGGCCTCGACGGCGGAGCGGACGACCACATGACCAAGCCGTTCGCGTTCGCCGAGCTGCTTGCCCGCGTGCGCCGCAGACTGGCCGCCAGCGCCGCCAGTCGGGTCACGCCCGCGGCCGGGCCCGACTGGCTGGCAGTCGATGGCCTGGACCTGGACCTGCTGTCCCGGCAGGCCTGTGTGGCCGGCACCTGGGTGGAGCTCAGCGCCCGGGAGGTGGCGCTGCTGCGGGTGCTGCTCACGCACCCGGACCGGGCGCTGGCCCGCGATGAGCTGCTCCGGCAGGCGTGGGGGTCCGAGCACGACCCGGGCACGAACTTGGTCGACGTGTACGTGGGGTACCTGCGGCGCAAGCTGGGTGCCCGGCGGATCGAGACGGTCCGGGGCCAGGGCTACCGGCTACGGAGCCACCTGCCCGCAGGGCCGGCCGGGCAAGCCACAGCCCGATGAGCGCTGCGGCTACTTGACGGTGAACGGCACCGGCTCGGACTCCACTGCGCCGTTGCGGGCGACGAGCAGGTAGCTGCCCGGCAGGGCCACCGGCTGATCGGCGGGACAGCCCTTGGCCGTGACCCGTCCGGGCCAGGTGGTCGAGGTCGTGAAAGCCTTGTCCGGGGCGAGTTCTCCGCGATCCTCGGCCGCCGAGGCGTCGCAGAAGTTCGAGGACCAGACCAGCACCGAACCCGAGGTGATCCGCAGCTCGTTGGCCCCGGCGCCCACGTCGCGGGTGCACGCGGATCCCGCGGTGTTGGTCACGGTCATGGTCAGCGCCATGCCCGCCCCGACGCTGGTCGAGGACCCGGCCGTGCCCGCCGACACCTCGATGACGGCATCCGTGCAGGCCGCGAGGGTCGACGGGCTCGGGCTGGGCGAGACCGAGGACGCCGCGCTGGCCTGCGGGCCGGCTGCGGGCGCAGGGGAGGCCGGATCGCTGGGCTCGGCGGACGCGCCGGGCTGTGCGGTCATCGACAGTCCGAAGCTGGGCGAGGGCGCCGGCGTACCGGCCTGGGGGTCCCCACCGATACCGAACGCCGTTCGCAGGACCAGCCAGCTGCCCCACAGCAGCACCAGCAGGACCACGAACACTGCCGCGCGGCGGCGCCAGTAGGTGCTGGGCTGCTCCGGGCCGACCGGGTTCATGACCGAACTCACAGGCACCACGGTAACGCGCGCCCGGACACGACCGGGCCCGCCCACCCCGTGATCGGGATACGAGCAGGGCCCGCGCACCCCATCATCGGGATACGCGGGCCCACGTCGGTGCCGATCAGCCCTCCGCGGCCTCGCCGGGGCTGGTACCGGCGGCCTCGACCGGCGGCGCGTCGGGCAGGGCGACCTTGTCGGTGCCGCTGAGCGTGAACTTCGCGCTCGGGCCGGTGCCGTCGGCGTCGACCACCACGATCTGGCCGGGGCGCAGGTCGCCGAAGAGGATCTTCTCGCTCAGTGCGTCCTCGACCTCGCGCTGGATCGTGCGGCGCAACGGCCGGGCGCCCAGTGACGGGTCATAGCCGCGCTCGGCGAGCAGCTCCTTGGCGGCCAGGGTCAACTCGATGCCCATGTCGCGCTCCTTGAGCCGGTCATCGAGGTGAGCTGCCATCAGGTCGACGATCTGGATGATCTCACCGCGGGACAGCTGGTGGAAGACCACGATGTCGTCGATCCGGTTGAGGAACTCGGGCCGGAAGTGCGCCTTGAGCTCCTGCTGGACCTTGGACTTCATCCGCTCATAGTCGTCGCCCTCCCCACCACCGCCGAACCCGAGCATCACGCCCTTGCTGACATCGCGGCTGCCGAGGTTGGTGGTCATGATGATCACGGTGTTCTTGAAGTCGACCACCCGACCCTGGGCGTCAGTGAGACGCCCCTCCTCGAGCACCTGCAGCAGCGAGTTGAAAATGTCTGGATGGGCCTTCTCGACCTCGTCGAACAGGACCACCGAGAATGGTCGACGCCGCACCTTCTCGGTCAGCTGGCCACCCTCCTCATAACCGACATATCCCGGCGGGGAACCGAATAGCCTCGAGGCGGTGTGCTTCTCGGAGTACTCGCTCATGTCCAGCGAGATCAGTGCGTCCTCGTCGCCGAACAGGAACTCGGCCAGAGTCTTGCTCAACTCGGTCTTGCCCACGCCCGAGGGCCCGGCGAAGATGAACGAACCGCCCGGGCGCTTGGGGTCCTTGAGACCGGCGCGGGTGCGCCGGATGGCCTGGCTGAGCGCGTGGATGGCCGGTTGCTGGCCGATGACGCGCTTGTGCAGCTCGTCCTCCATGCGCAGCAGGCGCTGGGCGTCGTCCTCGGACAGGTCGGTGACCGGGATCCCGGTCATCAGGGCCAGCACCTCGGCAACGAGCTTGTCGTCGACCTCGGCCACGACATCCATGTCGCCGGCCTTCCACTCCTTCTCGCGCTGGGCCTTCTCGATGGCCAGGGTCTTCTCCCGGTCGCGCAGCGCGGCGGCCTTCTCGAAGTCCTGGGCGTCGATCGCCGACTCCTTCTCCCGGCGCACCGTGGCGATCCGCTCGTCGAACTCGCGCAGGTCCGGCGGGGCGGTCATCCGGCGGATCCGCAGCCGGGAGCCGGCCTCGTCGATCAGGTCGATCGCCTTGTCGGGCAGCTGCCGGTCGGAGACGTAGCGGTCCGAGAGCCGGGCGGCGGCAGTCAGGGCCGCGTCGGTGATCGAGACCCGGTGGTGCGCCTCGTAGCGGTCGCGCAGGCCCTTGAGGATCTCGATGGTGTGCGCGACGCTGGGCGCCTGGACCTGGATCGGCTGGAAGCGCCGCTCCAGTGCTGCGTCTTTCTCGACGTACTTGCGGTACTCGTCGAGCGTGGTCGCCCCGATGGTCTGCAGCTCGCCGCGGGCCAGCATCGGCTTGAGGATGCTGGCCGCGTCGATGGCGCCCTCGGCCGCACCGGCACCGACCAGGGTGTGCATCTCGTCGATGAACAGGATGATGTCCCCGCGCGTCTTGATCTCCTTGAGCACCTTCTTCAGGCGCTCCTCGAAGTCACCGCGGTACCGGGAACCCGCCACGAGTGCGCCGAGGTCCAAGGTATAGAGGTGCTTGTCCTTGAGCGTCTCGGGCACCTCGCCGCGCACGATCATCTGGGCCAGGCCCTCGACGACAGCGGTCTTGCCCACTCCGGGCTCCCCGATCAGCACCGGGTTGTTCTTGGTGCGCCGACTCAGCACCTGCATCACCCGCTCGATCTCCTTCTCGCGGCCGATGACGGGGTCGAGTTTGTTCTCCCGGGCGTCCTTGGTCAGGTTGCGCCCGAACTGGTCGAGGACCAATGAGCTGGACGGCGTGCCCTCCTGTGCCCCGGCGCCGATCCCGGCTCCGGCGGGCTCCTTGCCCTGGAAGCCCGAGAGCAGCTGGATGACCTGCTGGCGGACCTTGGTCAGGTCAGCGCCGAGCTTGACCAGGACCTGCGCGGCCACGCCCTCGCCCTCGCGGATCAGGCCGAGCAGGATGTGCTCGGTGCCGATGTAGTTGTGCCCGAGCTGCAGCGCCTCGCGCAACGACAGCTCGAGGACCTTCTTGGCCCGGGGCGTGAACGGGATGTGCCCGCTGGGTGCCTGCTGGCCCTGGCCGATGATCTCCTCGACCTGCTGGCGGACAGACTCCAGGGAGATCCCCATGCTCTCCAGGGCCTTGGCTGCCACGCCCTCACCCTCATGGATGAGGCCGAGCAGGATGTGCTCGGTGCCGATGTAGTTGTGGTTGAGCATGCGCGCTTCCTCCTGCGCAAGCACAACAACCCGACGGGCGCGGTCGGTGAACCTCTCGAACATGGGCCCCACTTTCCGTTCGTATGCTCCTCCCCGGCACGGGGTGGAACGAGACTCTAGCCGCTATCCGGAAAAGCCACACGACGCGCGTGCGCGTCTGGCCGGCCGGCTCGGCCTCTCAGTGGTCTCAACGCCGGCGTGAACGGGGCCCTTACCCGGCCGGGCTAAGCCCTCGGCGAACGCGCACCCGGGCCACCGCGGGTTCGCCGAAGGTGCTCAGCGCTCAGTGCGCGGCCTCGTAACGGGCCCGCAGGTCGGCCGAGATGCGCCCGCGGCTGCTGACCGGGATGCCCTGCTCATGGGCCCACACCCGGATGTCCGCGGTGTCCTGGGTGCGCCGAGGCTGACGGGGTCGGGCCTCGGCGGGTGCGACGGCCCCGGCCTTCCGACCGGCCCCGATCCACTCGGCGAACGAATCGCGCAGGCGCACGGCGTTGCTTTCCGAAAGGTCGATCTCATAGCTCTTTCCCTCCAGGGCGAATGTGATGGTCTTCGCCCCGGCGGTCCCGTCGATATCGTCTTCGAGAACAACATGAACCTTGCGTGCCATTTGCGTCTCCTTCATTCTGGTCGGTCAAAGTCGTGAGGTGCATTCTACGTCCTGCGTGCCTTTCGTGGGTAATTAGCAGCGCTCGGCATGCGTCGCCTCCGGTCCGGGCGGACCTGGTCGCCGAGGGACCTCGGTCGGGCCCGCGGCCGTGCGCCGAAGCCCTGCGGACCCGCACGGCGCTGGCTAGGGTTCTGCGCATGAGCCCGCTGGCGCACCTGGCCTCCGCCCCCCTGCTCCGCGAGGACATCCGGCGTCTGGGCGACCTGCTGGGCCAGTCCCTGATCCGACAGGAGGGCGCGGCGACGTTCGAACTCGTGGAGCGGATCCGCACCCTCGTGCGCGAGGACCCCGACCGGGCACAGGCGCTGGTCGACGACCTGCCCCTGGACGAGGCCACCACCCTGGCCCGGGCGTTCTCCCTGTACTTCGCGCTGGCCAACGTAGCCGAGCAGGTGCACCGGGCGGGCGCCCTGGCCGCCCGCCGCGCACGGACCGGAGGGCCACTGGCGCAGGCGGGCCGCGCGATCGCCGCCGCAGTGGCCGCCGGCGAGGTGAACCGCGACGCAGTGGATCGGGGCCTCGGGCGGATCGCCGCGCGGCCGGTGTTCACCGCGCACCCGACCGAGGCCTCCCGGCGCTCGGTGCTGGTCAAGCTGCGCCGGATCGCGGCCCTGCTCGGCGAGCCGCGCAACGAGGGCACAGACCGGGACATCGCCGAGGCGATCGACCTGCTCTGGCAGACCGACGAGCTGCGCCTCGAGGCGCCGGAGGTCACCGACGAGGCCCGCAATGTGCTGTTCTACCTCGATGACCTGGCCGGCGGGCCGGCAGGTGAGGTCATGGAGGAGTTCGCGCAGGCCGCGCAGGTCGCCGGCCTGCCGATCGCCCCGCGTCAACCTGTGCTGACCTTCGGCTCCTGGATCGGCGGGGACCGCGACGGCAACCCGAACGTGACACCGCAGATGACCGCCCGGGTGCTGGCCCTGCAGCACGAGCACGCCGTGCGTGACCTGCTGGTGCACATCGAGGCGCTGAGCTCGGAGTTGTCGGTGTCCGAGCGGATCGCACCGGCCAGCGCGGAGCTGCGCGCATCCCTGGCCGCGGATCTGGCCGCGCTGCGCGACCTGGATCCCCGGTTCCTGCGGCTCAACGCCGAGGAGCCCTACCGCCTCAAGCTCACGTGCATCCACGCCAAGCTGCGCAACACCCGCCTGCGCCAGGCCGAGGACCGCCCGCACCAGCACGGCCGGGACTACCGCACCACCGCAGAGCTGCTCGACGACCTGGAACTGATCCGGACCTCGCTGCTGGCCAACCGCGGGAGCCTGATCGCCGCGGGGTCGGTGGCACGCACGATGCGCGTCGTCGCCGTCTTCGGGCTGTCCCTGGCCACCGTGGACGTGCGCGAGCACAGCGCGGCCCATCACGTCGCAGTCGGCCAGCTCATCGACCGCCTCGGTGAACAGGCCCGGCCCTACTCGGCGCTGGATGCCGACGAGCGGTTCGCACTGCTGTCCGCGGAACTGGTCAGCAAGCGACCCCTGGCCCCGGTGCCACCGCCGCTGGACGAGGCAGCCGCAGTCACCTACACGACGTTCCTGGAGATCGGCCGGGCGCTGGACCGCTACGGCCCCGAGATCTGTCAGTCCTACATCATCTCGATGACCAAGTCCCCGGCCGACGTGCTGGCCGCGGTCGTGCTGGCCCGGGAGGCGGGCCTGGTCGACCTGGCCGCCGGGGTGGCCCGGATCGGGTTCGTCGCGCTGCTGGAGACGGTCGCGGAGCTGCGCGCCGCCGACGTGTTGATCGGGGCCCTGCTGGCCGATGCCGGCTTCCGCGCGCTCGTCGCGCTGCGGGGGGACACCCTCGAGGTGATGCTCGGCTACTCGGACTCCAACAAGGACGCCGGGATCACGACCTCGCAGTGGGAGATCCACCTGGCCCAGCGCCGCCTGCGCGACGTGTGCTCGGCCCACGGCGTCCGGCTGCGGCTGTTCCACGGTCGGGGCGGCACGGTCGGACGCGGCGGCGGGCCCACCTACGAGGCGATCCTGTCCCAGCCCTGGGGTGTGCTGGACGGGGAGATCAAGGTCACCGAGCAGGGTGAGGTGATCTCGGACAAGTACCTGCTGCCGGGCCTGGCCCGGGAGAACCTGCGCCAGACCCTGGCCGCGACGCTGCGCGGCACCGTGCTGCACCGGGCGTCTCGGCTCGAGCCCGAGACCCTGGCCGAGTGGGACGCGGTGATGGAACTGACCTCCCGGGCCGCGATGGGCACCTACCGGGCGCTGGTCGAGGATCCGGAGCTGCCCGAGTACTTCTCGTTCGCCACCCCGGTGGAGCAACTCGGCGACCTGCACCTGGGCTCGCGGCCCGCGCGCCGGCCGACCTCAGCCGCGGGACTCGACGGCCTGCGCGCGATCCCCTGGGTCTTCGGCTGGACCCAGGCTCGCCAGATCGTGCCCGGCTGGTACGGCGTCGGCTCCGGGCTGGCCGCCGCCGACGCCGCCGGGCACGCTGAGACACTGGTCCAGATGGCCCAGCGCTGGCCGTTCTTCGCCAACTTCCTGTCCAACGTGGCGATGACCGCGGCCAAGGCCGACCTCGACATGGCCGATCGCTACATCAGCCGGTTGGTGCCCGCGCACCTGCACCGGTTCGCCACCGACATCCGCACCGAGCACGCGCTGACCGTCGCGGAACTGCAGCGGATCATGGGCACCGGGTCCCTGCTGGGCAATCAGCCAGACCTGGCCCAGACCCTGCTGGTGCGCGACGCCTACCTGCGCCCGCTGCACCTGCTGCAGGTCTCGCTGCTGGCCCGGGTGCGCTGGCACGAGGGCGAGGGCACCGAGGTCGAGCCGCAGCTGCGCCGGGCGCTGCTGCTGACCGTCAACGGCATCGCCACCGGGCTGCGCAACACCGGCTGACCAGACCTGCGCGCCCGCCCCGCCTGGTTCAGAGCACGCGCAGCATCCGGTGGTTGCCCAGGGTGTTGGGCTTGACCCGCTCGAGGTCCAGCATCTCGGCCACACCCTCGTCGTAGGACTGCAGCAACTGGGCGTAAACGTCGGGGGCCACCGGCGCCCCCTCGATCTGCACGAATCCCGAACCGGCGAAGAACTGCGTCTCGAACGTGAGGCAGAACACCCGCAGCACGCCCAGGGCCCGAGCCCGATCCAGCAGTGCGCCGGCCAGGCTCCGACCGATGCCGGCCCCGGTGTGCCCCGGATCCACGGCCAACGAGCGCAGCTCGCCGAGGTCCTCCCAGACCACATGCAGCGCCCCGCAGCCGACGACCTGCCCGTCGACCTCGGCAACCAGGAAGTCCGGGACGGTCTCGAACAGGGTGACCGTGGCGCGGGCCAGCAGGATCCGGTGCGGCGCGTAGATGTCGATCAGGTCGCGGATCGCGCGCACGTCCGACGTGCGCGCCGGGCGGATGTGGACCTCCATGGCTGCACACCCTAAGGCCCCCCGGCCAGGCCACCGGTCCTACACCGGGCGGGCGGGCACGTGGACCAGCGTGCGCGGCTCGGGTACCTCGGGACCGTCGAGGTAGACCTCCCACGCCGGCGTCGTCGGCGCCCACTCGTGCTCGACCATCCAGGCCTGCGCGGCTGCGTAGGCGCCAGCCACCTCGCCATAGGCCCCACGGTGCATCACCAGCAGCACCTGACCGCCGGGCAGCGCGGTCTGCTCGACGCGACCCACGGGGTGCAGATCGCCGGTGCAGGGGAACCCGGCCTCGATCGTGAACCCACCGTCGCTGGCCTGGTACCGCGCGAACGGCGGACCGCAGGGAGCCAGGCCCTGCGATCCCAGCAGGCCCATGACCTCCCCGAACGCTCCGCCGAGGAACGCCGCGATCCCCTCGGGCGCGACGTCCGCGCGGACCACGGCCGCTTCCTGGGGCTCCATCTCGATGCGCTGCACCTGGTAGTCCATGACCCGAGCCTGCCAACCCGCGACCGCAGCGTCGAATCGGGGCCGCACCCCGGCCCCGCTGTCGGTGCCGCTGTCGGTGCCGGTGCCCTCGGGCCCGGTCCTAGACTCGCGGGATGCCATCGCACCTGTCGCCGGCAGCCGGCGCCCCGATCCGCGGGGTCGTCTTCGACCTGCACGCGACCCTGGTCCACGACGGCGGCGACCCGGCCGCCTGGCTGGCGGCCGCCGCGGCGCTGATGGAGTCCGAAACCGCGGGCCAGGGGCCGGCCGCAGCCGGCCCGAGCAGCCCTGCCGGCCCGGGCAGTGCAGTGGGTCTGCCCGACGTCGGCGCGCTGGCTGACTGGGCGACCCGGATCTGGGACGTCGCGCGCGAGATCGATCCGGCCAGCGAACGCGACCTGTCGCCCACCAGGCACCGCGCCGTGTACGACGCCATGATCGAGCGGATCGCGGTGGTGCCGGCGCCGGTGGCCGATGCCCTCTACCGGACGATGCTCGACCAGTGGCAGGCCTACACCGAGTCCGCCGACGTGCTCGACGAACTGCGCGCCCGCGGGGTGCGTACCGCGATCCTGAGCAACATCGGTCTGGACCCCCGAGCGGTCCTGGTGCGCACCGGCCTGGCCGGGCGCTACGACGCGGAGGTGTTCTCCTTCGAGGTGGGCGTGGTCAAGCCCGATCCGGCCATCTTCCACCTCGTGACCAAGCGACTGGGGCTCGACCCCCGGGAGGTGCTCATGGTCGGCGACAGCGTGCAGGACGACGGGGGCGCGGCGCACGTCGGGATGCGCACCCTGATCCTGCCGCGCACCACCGGACCCACCCACGGCCTCGAGCAGGTACTGCGACTGGTTGGCCGGGCCTGATCTCAGGGCTTACCGGACTCGAACCTGCTCGCCACCGCCGACGAATGCGACCGCGCGAGGCTGGGCGTGGCGCCGGTGATCCGACCGGTCCGAACCTGACAGGGGCCGGCAGCGGTCCGAGCTGAGGAGCACCAGATGAAGCGCACCATGACCGCAGTAGTGTCCGGAGTCGCCCTGGCGGCTGTGATCGGCGTCGGGGTGGCCGCCGCCAGCGAGAGTGGCCCCGGCAGCCGGATGGCCGACGCACTGTCGGACCTGGTCGGCAAGGGCACGATCAGCCAGGACCAGGCCGAAGCGGTGACCGAGGCCCTCGAGGAGGCCCGGACTGCGCAGCGCGCCGACCGGGACGCGGCCCGCGCCGCCCAGCGCGACGAGATGGACACGCTGCTCACCGACACCCTGGGCATGGACCTCGCCGCCGTGCGCGAGGAGCTGGCCGCCGGCTCGACGCTGCGCGAGATCGCCGGGGACAGGGCAGACGAGCTCGCCGCCGGGCTGCTCGCGCACCTCGACTCGCGCCTGACCAAGGCCGTCGCCGACGGGCGGATCACTGCGGAGCAGGCCACGGCCACCCTGGACCGGGCCAAGGCCCAGGCTGATGCCTGGCTGGCCGGCGACGACAGCGCCCTCGGTGGCCGTGGCCTGGGCGGGCTGCTCGGGGCCCGGGGCATGGGCGGACCCGACATGAGTAGCCCCGGGATGGTTGGCAGGGGCGGCGGCGGCCGGATGGGCCACGGCTCGGGCGCGGATGACTCGGCCGAATCGGGCTGGCGTGGTGCGACGGGCTCGACCGCCACGGACGCCACCTGGACCGCCTGGCGCGTGTGACGCACGCCAGCCAGATGATCAGATGACCACCACGAGCGGCCGGTCTGGCGGACCCGACGCTCAGCCGGTCACGTTCTTGGCGTAGACCAGTTGCAGGCCCAGCAGGGTCAGGTCCGGCTCGTGATGGGTGATGCTGCGTGACTCCGCGACCACGATGGGGGCCAGACCCCCGGTCGCGATCACGGCGCTGACCCAGCCGCCCACCTCCGCGGTGATCCGGTCGACCAGTCCGTCGACCTGGCCGGCGAAGCCGTACAGCGCCCCGGACTGCAGCGCCTCGACGGTGTTCTTGCCGATCACCGAGCGGGGCCGGACCAGTTCCACCTTGCGAAGCTGCGCCGCACGCGCGGCCAGGGCGTCCAGGGAGATCTCGATCCCCGGGGCCAGCGCCCCGCCCAGGAACTCCCCCTTGGCGCTGACCACGTCGAGGTTGGTCGACGTGCCGAAGTCCACCACGATGCACGGTCCGCCGAACAGGTGATGGGCGGCCAGCGTGTTGACGATCCGGTCGGCACCCACTTCCTTGGGGTTGTCGGTCAGCAGCGGCACCCCGGTGCGGGTGCCCGGTTCGACGATCACCGTCGGCACGTGGTCCCAGTAGCGGGCGAACATCGCGCGCATCTCGTGCAGCACCGCGGGCACCGTGGAGCACAGTGCGATCCCAGTGACGGTGGGCACCTCGGTGAGCAGCCCGCGGAACACCAACGCCATCTCGTCGGCAGTGCGCCGCGGGTCGGTCTTGATCCGCCACGAGTGCGCCAGTTCGGCGCCCTCGAACAGCCCGAGGACGGTGTTGGTGTTCCCGACGTCCACGGCCAGGAGCACGGCTCAGCCCACCCGGGGCGCCAGATCGGCACCCAGGTCCAGGATCGGCGCGGAGTGGGTCAGGGCGCCGACGGCCAGGAAATCCACGCCGGTGGCCGCGTATTCGCGGGCCACCGCCAGGCTCAGCCCACCCGAGGACTCGAGCTGACAGCGCCCGGCCACCAGCGCCACGGCCTCGGCGGTCTGGGCGGGGGAGAAGTTGTCCAGCAGGACCAGGTCGGCGCCGGCATCCACCACCTCGGCCAGTTGGGCCAGCGAGTCGACCTCGACCTCCACCGGGATGCCCGGGAAGTGCGCGCGAACCGCCTCGAAGGCCGCGACCACGCCGCCGGCGGCCAGCACGTGGTTGTCCTTGACCAGGGCTGCGTCCCACAGGCCCATCCGGTGGTTGACCCCACCCCCGGCCCGGACCGCGTACTTCTCCAACGCGCGCATCCCAGGGGTGGTCTTCCGGGTGTCGCGCACCCGGGCGCGGGTCCCGGTCAGGGCTTGCGCCCAAGCGGCTGTGGCCGTGGCCACCCCGGACAGGTGGCAGAGCAGGTTCAGCGCGGTGCGCTCGCAGATCAGCAGCGAGCGGGTGAGCCCGGTGACGCGCAGCACGACCTCCCCGGGCGCCACCCGGTCGCCGTCGGCACCCATCAGGATCACGGTGCTGGCACCGACGGAGTCCAGGTCGAACACGCGGCCGGCCACCGCCAGACCCGCCAGCACCCCGGCCTCCCGAGCGGTCAGCTCCAGGGTCGCGACCTGGTCGGCGGGGACGGTGGCCACCGAGGTGACGTCCACCCCGCCGCCGAGGTCCTCGGCCAGGGTGGCCCGGATCAGGGCGTCGACGACCTCGGGGTCCAGGCCAGCGCGGGTCAGCTCGTCAGACAGGTCCATGGCGGTTACGTCCTCTCAGGTGCCGGGGGTGCGGTAGTCGTGCGGCGGAACGGGTTCGCGGCGCGTCTGCACGAGTCCGTCCGGGTCGGCGCTGGCCACCAGCCGGACCCGCCAGTGCGCGTCGTCGGTGTCGGGGAAGTCCTCGCGCCAGTGCGAGCCGCGGGTCTCCTCACGGGCCAGGGCGTGGTTGGCCAGCACCGAGGAGATCGCGTGCAGGTTGGTGGTCTCCCAGGCACCCGTGCTGCGGCCCTGCTCGTGGTCACCCACGACCATCCCAGCCAGCCCAGCCGCCGCGGCGCGCAGCGAGTCACCGGTGCGCAACACCCCCACATGGTCGGTCATGAGCTCCTGCAGGGCGCGGCGATCATCGTCGCAGACCAGGCCGCGGTGCTCGGAGCGGACCACCGGGTCGCGCCGCCGTGGCAGCCCCTCGGCCAGCACGGACACCACCCGCTCGGGAAAGACCAGTCCTTCGAGCAGGGAGTTCGAGGCCAGTCGGTTGGCCCCGTGCACGCCGGTGCAGGCCACTTCCCCGGCGGCGAAGAGCCCCGGGATGGTCGAGCGGCCGAACAGGTCGGTGCGCACCCCACCGGAGGCGTAGTGCTGGGCCGGGGCGACCGGGATCAGGTCGTGGGCGGGGTCGATCCCGTGCGTGCGGCAGGACTCCAGGATCGTGGGGAACCGGGTGGCCCAGCGTGCCCCGAGCGCGCGGGCGTCGAGCCACATGTGCGCGCGGCCGTGCGCACGCATGCGGCGCATGATCGCCTTGGCGACCACGTCGCGCGGGGCCAGATCGGCCAGCGGGTGCACGCCGGCCATGAACCGGACCCCGTCCTCGTCGACGAGGAAGGCACCCTCGCCGCGGACGGCCTCGCTGACCAGCGGCTGCTGTCCGGTGGACTGCGCACCGAGGTACATCACGGTCGGGTGGAACTGGACGAACTCCAGGTCGGCCACCTCGGCGCCGGCCCGCAGGGCCAGGGCCATCCCGTCGCCGGTGGCCACCGACGGGTTGGTGGTCTGGGCGAACACCTGACCCAGCCCACCGGTGGCCACCACCACCGCGGGGGCCAGCACCGCGCCGACCCCGTCGTGCTGGCCCTCGCCGATCACGTGCAGGGTGATGCCCTGCACCCCGCCCAGGGAGTCGGTGAGCAGGTCCAGGGCCAGGGCGTGCTCCACCAGCTCGATCCCCGGGTCGTCAGCGATCGCAGCGGTCAGGGCCCGGAAGATCTCGGCACCGGTGGCATCCCCGCCGGCGTGCGCGATCCGGTCGCGCAGGTGCCCGCCCTCCCGGGTCAGCGCGATCTGCCCGGCGAGGTCCTGGTCGAACCGGGCGCCGGCGGCGATCAGGTTGCGCACCGAGGCCGGGCCCAGCGTGCACAGGGTGTGCACCGCGGCCGGGTCGCACAGCCCGGCCCCGGCGACCAGCGTGTCGCGCTCGTGGTCAGCCGGGGAATCGCCCTCGGCCAGTGCGGCGGCGATCCCGCCCTGCGCCCAGCGGGTCGCTCCCTGCTCCACCCGGGACTTGGTGACCACCATCACCCGATGCCCCAGGCGTCTGATGTTCAGGGCCAGCGACAGGCCGGCCACGCCGGACCCGATCACGACGACGTCGGCCGAGGTGAACCAGCCCGGTGCGGGCGTGGCCAGCGTCGTGGGGATGACCAGCCGGTCGGTGGCCGGTCCCGCGATGCTCATTGACGCAACGTAACCGGTGAGTTGTCGATCAGTCGCGTCTGCCCAACACGAGCAGCCAGCAGGAGTCGGGCCGCACCCAGCTCGGGGGCCGGCCCGAGGTGGGGGTCGGTGAGGGCCACATAGTCCGGGGTCAGACCCACTCGCTCCAGCTCGAGCGCGGCGGCACCCACGATCGCGTCCGCGGCGCGGCCCAGGTCGGCTGCGGTGACCCCCGCGGCCAGCGCGGCCGGCAGGGCCGCGGCCAGGGCGCGATCGGAGTCCGAGAGGTACTGGTTGCGGCTGGACAGGGCCAGTCCGTCGGTGTCGCGCAGCGTCGGCACGCCGTGCACCTTCACCGGCACGTCGAGGTCGGCGACCATGCGGCGGATCAGGGTCAGCTGCTGGTAGTCCTTCTCGCCGAAGAAGGTGGCCTGCGGGGCGGTGATGTGCAGCAGCTTCATCACCACGGTGAGCACCCCGCTGAAGTGTCCCGGGCGCACGGCACCCTCGAGGATCGATCCCTGCGGGCCGGGGTCGATGCGCGCCTCGGGGTCACCGTGCGGGAACAGGACCTCCTGGCTCGGGGCGAAGACCAGGTCGACGTCCTCCTCGGCGCACACGGCCAGATCCGCCTTGAGTGTGCGGGGATACTTCCCGAGGTCCTCACCCGGACCGAACTGCAGCGGATTGACGAAGATGGTGACCGTGACGTGCCCGTGGGGGCCCACCTCCCCGCGCGCGGCCCGGATCAGCCCGACGTGCCCGGCGTGCAGTGCGCCCATCGTGAACACCGCAGCGCGGGTGGCCCGCGCGGAGCGGACCGAGGGCTGGGGCAGGTGCGCGTACGCGTCGTCCAGGGATGCCCGGGAACGCACCACCCGCAGCACCGGCGGCGGAGCTGCCGCGGCTTGCGACTCACTCATCTGATCCTCCTGAACGAACGGCGCTCCCACCGAGCAGGACCCTAGTGCCCGCGGGCGCCCTGACGCACCGAGCACCCCGGGTGGGCAATCCTGGACCCATGCTCAGCCGAGCACGTCGAGCAGCGACTCGGCCCGCTCCGGGTCCAGGCGGCCGGCGGCCAGGGCGCGGTCCGCGGTCAGCCGGGCCATGGCGATGTAGGCCGCGCGCGCCTCGGGGGCCGCGCGGGAGAGCACCTCCAGGTGGGCGGCGACGGTTCCGGCGTCACCGCGGGCGACCGGGCCGGTGAGCGCCTCGTCCCCCATCGCCAGCACGTTGTCCAGCGCCGCGGACAGCAGCGGTCGGACCAGCCCGGCGGGATCGGCGACCCCGGCGTGGGCCAGCAGGTCCAGGGTCTGGGCGACCAGGGTGACCAAGTGGTTGGCTCCGCTGGCCAGGGCGGCGTGGTAGAGCGGACGGGCCTCCTCGGCGATCCACATCGGGTCACCGCCCATCTCGACGACCAGCGCCTCGGCTACCGGGCGCAGCACCATCGGAGCGGTCACCGCGAACGGGCACCCGGCCAGGCGGTCGATGTCCACCCGGGAGCCGGTGAACGTCATGACCGGGTGCAGTGCCATCGGCAGCGCACCCAGCCGGGTGGCCGGTTCCAGCACCGCGGTGCCGAACCGGCCCGAGGCGTGCACGAGGAACTGCCCGGGCGTGATCGCCTCGGTCTCGGCCAGCCCGGCCACGAGCGTGGGCAGGACATCATCGGGGACCGTGAGCAGGACGAGGTCGGCATCGGCCAGGACCTGTGCCGCCGAGCGCAGCGGGGCGCCGGGCAGGTACTGCTCCGCGCGGGCCCGGGAGCGTTCGGAGACCGCGTGCACCCCGACGATCGGATGGCCGGCCCGGGCCAGGGCCGCGGACAGCGGGGCGCCGGCGCGGCCCATCCCGATCACGCCCACGGCCAGGCGGGGGGCTGCGGGCGGGGATGCGGAGGCCTCCGCGCTGCGTTCGCTCATCGTGTTGGCAGCCTGCCATCCCGGTGCGTCTGGCGCCCGCTGGGGTACCCCCACCGCGCGGCCTATCGGGACCGGCGTGCGACCGGGATGTCGGGGCGGTGGCTGGTCGGTGACCTCGGCGGGTGGCTAGCGCGGACCGCTGCCGAACTGCCCAGCGTCGTCGGGGTGCCGTTCGGGGGCCGGCATGGCGACGTCCCGGGGGTCCGGTTCGAGGGCCGGCATCGCCTCCTCGGGGTCGGGTTCGAGGGCCGGCATCGCCTCCTCGGGGTCCGGTCCGGGGGCCGGCAGCGCTTCCGCGCCCGGCTGGGGCTCGATGTCGGTCGAAGTCCTTCCCGAGCCGGGGGCGGGGGTGGCCTGCGGTGCCGCGGACGGCGGCGGGGGTGTCGCGGGAACCGAGGCCGGAGGGACCGAGGCCGGCAGCGCCGTGCCGACGGTCATCCATCGCTCGCGCAGCCCCGAGCCCCGAGCGGCCGAGGCTCGGATCAGCTGCTCCTCGGCGATCTGGCGGGCCTGGCCGGCAGACCGGTGCAGCACGTGCACGCCGACCGGCCCGGGGGTGGAGTCCACCTGCACCGATGCCAGCCCCAGCGCGCGCTGCCACGGACCCTGGCTGACATTCACCGATTGGGTCCGTGCGTGCGGGATGACCGCGGTGTACCGGGTCAGGAAGCCACGTCGAGCGGCCAGGACGAACCCGTCGTGGGCGACGCCCAGGTTGGCGAACTGCAGCCAGGCGCGCCGTCGTGCCCGGGGCGGGGCGGGCGCGAAGTCCATGGCGCCGATGTCCACGCCGGGCAGCACCCGGGCCAGGATCGCGCGGGCGACCTCCTGCGGGGCCACCGGGAGCAGCACGTTCTCCTGCTGGCCGTCGTCACCGGTCTGCAGGCCCGCGACGTTCAGCGACACCCGCACCCAGCCGCGCCGGCGCCACAGCAGCGGTTCGGAGATCTCGATCGCCTGGACGCGGCCCGGCGGGACCGTCTGGCTCTGTTGGTTGATCAGGCCGTGGCGCAGGCGCAGGCCGTCGGGCGATTCGGCCACAGTGAAGCCGAAGAAGCGGGTGAACTGGGTGAACACCGAGAGCAGCGGGATGCCACCGGTGAAGATCAGCAGACCCAGGCCGGCCGGTCCCTCGGTGAACACCACCCCGGCCACGACGACCACCGAGACCAGCAGCAGGATCATGGTCTCGCTGCGCAGCAGCAGGCTGACCACGAGGTCGTTGGTCGGGACGGTGGCCAGGACGGCCTCCGGGGCCTCACCGGCGTCCGGGGACATGCCCGCGGCCCGAGCGATGATCTCCGCGCGCAGGGCCTGGGCATCGGCGTCGGCCAGGTAGGACAGCAGCACGCGGGAGTCCCCGCCGCCGGCCACCTCGATGCGCACCTGGGACAGGCCGACCACGCGCCCGAGCAGCGGCCGGGTGGTGTCCACGCTCTGCAACCGCGACAGCGTGACCCGGCGCTCGTTGCGCTGCACGACCCCGGAGTCCAGCCGGAAGTCCCCGGACGGGTCGAAGAAGAACTCCGTGCGGGTCCACTGCAGGTAGGAGATCCCCAGGACGACAGCCAGGATCGCGACCAAGGTCAGCAGGATCAGCAGGACCCCGGTGAGGCCACCGAGCTCCTCGGCGATGCTGCGCACGTTGCCGCCGCCGAACACCAGGATCGCGCCGACCAGGACGCCCACGGTGCGCACGGAGGAGACCAGTGGCGTCAGGGGATGTGTGCGCCGACGCGGGGTCGCCATGCCCGACGTCGGTCCAGCGCCCTCGGGTCCAGGGCCGTCCGGTCGGGTGCCCTCGGGTTCCGCGGGCAGGGGAGGCTCGGTCACAGGCCGGCACTCCGCTGCTCGCCCTGCGCGGCCAACCGGTCCCGCAGCCCGGTTGCCTCGGTCGGCGGCAGGCCGGGGATCGTGGCGTTCGTGCTTGCCGCTGCGGTGTGCAGCTGCACCGTGGCCACCCCCAGGGCGCGATCCAGCGGCCCGGCGGTGATGTCGACCAACTGCATCCGACCGTAGGGGACGATGACCAGCCGCCGGAACATGATGCCGCTCGTGACGAGCAGGTCGTCGGCGCGCTCGGCGTACCCGAAGGAGCGCACCCGGCGCCCGATCAGCCACCATGCCCAGACCAGGAGGACCAGCCACACGACGCCCAGCACCAGCGCGGCGGGTCGGGCCTCGGGGATCAGGCCGAGCAGGCCGACGCCGATCAGGACCAGCAGCATCGTGCCCACCAAGGTGATCCGGCGGGCGGTGGCCAGCTTCGGGGACACGGGGTGCCACGCCTCCCCGGGCGGGGCGAAGGCGTCGTCAACGCTCACATGCTGGGTCATGGCGGCAGCCTACGATGCGTAGGGTTGGCGGGTGGTCGATCCGGGCGCACCTGCCAGCACGCCGGTTGCGTCCGGCACCGAGTGTCGGGTCGTCGCGGCGGCGACCCGGCCGTCCGACATCCCGCTCGGTGCGGATCATCCCACCCTCGACGGCCTGCCCACGGTCCGGCTCGAGCAGGCCGGCGGCGTCGTGACCGCAGCGCAGTGGCTGCCCGGCAACGTGCACCGTGGGGCCGAGAAGCTCTTCGAGTCCCGCGACTACCGCCAGATCCTCATGTTGGTGGACCGCCACGACTGGTTGTCGGCGTTCTGCTCCGAGATCGGGGTGGTGGTCGGCGCGGAGCGAGCGCTGGGCCTGACCCCGCCGCAGCGTGCCCAGCACATCCGGATCCTGCTGTGCGAGCTGACCCGGATCGCCCACCACCTGGCGTTCCTGGCGCCGCTGCCCGGGAACCTGCCCGGCCCATGGCGCGATCGGGCGTGGGCGTGGCGGAACTCAGTGCTGGAACTGATCGAGATGGCCACCGGTCATCGGGTGCACCCGATGTTCGCCGCGATCGGTGGGGTGCGCGCGGACGTGCCGCCGGCGTGGGTGGCGGCGGTCGACTCGGCCGCCCGGGGTTGGGCCGATGCGTTGACAGTGCTGGACACGTCCGAGCTCGCGGTCGTCCTCGAGGCCAACTATGCCGGGGTGGCGGTCCTCCCGCGGGCGGCTGCCCTGGGCTTTGGGGCCTCCGGGCCGGTGGCGCGGGCCAGCGGGGTGGATCTCGACCTGCGTCGCGACGACCCGTACCTGCCCTACCCCGACCTCGTCGTCCCGCGCGGCACCGACGGGGATGCCTGGGCCCGGGTCCGGATGCTGGTCGACGAGCTGGCGCCGAGCATCGGGGTGGTGCGGTGGGCCTGCACGCAGCTGGCGGACTCCACTGGGGCACCGGTGGACGTGCGGCTGCCCAAGGTCGTGCGGGTGCCCGAGGGTGCGACCTACACGTGGACCGAGAACCCGACCGGGATCAACGGCTACCTGCTGGTCTCGCGCAACGACCGCACGCCCTGGCGCCTCAAGCTGCGCAGCGCGGGCTTCGGCAACGCCGCGGCGCTGGGCAGCGCACTGGTCGGCGCGGCGGTGGCTGACGTGCAAGCAGCCATCGCCAGCTTCGGCCTCGTCTGCGGCGACGTCGATCGGTGAGCTCGAACCGGGTGGATCGGCTGGCAGCCGACCGGATTCTCGGCGTTGGCAAGGACGACGAGCTGCGCGCACCGCAGCGGCACGCCGAACGGTCAGCGGTTGCGGCCCAGTCGCTCGTGGCTGGTCACCCAGTCACCGGCGATGACGGCGCTGCTCAGCGACACCTCGCCGGCCAGGACGACGGCCGCGCAGATCTCGGCGAAGCGCGCCACCTTGCCCGGGCCGTGGCAGCCGAGCATCTCCAGGCACTCGCGCTGGGTGGCCAGGGCGGTGCCGCCACCCACGGTGGCCACGATCAGCGCGGGCAGCGTGATGGACCAGTAGTAGTCCCCGGAGTCCAGGAGCTGGGTGTAGACGATGCCGGCGTGGGACTCCGCGATGTTCGCGACGTCCTGCCCGGTGGCGATGAACAGCGCCGCCAGACCGTTGGCCGCGTGCGCGCCGTTGTTGGCCGTGCCGGCCAGGAACCCGCCGACCTGGCTGTACTGGCGGGCCCGGAACAGCTCCTCGGGGCGCACACCCAGGTGTTCCACGAGCAGATCGGCCGGCAGCGTGACCTCGGCGACGACGCGTTTGCCTCGGGTTCGCAGCATGTTGAGCTGCGAGTGCTTCTTGTCGGTGTCGATCGCGCCGGAGAGCACGAACCGGGGATGGTCGGGATGGTTCGCCTGGATCCACTGGCAGGCGGCGTGGGTGGCGGCCCCGACCATGTTCTGCCCGGCCGCGTCGCCCGTGGAGAAGTCCAGGCGCAGGTAGCGCAGCGGGCCCACGGCGTACTGCTCGATCTCCAGGAGCCTGCCGATCCGGGTGGTGGCCTGCGCCGCGGCGGCGATCTCTTCGAGGTGCTCGTGCACCCACGCCCCGAACTCGCGGGCGGCCAGGGCGTCGTCGAGCACGAACACCGGGGCGCGCTGCATCCGGTCCTCGACCACGGTGGCACGCACGCCGCCGGCGGCGGTCAGCACTCGCATCCCTCGGTTGTAGGAGGCCACGAGGGTGCCCTCTGCGGTGGCCAGGGGCACGTAGAAGTCGCCCTGGGCGTGTTCGCCGTTGACCCGAAGCGGGCCCGCCAGGCCGATCGGTACCTGCGCCACCCCGATGAAGTTCTCGATGTTGCCGGGCAGGGTGGCGGGGTCCAGGGAGTAGGAGCCGACATGGGCCAGGTCCGCGCCGGTCGCTTCGGCCACGAAGCGTCGGCGCTGGGCGGCCATCGGTTCGGTGTAGTCGTCGTCGCGGTCCCGCGGGACCGGGCCGGGGGGAGTCGAGGGGTTCATGCGCAGCTCCGTCCGTGTGGCTCCGCCGGATGCCGATTGCCGGGGCAGGCCCGGTCCAGTGTGTCGCATCGCCCCGGGCTCGTCCGGGCTGGCACGTGCCCGGGCCGCGTCGAAGCGGCGGCGGGGCGCTTGTAACGTCCGGGGCATGACTGCGCTCAGGTTCTCCGGCCCGGTGCTGCCCGACGGCGAGGCCCGCGACGTGTTCGTCGTGGCCGGTCGGATCACCTACGAACGGCCGCTCGGTGCGCAGGGCGCTGCGCAGGGCTGGATCGTCCCGGGGCTGGTCGACGCGCACTGTCACCTCGGCCTCGATGACGGCGGCGCCGTGTCCGACGAGGAGGCCGAAGCCCAGGCGATCCTCGACCGCGACGGCGGCGCCCTGCTCATCCGCGACTGCGGGTCGCCGCTGGACACCAGGTGGATGCAGGAGCGCGCGGATCTGCCGCGCTTGATCCGTGCGGGGCGGCACATCGCCCGGACGAAGCGCTACATCCGCAACTACGCCCACGAGGTCGAGCCCGGCGAGCTGGCGGCATACACGGCCCAGGAGGCCCAGCGCGGCGATGGTTGGGTGAAGCTGGTCGGCGACTGGATCTCGCGCGAGTCCGGCGATCTGGCCCCGTCGTTCCCTGAGCGGGCATTCGCGCAGGCTATCGCTGCGGCGCACGAGAACGGCGCGAAGGTCACCGCGCACTGCTTCGGCCACGACGTGCTGCCCGGCCTGCTCGAGGCCGGCATCGACTGCATCGAGCACGGCACCGGGTTGACCGAGGACCTCATCGACACGATGGTGGCCGGCGGGGTGGCGCTGGTGCCCACGGTGATGCAGCTGGACAAGTTCCCCGGGTACGCGGCGGCCGGCCAGGACAAGTTCCCCGATTACGCCGCGACGATGACAGACCTGCACTCGCGCCGGCGGGCCACGCTGATGGCTGCCCACGACGCGGGCGTGGCCATGTACGCCGGCAC
>JBAVKQ010000267.1:0-25440 GCA_049688395.1 Candidatus Nanopelagicales bacterium
ACGTCCTGGTGTACAAGGCTGGAGCCGATGGGAAGCCCGTGAATGGGAGTGGAACCTTCACGTGCGCAGCGGCCGATGCGACGTGCGATAGATACACGTGGGATCCCTTGCTGAACGGTGGGCTCGGGGACTTCAAGCCCACCTCCGGCCAGGAGTGGACGGGGTCGGATGTGAATGCTTGCCAGGGTGAACCGACCATGACCAACATCGGCGTCTACATCAGGTCCACCCACAAGATGATCACGGGGCTGTTCGGCTCCGAGAAGAAGCTCAGTACCTATACCGTGATGCGCTTCGAGCCGGGACCACCCGGGCGGTGCAAGCCATGATCCGATTCTTCGGCCGGCGGCGCGCTGGCCGCGCTGATGCTGGGGCAGCGGCCGTCGAGGCCGCGATCCTGCTCCCGCTGTTCTTCCTGCTCGTGTTCGGGATTCTCGAGTGGGGTCTGTACATGCGCGACTCGTTGGCGATCACCGAATCGGCGCGGGTGGGCGTGCGGACCGCGTCTGCCCTGCCCCGGGTCGAGAACTTCACGCAGACGACGGTGGATGCCATGGCCAGGGCGGGGTCTGCGATCCCCAGGAGCAAGATCGAATTCGTCTACGTCTACAAGGCCAACAAGCAGGGATTCCCGGGCCCGGACGGCAACGAGACGATGACCTGCCCCTCGGCCAGTTGCGACAAGTTCGTCTGGAACCCGGCGACCGGCGCATTCGCGCTCGATCCGACCAGCCCGCCCCCGCCCTGGAATCCGAAGGCGACGATCGGGACACCTGGGCATGTCAACGCCTGCCCGAGCGTCAAGGCCGGTGGCCCGCCGGACTCGGTGGGGGTCTACGTGCAGGCCAAGCACGAGTGGGTGACCAAGTTCTTCGGGACCAGTCGGCAGATCTCGGACCGGGCCGTGCTGACGTTCGAGCCCAGGCAGATCGCGACGTGCAAGTGAGGAATGACATGGAGTTGCACGAGAGCCGGGGGGATCTGGCCCAGGACGAGGGCGTCATCGCAGTCACGACTGCACTCATCGCGGTGATCCTCATCGTCGCGGTGGCCTTCGCGTTGGACACTGGCCGGTGGTACGTCGAGGGTCAGCGGTTGCAGCGCACTGTCGATGCGGCAGCCCTGGCTGGCGCGCCCTACCTGCCCGGCGACCTGGCGAAGGCCCGCACGGAGGCCCGTCAGCTCATCGACAGGAACGGCTACGACTCCTCGGCGGGCGCCGTTCCGGACAGCAACATCGTGATCGGTGACCGTCCTTCGCGCCTCCAGGTGACGATGAGCAACACGATCCCCAACCTGTTCGCGACCGTGATCGGGATCAACACCCAGACGCTGACCCGGACGGCCACGGCGGACTACGCCGCGGCGGCAGCCATGGGCAGCCCGTGCAACGTGATGGGCAACGAGCCGCCCGCGACGGCGGCAGACGACAGCGTGGCCTCCGAGGCGTGCCCCGACGAGCCCAACTTCTGGCAGAACGTCGCCGGCCCCGACGCGCCGAAGGGCAACGGAGACCGGTACACCACCCGCAAGTGCAGCAGTTCGTCGAACTCGAACTGCGACTCAGCGAGCAATAACCTGGACTACTCGGGCGGCTCCGGGATCATCGGCCAGTCCTACTACGTCTACAAGATCACCGCGAAGTCGTCGGTGCCCATGACGATCCAGTTATTCGACCCCATGTTCGTCGATGTCGGCGACCAGTGCGAACGCGGCAGCCGGTTGAAGAAGACCACCGATGGGTTCTGGGATCTCGCGGACCACCCGAACCCGTATGTCTACGACGCCAAGCAGCGATACGCCTGGGGCAACAAGACGACGTCTCCTGCGACCCCTGGCACGTTCTGCACTGGTGACATCCTGTTCGACGATGGGGGCACCGCAGCCGAACGGGCGACCAAGGCCGCGAAGCTCAACACCACGTTTGCGCTGCTCGCCCCGACCGAGACCCTTGATCCGTTGCAGTCCTCGGTGATCTGCAAGAAGGATTTCGGCGGCTACTCGGGCGACTTGACGAAGGCCCTGGTGGGAAACACAGGTGACTCGGCGCCCTACAACGACACCGTTGCCCAGAATTTCCGGCGGTGGCAGGATTTGTGCACCGTCGCCACGCCGCAGGTGGGTCGTGACTACTACCTCCTGGTCCGGACCAACATTCCCTCCGGCGCAAGCGATACGCGCGTGCTCGATCCTGCACAGGACTCCGGCGTCGGCGGCAACGGTCACAACCGATACGGCATCCGTGTGAACGCGGGGGTTCTCAGTGACCAGATTGCGATTTCCGCGCTCGAGCGCATGCCGATCTACGCCAACCTGAAGAGTGGCACCACGGACTTCCACCTGGCCCGGGTCGCTTCGGGGAATGCCGGCAACCTGCTGAAGATCACCTTCTTCGACACCGGCGACGCCTCAGGCGAGGCGGTAATCGCCATCAAGAACCCGGCGGGCAACGCACCCTCAGGCTGCAAGGCGACAGGTGAGGTGCGCACGAGCCCGACCGGCGACTTCGACGAGGCCACGTGCACGCTGTCCCGCGTCTACTCGGGCAATGGCTACAACGGCAAGATCCAACGGATCGAGGTGCCGATCCCCGACACCTACACCTGCAATGACGCGGATCCCACCGCCTGCTGGTACCGGTTGAAGTTCACCTACCCGCCCGGGGTCACGGCCAACGACACCACGACCTGGTCGGCCAGCCTGGACGGAGACCCGGTCCGCCTGGTGAAGTGACCCGGGCACCCGGGCACCGGCCCAGCGACCTGCAAGCCGCTTCTCGGACTGCCGTCGCTCGACCTCGCGCCCGAAGTGTGGGTTTGGGGCCGATTGTCGGCTGGTTGGCCGCCACCTCGCATCCGAAGTGTGGGTTGAGCGTGACGATCCCGGGCAGGAGACCCGCACTTCGCATGCGAGGTTCGTTGCTGCGGGTGCGCACTATCTGCCATAGCCACACATCGCATGCGAGGTTCGCACGTCGCGGACACCGCGAGTGCGGTGTCCGCCATCGCGCTCGATGGGGTTGGCGCGTGGGCCGGCGCCCACGGGAACAAGGTTCTCGGGCCCCGGGTACCGGAAGTGGTCGAGCACCCGGGTCGGATCGGAGGTCCATTTCGGGGAGTTCGTGCCGCGGCGCAGGGCCACGGTCTCGACGGCGGCAGCGACCAGGGCGTCGATGATCGGCAGGCCGGTGCGTCCGGGGTCCTGCCGGTAGTCCTGGCCTGGGTCGGTCACCGCCTCGCTCATCCAGTGCGCCGTCCGGCGCCCGAGTTCCTCCTCGCGGGAGGCAGCCAGCCCAGTCCTTGAGTTCGGTGCTGCTGGCCATGATCGTCAGGGCAGGGTAGGGGCGTCGATGCGCCCCCACAGCAACCCCTTGTTGGTCAGGTTGCGGAAGGCGAACCAGCCCGGGACTGTCGGCAGCCAGAACGTGACGGGCCGGAACAGCAGCGTCGCCGAGACGGTCAGCGCCGCGTTCATCCCCGCAGCGGTGAGCCCCGCGGCCTCCACCACACCCAGCCCGCCGGGCGTGGGAGCGGCCTGGCCCAGGGTCGAGCCGGCCAGGTAGACGAAGCAGATCGCCGCGATCGTCAGGCTGTCGGAGAACGCGCGCACCGAGGCCACCAGGCACAGGCAGTACGCGCGGTTGAGCAGCAGGATCCCGCCGAACCCCTCGACCAGCTTGGCCGGGCGCTGCGCCACGGTTGCCAGGCGCGGGACGACCTGCTCGGCCATCGGGCGGATCCGGTTGGCCAGCCAGCGCCGCACGTGCGAGACCGACGCCAGCCCACCGATGACCAGGGCGAGCACCCCCACCCCGATGATCACCGCGCGAGGCGGGTTGAACTGCAGGTCGGCCAGGGTGCCGGCGGCGATGCCAAACAGCACCAACAACCCCACGTGCACGATGAACGCCGCCACCTGGGCAACCCCGACCGTGGCGGCGGCCGCGGCCGGCGGCAATCTGGAACGGTTCAGGAAGCGGGCGTTCACAGCCACCGTGCCCAGCGTCGGCGGGGAGACCAGCGTGGCGAGGCTCGCCGCGAACTGCGCCCGGCGCCAGATCCTGCAACCCCTGACGCTTTCGATGCTGTCGCGGTCGACCTCGCGCGTGCATTGTCGGTCTGCGGCCGCCTGCTCGCTGGTTGGTCCCCACCTCGCATCCGAAGTGCGGGTCAACCGTGACGATCTCCAGCAGCAGACCCACAGTTGACATGCGGAGTTCGGCGCTGTGCGTGCTCACAGCCGTCCATAGCGACAACACCTCGCATGCGAGGTTCGGACCCTGGAGCTCTCTCGACTGGGACGCCGGGGCGAGCGAGTGCCATAAAACAACTCGTTGGCCTTCAGCCGGGGAGGGTGAACCAGCCCGGGACGGTCGGCAGCCAGAAGATGGCCGTCCAGAGCAGCAGCTTCGCAGACACCTGGAGTGGGGTTCATCTCCCTCGCGATCAGCCCGCGGCCAGCCCCACCACCGTCCAGCCGGCCAGGTGGGCGAAGCAGATCGCAACCATCGCCAGCGAGTCGGCCTCGATCAGCACGCCACGGATCCGGAACGGGGCTGGCGCGTGGACGAGCGCCCACGGGAACATGAACCGGAGCCCGGGTTCGAGAAGTGATGGAAACAGGCTCGGTCGAGGCCCTTACCCCTTCCCACTTGCCCATAATGGGTATATGGGCCTACTCTTGAGGCCAAGCCGCAACCGGAAGGGAGAGGTCCCATGACAATCCTTGTGGAGACCGACGCACGCAGTCGCATCGTCCTCCCCGGGCACCCCAACAAGCGATTCGTGCTGCAGGAGCAGGAGGACGGCAGCATCTTGTTGCAGCCCGCCTTGGTCACCACTCGAGCGCAGGCTGAGTATGACAACGACCCAGAGTTGCAGGCCTTGCTCGGGCGCGCGACTCGCTCCAGCACCGTCCAACGCTCACGGACGCGCCGCGCCGAGTGAGCATCGACGGCTCCTACTCCGAGGTCGCCGACGCACAACTGGATGCCCTGGAAACCGGTGACAACGTCGAGCTGTTCAACGCCGTACTCGATGCTTGTGAGCTCATCTTCCGGGCGCCTGCCCAAGCTCAGGCGATGTCGACGGCGATCAACACCCGGGAAGGGATCCGGCTCCGGCTCCCGGTGGCGGGGCGCCCGCCGTTCAAGGTGTTCTGGTCCTCCGACGGCCCACGGATCGAGGCGGTCTTCCCGCATCCGTGAGCCGTAGTTCTCGTGGAGGCGGATTACGTTGTCGGCGCTCTGGGGCCCTCGTCGAACAGTTCCTCGACAAGGAATTTCACTTTGGCCGGGATGGGAATCCCGGCCAAGTAGCGCTCTGCAAGGTCGAGAACTTCGTCCGCCGAGTGCAGCCCACTGATCCCGGCCAGGGTCCGGATGTCGTCGGCATCGCGGTCGACTCTGGCTGCGTAGACCTTCATCGCGAGCAAGTACTGCGCCGAGGGCACCGTCACGGAGCAACCCGGCGATTCGAAGACGGTCCGTCGGTCAGGATCCTCTCCCAAGAGGAAGCCCTTCACCGCATCGTTGAGCCAGTCTGGCTGGAGGCCACGTCGTTCAGCCACTGATCGAGCAGCCTCATAGACCTCGGCCTTGGGCACGAACACTGCATCGATGTCGCGTGTGGCTCGACGGGCATCGAACGCCAGTGCCATGGCGGCCCCACCGACGATGAACAACTCGGCGCGCAGGCCGCGCGACTCCATCTCTTGTCCCAGCTCACCGAGCAGCTCGAGGATCTGCTCCCTGTTCAGGTCCATCAGACGCTCGCCAGCGAGTCGGCCTCGATCAGGACGCCACGCAGCTTGAACGGGGCGGGTGCGTGCGCGAGCGCCCACGGGAACAGGGATCGCGGGCCCGGATACCAGAAGTGATCGAGGAAGCGGGCCGGGTCGGAGGTCCACCGCGGGGATTGCTCGCCGCGGCGTAGCGCGACGGTTTCGACCGCGGAGGCGACCAAAGCGTCGATGATCGGCAGGCCGATCAGCCCGGGGTCCTCGCGGTAGGTCGGGCCGGTGTCGGTCAGCGCTTCGCTCATCCAGTGGGCGGTCCGGCGGACGAGTTCCTCATCGCGGGCGGCCGCCAGCCAGTCCTTGAGCTCCGTGCTGCTCGCCATGATCGTCAGGGTAGTGGAGGGTCCGCGTAACATCCCGTCCCTACAACAACCCCTTGTTGGTCAGGTTGCGGAAGGCGAACCAGCCCGGGACCGTCGGCAGCCAGAACGTGACGGTCCGGAACAGCAGCGTCGCCGAGACGGCCAGCGCCGAGTTCATCCCCGCAGCGGTGAGCCCCGCGGCCAGCGCGGCCTCGACCACGCCCAACCCGCCGGGCGTCGGGGCGGCCTGGCCCAGCGTGGACCCGGCCAGGTAGACGAAGCAGATCGCCGCGATCGTCAGGCTGTCGGAGAACGCGCGAACTGCGGCCACCAGGCACAGGCAGTACGCGAGGTTGAGCAGCAGGATCCCGCCGAACCCCTCGACCAGCTTGGCCGGGCGCTGCGCAACGGTCGCCAGGCGCGGGATGACCTGCTCGGCCATCGGGCGGATCCGGTTGGCCAGCCAGTGCCGCACGCGCGAGAGCGACGCCAGGCCACCGATGACCAGGGCGAGCACCCCCACCCCGATGATCACCGCGCGAGGCGGGTTGAACTGAAGATCGGACTGCGTGCCGGCGGCGATGCCGAACAGCAGCAACAGCCCCACATGCACGATGAAGGCGGCCACCTGGGCGACGCCGACCGTTGCTGCGGCCGCCGCGGGCGGCAGGCCGGAACGGTTCAGGTAGCGGGCGTTCACGGCCACCGCGCCCAGCGTCGGCGGCGAGACCAGCGTGGCGAAGCTCGCCGCGAACTGCGCCTGCATGGTGCGCAGGAAACTCAGCCGGTCCGGAACGAAGCCCGACAGGCTCAGCGTGGCCCCGATGTAGGTCGTCATCGACAGCGCGAGCGCCACCGCGGCCCACCGCCAGTCGGCCTCGGCCAGTACCTCGGTGACATTCACCTGCGCCAACTGCGAGAGCAGGAGGTAGGCGGCCACCGTGCCCAGCACGAGGGTGATCACCGTGCGCGGCTTGAGCCGCTCGAGGTCGATCGGGGCCATGTCCACGGCCGGGTTGATCGCCAGCAGTTCCTCGCGCAGGGCGTTGAGCAGGGTCTTGTCGGCGCGCAGCGCGGTCCGGGTCGGGCCGCTGAACGCCACGCGCTGCAGCACCGGCAGCCCGCGCAGCACCTCCTCGTCGCCGAGCACCCCGCGGGCGGCGGCCACCGCGGTGGCCGGGTCGGTCTGCAGGGCCTGGGTGACCAGCAGCTCGGCGATGTCCAGGCGCAGCACCACGTCGCCGGCGGCCACCGTCCCGGACTCCATCCCGGTCAGGTGCGTGTCCGACCCGGCGTAGCGGACGTGCGCGGCGTTGAGGTTCTGGTGCGCCAGGAAGCGGGCCTGCATCGCCGACACCGCGCGCCATGCGGTCTCGAGCTCCTCGGTGGTCGGCCGGTCGCTCGTGGTGCCCGAGCCGGGCGCGACGTAGCGGCCGTCGGCGCTCTCGTAGGCCAGTAGCGCGGAGTCCGCGCTGACCATCGCGGCCAGGGTCAGCCGGGGGCTGGGAACGCCCGCGACCTCAGCGGCGTAGGACATCATCGAGGCCCGCTCCACCTGGCCGCCCATGCTCAGCCCGCTGGCCGAGTCGTTGGACTCGCGCAACCGGATCGTGCGCCACAGCGCCGAGGCCACCCCGGAGCCCTCGAGGTCGCGATCCAGCACGACCACGTCGAGGTGTCCGCCGTCGGCGCGCACCGCCATGTAGTGCCGCCCGGAGTCGGTGCCCGCCCGCGCGCGCAGCATGACCAGCGGGATCCCGGCGTTGAGCAGCGTGCCGGCCACCTCGGACCCGGCCGGGCGGGTCGTCGGCGTGCCCAGCAGGTAGCGGGTCAGCAGGCCGATCGCGAGGCCGACCAGGAAGCTGAGCCCCTGGGCGGTGCTCGTGCTGCCCGAGCCCACCGAGCCGACGACCATCGCGGTGGCCACCATCACGGCGATGAGCACATTCCACCGGGGTCGGCTCATCAGTCGGGCGACGACGATGAACGCGACCAGGGCACCGAGCAGGGGGTTGGTGGGGTAGGCAAGGTCGTCGTTGACCGAGGAGCCGGTGAGTGCGAAGTAGAGGGTCTGGGAGCCGAACTCGCGGACGGCCGCGGAGATCAGGGTCAGGGCGATGGCAGCCGCCGTGAGCGCGGCGATCGCCTCGAGCAGCTGCCGGCCGCGGCGGCGCAGCAGCAGCGAGACGGAGGCGACCAGGGGCAACAGCACCAGGCCCAGGCCGGCCAGGGAGCTCAACCCTCCCCAGATGAGGTCCGGTAGGGAGTTCTGCGCCGAGGCGAGGTCGTCGTCGATGGCGATGACGGTCTGCTCGGCGGCTACCGCGACGATGACCACGAGCACCGCCCCGGCCAGCGCCAGCCCGGCACCGAGCAGGTCGCGGGGCCGGCGCAGCCGGGAAGGGAAGATGCCCTCCTCGACGACCAGGGTGTGCTGGGGCTTGGCCGGGGTCGACCGGGGACGCAGGGGGATCGGGGGCTCCTGGTCCGCTTCGGGTGCTCCGTGGGTCGTCGTGGGGCTCGGGGCCAGGGCAGGTGCCGGCGCGGAAGCCTCAGGGATCTCGCGGGTCTCGTGGGCCGGTGCGGAGGTCTCGCGGGTCTCGTGGGCCGGTGCGGAGGCCGCGCGGGTCTGGTGGGTGGGCGCGCTGCTGGGGTGATCGATCAGTCGTGGTTCCGGCGGCGGGGGTTGGTCGGGCGCCACCTGGTTCGTGGGGCGCTCGATCATTGTCAGATGGTGTCACGGACCCCCGGCTGCTGGGGGGATTGGCGCACGGACTCGGACGCGGGGTGCAGTCCCGGGCCTGCTGGGCGGCTGGCGACCGACGGTTGTGGCGGGCGGGTCCTGTTCGCGCAGTACCTCGGCATCGGGCAACTCCGACCGACCCGCGACCTGCTCCAACGGTTTCGTGTGCGGCGAGGGAATGACTATACGTGGATTGACCCGCATCCGTCATGCAAGCATAATGCAAGCATGCCTAATGTGTTGGTCCGCGATCTCCCCGACGATATTCATGCCGCTCTTGCGCGAAAGGCTGAACGGCGCCACCAGTCGCTGCAGCAGTACCTGTCGGTGGAACTGCGCCTCCTGGCTGAACGAGAGCTACTCAGCGACGTGCTCGACGATGTCGAGACTCGCCGCGGCGGCGGCCGCGTTGGGTTCGGCCAGGCAGTAGAGGACCTGGGTGACGAGCGCGCACGCCGATGATCGTCGTCGATGCCTCAGTGCTGGCCAACGCCCTCGGTGACGACTCGGATGACGGACACGCCGCCCGCGACGCGCTGCGGGCCGCCGGCGATCTCGCGGCTCCGGATCTGATCGATGTCGACACTGTGACAGTGCTGCGCAAGCGCTGGCTGGCGCACACTCTCTCCACCCAGCGATTCGACGCCGCAGTCACCGACCTGCAACGCCTGGACTTTTCGCGAGTCCCCACCCTCCGACTGATCCGCCGCGCGTACGAGTTGCGCGCCAACGTCACTGCCTATGACGCCACCTACGTGGCACTCGCCGAGGCCCTTGGCTGCGAACTCCTCACCGCCGACCAGCGCCTTGCCCACGCGACCGGACCTCGATGCGAGATACGGGTCCTGACGACCCGGTGAGCCTTCGTCGGGATGCTACCGAGGGAACCGCAACCGCAAGCAGATGCGGCGCCTGGCTCGTCAAGCAGGCGCGCGCAACGTCAGGGTGTTCGGCTCCGTGGCGCGTGGCGACGAGCACGAGGAGTCCGATCTGGACCTCTTGGTCGACTTCCCCGTCCGAGCGCGCGGCCTGCTGCCACTGGCCGACTTGGCCGACCGAATCTCTGAGCTGCTGGATCTACCCGTGGACGTCGCTGCCGAGGACGCTCTGGCCGGGAACGGTGCGCCTGGCGGGCACCGGCCGGCGGCGGGCGCATGCTCAGGGACAACGGCGCTCAGGCGATGGGGCCGACGGGGATGGCCACACCAGCCGCTTGGGTGGTGTCGCTGTCATCGAGGCCGGGGACGACCAGTTCCGGTGATCGGAACCAGTTGAGGAACGCCAGGATGGCCGCACCGATCACCGCGTAGGCCACCAGGATGGCCAAGGGCTCGGCGATGTTGTTGCCATCGAAGTACAGGGTGTTGCGCAGCAGGAGGAACGCGTTGCGGGGCGGCAGGAACGGACCGACCTCGTCCCAGAACGCCGTCAGGTAGGCGGCGCCGTTGGACCCGCCTGAGGACGGGTTGCCGAACTGGAGGATGACGATCAGGGTGACGATGATGCCGGCGGGGCCCAGGGCGCGACGCAGGACGGCGGCGAACAGGGCCACCACGAGGATGATCAGCGACATGATCGGCCAGGCCACCCAGAACGAGTCCGTCGGGATTCCCTGGAGCCAGAAGGTGGTCGCGAGGTCGAGCACCAGCCCGGTGCCGACCGCGAACCCGGCGAGCCACACTCCCCGCCAGTGGCCTGAGGCCGAGCCGACGGCTGTGGCCAGCAACGCCGCCGACATGTAGCCCCCGATCAGCAGCGCCACCAGCAGCGTGGCCACGACCAGGGCGAAGGGATCCTTGGGTGCCAGCGGAGTGGGGGTGTAGGCCTTCACGCTGATGGTGTCACCCGCGGCGGCGGCTGCCTGCTCGAAGTTGGCGGCGAGGTCCAGCGGCGCGATATCGCTCATGGAGGGGACCACCATCAGCTCGGTGCCCGAATCGCTGGTGATCAGGGCCCCGTAGACTTCAGCGCGGTCCATGGCCTGGGTCGCCGCATCGTTGGTGTCGTACTCGATGATGTCCAGCGACAACAGGTCGCCCTGCGCTGCTTGGGCCAGCGAGGGCGAGCCCACCACGGCGAAGGGCATGTCCCGGGCCACGGGCTCATGTCCCGAACTCATGTAGTTGAACGCGAACAGCGTGGTGAGGATCAGCGAGAAACCGACCGGGGCGACGAGATCCTTGGGCACGATTCGTCGGCGCCCCGGCGCTGCGGGCTCCGCCGGGTTCCCGGCCGGGGTCGCGACCGCAGCACGTCGGGTCTTCGCCACGATGATCGCGAGGCTGACCAGCCCGTACCCGAGGAGCACAGCGATCGGCCAACCGATGTTGTTGCCGTCGAAGTACAGCACGTTGCGGTACAGCTCGACCGCGTGCCGCGGCGGGAACAACGCGCCTATCGTCTGCCAGTAGTTCGGCAGCAGCGCGACACCACCCCCGCCGGCGCCGGCCCCACCGATGACGATGAACAGCAGGGCGACCACGAGCGAGCCCAGCCTGCCCACCAGCGCCTGGATCGCCACCGCGGACAGCCCCACCACCGCCGTGACCAGGAAGAGCGCCAGCCCCAGGGGCAGCAGGTTGCCGGTGGGAATCGCCCCGAGGATCGGCCCTGCGGCCAGTCCGGTGATCAGAGCGACCGCGACGGCGAACGCGAGGACGATCGCGATCCGCCCGGGGGCGGCCGCCTTCTGGCTGGCTGAGCAGAGCAGCGAGGCGATCATGTAGCCCCCCACCAGGGTGGGCAGCAGCAACAGGCCCACCACCGCACCCGTCCGGTCAGCGATCGGCAGCGGGGCCACCACGGTGTTCGTGAAGGTCCGATCCGCCTGCTTGGCCGCGTCGGCGAAACCAGCCCGCAGGTACACCTCCCCGAAGAAGCTCTTCGCCGGCACGGTCACCAGGGTGTCGGTCGTCGAGCCGACGACGTAGCCGCCGTAGATGTCGCCGCGCTCGGCCGCGGCCGTCAGGTCGGCCTCGTTCGCGTAGGTCTGCAGGTCCAGGCTGTACTCCTGCTGCACGGCCGCCACGACCGGCGAGGTTCCGGTGACCCCGAACGGCATGTCCCGAGGGGCGAGCAGTTGCACCGCGCTGATCAGGGACACCGCGAAGGCCAGTGCGAGGATCCCCACAGTGATCAGCGCGACGAGCGACTTGCGGGCCATGGTTGAAACTCCTCTTGCTCAGGTCGTAGGCGTGCTCATGCTTCACGGAGCATGTCGACCCCGCACTGGGTCCGGTGCGGGGTCAACATCACTGTCGGGAGATCGCCACCCGCGCGACTTCGACGGGATCGATCAGGTGGGAGTGGTCGTCGTCGCCGACCTCGATCTGGACCAGGTCGATGCCACCGTTGAACCTGCTCTGCGAGCGGTAGTCGGCGCTGACCGGAGTGCCGTAGTCGTCGCCGAGATCGGTGGTCTCGTCAGCGGAGAAGACCAGCGGTTGGGTCATGTCGACCCGGCCCTGGCCGACCTGCGCGCCGTCGTAGGACAGCGACACCGTGCCGCCCTTGGCCAGGCCCCCGCCATCGTAGTCGAACCTCATCTGGATCTGGCGTTCCGTCGCTGCGATCGGGCGGTCGGCCGCGACGGTGTACTCGTGCAGGCCGAGCACGTTGTACACGAACTTCGCGCGGCCCTCCTTGATGTACAGTGCCCAACCCCCGAAGCTGCCACCCTGGGCCACGATCACCCCGCTGGTGTCCGGCCCCGAGTGGGACTTCAGCACTGCGGTCACGGTGAACGACCGGTTCTTGATGTCCAGGACGCTGTTCTCGGACAGCCGCTTCATGCCCGGGAACAACACCTGGGTGTTGCCCGACACCAGTTGCGGTCGCCCGGAGATCGTTGCGTTGAGGCGCTCGAAGCGCCGGTCGTCGATCGGTAGCACGTTGTACTTCACCGCCTCGATGAGCCACAGCCGCTGCAGGGCTGCCAGTCGGTCAGGCTGTTCGGCGGCCAGGTCTGCGGCCTGGCTCCAGTCGGTGGACCCGTCGTAGAGCTCCCAGATGTCGTCGTCGAACTCCGGCATCACCTCGTTGGGCAACCAGGGCGTGCTGTGCCGGGTGACCGCGCTCCAGCCCTTGAAGTAGATGCCGCGGTTGCCGAACATCTCGAAGTACTGCAGGTCGTGACGCTCCGGGGCCTGCCCGTCGTCGAAGCTGTAGAGCATGGACGTCCCCTCCATCGGGGACTGCTGCGCGCCGTTCACGAACGTCGGCTCCGGGATGCCGGCGGCTTCGAGGATCGTCGGGGCGACGTCGATGACGTGGGTGAACTGCGTGCGGACCTCGCCCTGGGCGGCGATGCCCGCCGGCCAGTGCACGATCGTGCCGTTCCGCGTGCCGCCCCAGTGCGAGGCCACCTGCTTGGTCCACTGGTACGGGGCGCACATCGCCCAGGCCCAACCCACCGAGTAGTGGTTGTAGGCCTCCGGCCCTCCGAGCTTGTCCTTCATGGCGACCATGAACTCCGGTGTCTCCAGCGCCGCGAGCCCGTTGAAGTTGGCCATCTCGTTGAACGCGCCGTTCACCGTGCCCTCGGCCGAGGCCCCGTTGTCGCCGATGATGTAGTAGATGAGCGTGTTCTCCAGCGCACCCATAGCCTCGATGGCGTCGATCACCCGGCCGACATGGTGATCGGTGTGCTCGAGGAATCCGGCGTACACCTCCATCTGGCGCTCCAGCACCGGCTTGAGGTCCTCGGGCATGTCGTCCCACGCGGGGATCGAGTCCGGGCGCGCGGTCAGCTCGGCGTCCGGTCCGATGACGCCGAGCTCCTTCTGACGCGCGAAACTGGCCTCCCGCGCAGCATCCCAGCCGTCAGCGAACTGGCCGGCGTACTTGTCCGACCACGCCGAACCGACGTGGTGCGGGGCATGGGTGGCACCCGGGGCGAAGTACACGAAGAACGGCTTGTCCGGGGCCAGGGACTGCTGGGTGCGCATCCAGTCGATCGCCCGGTCGGCCAGGTCCTCGGTCAGGTGGTAGCCGTCCTCGGGGCCGCGGTCGGGCTCGACCGGGGTGGTCCCCTCGTAGAGGGCTGGGTAGTACTGGTTGTTCTCCCCGCCGATGAAGCCGTAGAAGTACTCGAACCCGCCCCCGCCGGTGGGCCACGCGTCGAACGGACCGATCGGCGAAGTCTGCCACGGAGGTACCTCGTGGCACTTGCCGAACTGTGCCGTGGAGTACCCGTTGAGCTTCAGGGTCATGGGCAGGGCGGCCTTGGTGTTGGGCCGCAGCCCGGTCAGTCCCGGGGCCGAGGTCGCGGTCTCGGCGATCGACCCCATCCCGACCGAGTGGTGGTTGCGGCCACTGAGCAGGGCGGCCCGGGTCGGTGCGCACAGCGCGGTCGTGTGGAACCTGGAGTAGCTCAACCCACGGGCCGCCAGCCGCTCGATCACCGGCGTGCGGACCGGCCCGCCGAACGCGCTGGACGCGCCGAACCCTATGTCGTCGAGAAGCACCACGAGGACGTTGGGTGCACCTGCGGGCGGACGCTGCGCGTGGATCGGCGGGAACCGGGTGTCGGGGTCCTTGGCGTCGTAGGTGACCAGTCCGAAACTCGGGCGTTCCGGGATCGGCAGGACCTCACGCCCAGTAGGTGTCGTGTCTGTCATTGGGGTACCTCCGCCTCGTTGGACCCGAGATGTGCCAGCACCCGGGAGTGGGGTCGCTACGCGAACATCAGTCTCGGGCATGAGCTACAGGCTGTGCCTCCCCCGTTCGGGATGAACCCCCTGCTTGTGCCTCCGGCACAGCCAGGCGGAGGGCATCGACGGAGCGATGGGGCATTGGGCGGTGGGGCGCTGGGCGCTGAGCGCTGGGCGCTGGACCGCGGGACCGCCGGGCGGCTGGACGGCTGGGCTGTGGGGGGCCAGCCAAGTCGACGGTCCGGCGGACGCGGCGTACTCCTCGGTCGGGCAGAGCTCGCCGTGCGGGCGGGGTGGCCGCGATGTCAGAGCTCTGTGATTGCCTAGGGGCCGGCAAGGAGGTGCGATGACCGGCGACCGGCGGCGGGAGAGCTCAAGCAGGGCTGCGGGCACTTCTGCGGCCCTGGCTGGGGCCGCGGGCGGTGCCGCGCGCCCGGCTGGGTACGTGCGTCTGGACCGCACTCGCCCGATCGAGGTCCCTGCCCTGCATCTCGACGCACAGCAGCGTGCCGTGGTCGAGCACCGCGACGGCCACCTGCTGGTGCTCGCCGGCCCGGGAACGGGCAAGACCGCGACGCTCACCGAACTGGTCGTGGCCCGGATCGCCGATCCGCACGACCCGATCCCCGCCGAGCGGATCCTCGCCCTGACGTTCGGGCGACGGGCGGCCGGCGAGCTGGCAGACCGGATCAGCGGGCGCCTGGGTGGCGGGCCGGTACCGGTGGTCTCCACGTTCCACTCGTTCGCGTACGGAGTCCTGCGCCAGTATTCGGACCCCGCCTCGTACGCCAGCCCGCCCCGCCTGCTGGTCGCCGCCGAGCAGGATGCCCGATTGCGCGAACTGCTCACCTACGCCATCGAGGAGGGACGGCTGAGGTGGCCGGAGTCGCTGGCGAGGGCGGTGGGGACCCGCGGTATCGCCGAGCAGGTCCGGGCGCTGCTGGCGCGCGCGCGGGGGCAGGGCCTCGACGGTCGGGACCTCACCCGCATCGGCCGTAGGGCGGGCATGCCGGTGTGGGAGGCGCTGGGCGGCTTCCTGGAGGAGTACCTGGCCACGCTGGAGTTCGAGGGGAGCCTGGACTACTCGGAGCTGATCCTGCGCGCGGCAGTCCTGGCCCACGACGCCCGGGCCGGCCGTGCGCTGCGCGAGACCTACCGGCTGGTCGTGGTCGACGAGTACCAGGACACCGACCCCGCGCAGGTCGCCCTGCTGCGCGGACTCGCCGCCGGCGGGGCGCAGATCGTGGCCGTGGGCGATCCCGATCAGGCGGTCTACGGGTTCCGGGGTGCTGACCCGCGGGGCATCCTGCGGTTCCCCGAGGAGTTCGCCGACCCGAGCGGGCGACCGGCGGGAATCGAGGTCCTGCGCACGACCCGGCGGTTCCCGGCCACGATCGCCGAGGCGGCCGCCGAAGTCCTCGGCCCGCTGGCGCTGGCGCCCCTACCGGCCGCTGTGCAGCGCCTGCACCGGACGCCGGTGGCAGCCGAGGGTCCGGCCCGGGTCGCGGTCCGGACGTTTCCGACGGCGTCGGCTGAGGCGGCCGGGGTGGCCGAGGAACTGCTGCGCGCGCACGCCGGCGTTCCCGGAAAGCCGGGCATCGCGTGGTCGGACATGGCCGTCCTGCTGCGCAATCCGGCGGTCAGCGGGCCGGTGGTGGCCCGGGCGCTGCGGGCTGCTGGGATTCCGGTGTGGCTGCCCCCCGATGAGCTGCCGCTGGCCGAGGAACCGGCCGTCGGGGTGCTGCTGGCGGTGCTCGGGTTGGCCGTCGATCCTGGGTCGATGCCGCCCGATACCGGTCGCGTCCTGCTCACCGGGCCGCTGGGGCGCCTCGATGCGGTCGCGATCCGGGCCGTGGCCAGGGCGCTGTTGGCGCGGGCCAAGGATGGGCAGGGGCGGGCGTCAGTCGTCGATCCAGCGAACGCGCAGGATGCCACCGAGGTGGGTGCCTGGTCGAGCGCCGGGCCGGCGGACGCGAGCCACGACCCCGGACCGGTGCGTTCGGGCTCGGCGCACGAGTGCGCGGGTTCGGGTGCGGCTCTCGAGCCGTCGGGTTCGGGTGCGGCTCTCGAGCCGTCGGGTTCGGGTTCGGCGCACGAGTCGGCCGACTTGGGAGCGGCTCTCCAGTCGAGAGGTCCAGGCGAGGCTGTCGAGTCGTCGGCGTTCGGCGGCGCCTCCGGACCGTTCGGGCAGCATGCGGCCCCCGAGCCGGTGACCAGCTCTGAGTCCCTGGTCACCGCCCTGCTCGCGACGTCGGCTGGTCGCGACCCTGCCGAGGCAGACCTCTCCGGCGCAGCGACCACTTCTGACTGGCGGATGCTTGCGGACCTCGAAGGGCTGCCGCGCGCCTCGCTCCCGGCGATCCATCGGGTTCGGGGCGCAGTGGCCGCTGCACGCGCGGCTATGGCCGGGGGGCAGATGGTCAGCGAGGTCCTCTGGGCGCTGTGGACCAGCACCGATTGGCCTCAACGGCTGCGGTCGACCGCCCTGCGGCCCGGGGCCACCGGCTCGGCCGCCGCCGCGCACCGCGACCTCGATGCCGTCATTGCCCTGTTCGAATTGGCGGACCGGCTGCCCCCGCAGCGCCGCGGTCCACTGGCCGGGCGCGCCTTCCTCGACGACGTGCGGTCGCTGCGCCTGCCTCAGCAAGTGCGCACCGGCCGGGACACGGACCGCGACCAGGTCCGGCTGCTCAGCGCGCACCGGGCCAAGGGGCTCGAGTGGCAGTTGGTGGTTGTGGCTTCGGTCCAGGAAGGTCAATGGCCCGACATCCGGCTGCGCTCGGACCTTCTGCACGTCGCCGAACTCGGTTCCCGGGGGCGCATCGAGGGCCAGACCCGCGCCGACCTGCTGGCCGAGGAGCGCCGGCTGATGTACGTGGCCTGCACCCGGGCCCGCAGTTCGTTGGTCGTCAGCGCGGTGGCCGAGCCGCAGGACGGTGGGTTGGAGGCGTCCAGGTTCCTGTCCGAGTTGGGTCAGCCGATCCAGGCGATGCCCGCCCGGTCCGTGACCCCGATGTCCGCGGAGGGTTTGGTGGCAGCACTTCGAGAGGCTGCGCAGGCCCCGGCCCGCGTGCTCGCCGACGGGTCACTGGACCCTGAGATCGAGCAGTTGCGCGGCGCCGCGGTACGCCGCCTGGCAGCGCTGGCCGCCCGAGCCCGGGGTGGCGGGCCGCTGGGTCCCCTGGGTGCGGCCGACCCAGCGCGGTGGTGGGGTGCTGCGTCGTTGACCCAGCCTGTGGTTGCCGAAGCTGATTCAGGCGCGGGGGACGAGCGGGTCGGGGGCCCACCAACCGGGGACGCGCAGGTCAGGAGCCTGGCGGCCGGGGACGAGCGGGTCGGGGGCGTGGCGGCCGGTGCTGAGCAGGTCGGGGGCGTGGCGGCCGGCGCTGATCGGCCCCTGATGCTCTCGGCCTCTGCGGTGGCCGCCCTGCGCGACTGCCCGCTGCGCTGGTTCCTCGAGAAGCGGGTCGGCGCGGGATCACTCGCGGGGGCCAACGCCACCGTCGGGCTCGTGGTCCACGCTGTTGCCGATGCGTTGGCCCGCGGCGACGTCGAGGCTGACGCGAAGCAGATCGCCCCCTTCGTGGATGCGATCTGGCCATCGATTCCCTACCCGGCGCACTATCAGCAGGTCAACGAACGTCGCCGGGTCGACGAGATGATCGCCGCCCTGCTGGCGTGGCACCACGCATCGCAGCGCACGCTCGTGGGCAGCGAGATCGGGTTCAGCGTCCTGGTCCCCGGAGCTCCGGTGCGCGTCGGCCTGCGAGGTTCGATCGACAGGGTGGACCGCGACGAGTCTGGTCGGCTGCACGTCGTGGACTTCAAGACCGGACGCACGGCTGCTTCCGCGGCTGATACTGCACAGAACCCCCAACTGGGCATCTACCAGCTGGCCCTGCGTCTCGGCGCAATCGATGCTGCCGCACCGGACCCCCATGCACGGGATCCCCGCGCACTGGATCCCCGCGCACTGGATCCCCGCGCGGACGACTCCGCACCCCCCGACCCAGGCGCTCCGAGCCCGTCGGAACCTGATCTCGGGGCGGTCGGACTGCGCGAATCTCGAAATCTCGGGGCGCTGACCCTCGGCGGCGGCGAGCTGGTGCACGTCGCCGACCGGTTCTCCCACGGCATGCCGAAGGTCCGGGTCCAGGCCCCGCTGGACGAGGGCTGGACCTGGGTCAACGACCTGGTCGTGGAGGCCGCGCGCCTGGCGAGGGGACCGGACTACCCGGCCCGTCGCAACAGTCGCTGCGGGTCGTGCACGTTCCGGTTCATGTGCCCGGTTCAGGTGCCTGCCGGGGCTGTGGCTGCTGACCCAGCCGCCGGCGCGGGCGCCGGGCTGTCCGGGAAGGCGCCGGCCTGCGGCGGTCCAGCCCCTGTGCCGGACCCAGCCGAGTCGGGGCCCGTGTCAGGTCCGGCTGATCGGCCCGCCGACGGCTTCTCCCAGAGCCCCGGGCCGAGCGCCCAGAGCCGCTCCGCGCTCCCCATCCAGGGCACGCTCTGGGGGGATGAGTCCTGATGGCCCACCAGCGCACAGCGGTGCACCCCGACACGGTGCCCATGCCGCGCGCCGATGTGGACGACCTGCTCGGCCTCACGCTCACCGACGAGCAGTGGGCGTGCGTCCGCGCCCCGATGGAACCCTTCGTGATCGTGGCCGGGGCCGGCACCGGCAAGACCGCGGTGATGGCCGCCCGGGTGCTCTGGCTGGTCGCCTCCGGCTACGTCGCCGAGCACGAGGTCCTCGGACTGACCTTCACGAACAAGGCCGCCGCCGAGTTGGCGCATCGGGTCACGACCCAGCTGAACCGGTGGCGCGCGCAGCATCCAGGTGAGCGCGGCGAGCAGATCGGCGAGCCCACGATCGCCACGTACCACGCGTTCGCGGGGCGGCTGATCGAGGAGCAGGGCCTGCGCGTCGGCATCGAGCCCGGGTCGCGGCTGCTCTCCGGGGCGGCCGTGGCGCAGCTGGCCTACCGGATCGTCTGCGGCTCGCGGCGGCTGGCGGTCACCACGCACACCCCGATCCGGGTGGCCGGCGATGTGGTTCGCCTCGACGCCAACCTCGCCGAGCAGACGATCAGCACCGACGAGTTGCGCGCCCACGACCGTGCCGTGGTCGCCGCCATCAGCGAGCTGCCCAAGACCACCAAGAACGTGCTGGCCATCGGCGACACCGCGCTGCGGCGCCTGGAGCTCGCAGACCTCGTCGACGAGCTGCGCCAGGTGCGTCGGGACGCCAGCGGTCTGGACTTCTCCGACCACATGCGGCTGTGCGCCGAACTGGTCGCCAGCTCCGAGGAACTCGTCGCGCGCATGCGCCGGACCTACCGGGTCGTGCTCCTCGACGAGTACCAGGACACCTCGATCGCCCAGCGCGTGATCCTCTCGACACTGTTCGCAGGTACGGCGGTCACCGCCGTGGGTGACCCGATGCAGGCCATTTACGGATGGCGCAGCGCCTCGGTGGCCAACATCGACTCGTTCGCCACGCACTTCAGCGACGGCTCGGCGCCGATCCGGGTGCTGTCGGTCAACCGCCGCTCCGGGACGCCCATCCTCGATGCCGCCAACCGGATCTCCGACGGGCTGCGCGCCCAGCACCCGCAGGTGGCTCGGTTGCGGCCACCGGAACCGGTCACGGCCACGGTGCGAGCCGCCCTGCTGTCGACCGTCGTCGATGAGCGGGAGTGGATCGCCGACCAGGTCCGCGACCTCGTGGCTGCCGGTACGCCGCCGGAGCACATCGCCATCCTCGGGCGGGCCAACGACCAGCTCGGGCCGCTGCAGGCGTTGCTGACCGCGCGCGGTGTCCCGGCCGCCGTGTCCGGGGTCGCCGCGCTGACCACCAGCCCGTACGCCGCCGCGGTGCTGTCCACATTGCGGGTCCTGGCCGATCCAGGTGACAACACCTCGGTCGTCGCGCTTCTGGCTGGGGCACGATGGCGGATAGGGACCTACGACCTGCACCAGCTCGGATCGCGGGCCGTCCAGCTGGCCGGGGGCGGTCAGCGTGGCCGGGGGAGCGCAGCCGTCGGCCGGCAGCGCCTGCGCGAGGAGCTGGCCCAGGCCAGCGCGTACACCGATCCGGTGGAGCGCCCGAGCCTGCTCGAAGCCGCGGCCGACCCCGGGCCGCAGGTGTCTGCGCAGGCCAACGCCAGATTGGCCACGTTCCTCGCCGAGCTCCGGGTGCTCCAGGGTCACGTCGGCGCCCCGTTGGCCGACCTGGTGGGCACGGTTCTGGCTGTCACCGGTGCGCGAGTGGAGGCCGATCTGGCCACGGTCGGGCAGGGCATCGGTGACGTGGGGCTCGCCGGGTTGCTGCACTTGGTCGAAGGGTTCAGCGACGCCGACGGTCGCACCGGCCTCGGTGCGTTCCTGGCCTACCTGGATGCCGCGGAGCAGTTGGGGGCTGGGGAGGACGTCGATCTGCCGATCGTCCCGGGCGCCGTGCAGTTGATGACCATGCACAAGGCGAAGGGACTGGAGTTCCCGGTCGTCGTGCTTCCGCACGTCTGCCGGGGGTCGTTCCCTGGCGGCAAGGCGTCCGAGCGGTGGACCACCAACGCCCATGTCGTGCCCAGCGAGCTGCGCGATGACCGGCACGTCCTGCCCGACCTGGCTGGCTACTCGAGCAAGGAGTTGGCCGCGTTCCTCGAGTCCTGCCGCCGACACGACCGGACTGGCGACGACCGGTTGGCCTACGTCGGCGTGACTCGCGCCAAGCACGTGCTGATCGCCACGGGGCACTGGTGGGGCGAGACCCAGATCAAGAAGCGGGGACCCTCGGACTACCTCGAATCGCTGCGCGAACAGGCCACCGAGGGTGCGGATCAGGACCCTTGGGCGCCGGACCCCGAGGTAGTCGCCGGCCGGGCCGCCGGTGTGCCCGGCGCAGGGGTGGGGGGTTCGGGTGGCGGTTCCGAGCCTGAGTTCTCCGAGGTCGGGACTTCCGTGTTGGGGGCGGCCCCTGGGGTTCTGGATTCCGGGGGGCGGGCTTCGGAGCCGGCGGAGGGCGCGGATTCGGAGGGGGCAGGTTCGGGACACACTGGCTTCGCCGGCGGCCAGTCCCACCCGCGCGTGACGGACCGCCCCGCGCCACCGTCGGCCCCGGTGGCAACCAACCCGATGCTCGAGCAGGTGGTGGAAGCGGTATGGCCTGCCTCCGACCCGCCCGATGGGGCTGGTGCGCCGGCAGCCGCCCGTGCGGTTTCCGCGCTGCTCGATGCCGGGCATTTGGTCGACCCATGGGAACGCGAGACGGCCGCAGCGTCCGAGCCGCCGGATAGCTCGGAGTCGTCGCAGTCGCCGGAGGTGGCGAAGACCTCAGGGGTGGCTCAGGCTCCAGGGCGGTCGGAGGGGCCGGAGCGGTCGGAGGGGCCGGAGGGGCCGGAAGGGCCGAGTTCGCCGAAGGGGCCGGAGGGGTCGAGCTCGCCGAACCGGTCCGCGGTGTCGGCGCGGATCGCAGTCTGGGACGACACGATCCGGGCGCTGCTGGACCGCCTCGAGAGCGGGGCCGACGGGGTGTCGGTGGCCGTCCTCCCCGGCGTTCTGTCCGCGTCGGCTGCGATCGAGGTCGCCGCCCATCCGGAGCAGTTCGCCGAGTCCCTGCTGCGGCCGATGCCGCGTCGGCGCAACCCCTCCGCCGAGCTCGGTACCGCCTTCCACGCGTGGGTCGAGGCGCGCCTCGGTGTGCAGCCACTGATCACCGATGACGAGTTGCCGGGCGCGGCCGACGAATCCATCGCGTCAGCTGCGGAACTGGCCGAGCTCAAGTCAGCCTTCGAGCGGTCGGAGTATGCCGGACGCACTCCGATCGGGTTGGAGGTGCCGTTCGCCGTGGCGGTGGGCGGTCGGCTGGTGCGCGGCCGCATCGATGCCGTGTTCCCCGCCGGGCCGGATGCTCCCGCCGGCCAGCAGTGGGAGGTCGTGGACTGGAAGACCTCCCGAGCGGACTCGGCCGACCCGTTGCAGTTGGCGATCTACCGATTGGCCTGGGCCGAACTGCGCCAGGTGCCGATCGAGGCTGTTGGGGCGGGTTTCGCGTTCATCCGCTCTGGAGCGGTCGTCCGGCCGGTGGACCTCCCCGATGCGGCGGGGATCGCGGAGCTGCTGAGCGGGGTCGCGCAGATTCCGTCGACGTCCTGAGCCGCGCCTCCTGGTGGCCGTGGGCGTGTGATGCGCGCGGCCCCATTTCCGTGGGCGCTCGACCCGCGCCGCCCGCCGACGGAGACCGGCAGATCCAAGTCGCCGACGTACCACCCGACGGCCGCTGCGCCTGCGTCCCAGCGAAAGCGATAACGCTTCCCCAGTGCGGATCCGCTTCCCGAATTCGGGAAGCACATCCACGAGAGGGAAGCGTTTGCAAGGATGGCGGGCGCCACCAACCGCTCAGGGGTTGGGGAACTCCGCGACCAACGCACAGTGATCGCTGACCGGCAGCGGCACGGCCCTCGCGGTCAACCGCGCCTGCGCCAGCGCGGGAGCCGTCCAGCCGTCGGCCATGATGTGGTCGAACTGAATCCGTGGGCGCATCACCGGATAGGTGGGTACTCGTCCCACCTGCTCCCATCCGGTGACCAGCCCCGGGATCCCGCCCGGGGTGTTGAAGTCGCCCATGAGGATCATCGGCCGGGGCATCCCCGCGACGAACGCGCGCAACTCGTTGATCTGCTTGGTGTTCACACCCGGAACGAACGACAGGTGCGCAGTGGCCACGGTCACATCCGCGTGTGGCAGCTCCACGATCCCGGCCACCGCGGCACGCGGCTCGTCGGGCACCCGGATCGCCCGGGGGCGGCCGTCCTCGCTGGGCGCCAGCAGCGGTATCGAGACCGGCGCAGGCGGGAACCGCGTCACCCGCCACCCCCGAACGGGAAACCGGCTGATCAGCGAAATGCCGTACCGAGGATCGGAGTTCGTCGCCTTGTCGGGCTCGGACCGGTCGCTGGGCAGGTCATCGGCGCTGGTCGCGGGCACCCAGGCCGCGCCTTCCGAAGCGATCCCCGGAGTCCCACGCACGCTGGGCACGAACCGCCAGTACTTGGCTCCGATCGCTTCGGCCACCAGCCGGGACTGGTCCACACCCGCCGTGCGCGCCTGGCCGCGATCCACCTCCTGCAGTGCGATCACGTCGATCGGACCGGCCTCGAGCAGCTCCTCGATCGCGCGCAGCAGATCCCGCGGATCACTGACGTCCGGGGACCACCGCTGCCGCTCCGTGGGAGCCAGCCCGTCGGTGGCCGCCGCGATGATCTGGTCCGGACCCGCCGCGGCGCCTGTTGGCTGCTCGGGCGCTCCGTCGCGATGGGCGAACGACGGCCCCGCTGTCATGGCGCTGTTGGCATTGCTGGCCACACGGTCACGCAGCGGTACCCCATGCAGGAGGTTGAACGTGGCGACGCGCACGGCGCTCAGCCTGTCACACCGACTGGGGGGCAGCAGCCGGACCCGCCAGCTTCAGCCGTCGTGGTGGGGCTCCGGGTGCGAGGCGTGAGTCGTCGGCCGCGGTTGTCGTGGGTCGTTCGGGGTTTGGGGTGGGGCTCCGGGCCCAGAGGTCTCGATCGCGGGCCGCGGTTCGCGCCGGCCAGTACGGTGGGCCCATGTCCGAGGGCTCTGCGATCCACGACCTGCTGCCCGCCCTGGGTCACGAGGTGCTGGACCGCCGGGCTGACCTGCGCACCACCGGGTGGGCGGCGGTGCCCGTGGACCGGGTCATGCTGGTCCTCGACGGTGCGGCAGCCACTCCGGTCGTCCTCGGCCCGGACGGGTCGATGCGCCTCGCCCTGGCCGACTCTTCTGGTGCAGCGGTCGGACCGGGCTCGGGTGCCGACATCCTGCTCGGTGTCGACCCGGCGGGCCGGGCCTGGTGCGGACGGGTGGTCGATCGTGACCACGTCACCGTCGCCCCCGAGGCGCGCTGGGCGGGGTTGCGTGAGGTCGCCCTGGAGCTCGCGGCCGACCAACGCGGCATCCTCGCCGAACTCGTCGCACTGGCGAACTGGCACCAGACCCACGTGCGCTGCCCCCGGTGCGGCAGCCCCACCGAGATCGCCGGCCTGGGCTGGTGGCGGCACTGCCCGCAGGACGGCACCGAGCACTACCCGCGCACCGACCCGGCCGTCATCGCGCTGCTGCTCGACGACGGGGACAACGCCCTGCTGGGACGCCAGACGCGGTGGCCGATCGGTGCGTTCTCCACGTTGGCGGGCTTCGTGGAGCCGGGCGAGTCGGCCGAGTCGGCAGTCCTGCGGGAGATCGGCGAGGAGGTGGGTTTGCGCCCGCACACCACCACCTACCTGGGCAGCCAGCCGTGGCCTTTCCCCGCGTCGCTGATGCTCGGGTACCACGCCCGGATCGGCGGCGTGCGGCCCCACCCACGTCCCGATGGGATCGAGATCGCCGAGGCGCGCTGGATCAGCCGCGCCGAGCTGCCCGCGCTGTGCGAGTCTCGCGAGGTACGGCTGCCGGGGCGGCTGTCGATCGCGCATCACCTCGTGCGCTCGTGGCTGGGGCGGACGCTGCCCGACGAGTGGTGCCGCTGGTAGCCGGTGCCGCCCCCCGCAGCCGGTCCCCGGAGTCCACCGCCCGTGCCGCCGGTCCCGATCTCCTCGCCCCTCGGTTCGATTTCATCCAGGTTTCGTCGGGCTTCAGCGGATCGATCCACGTTTCCGGGGCCGGCGCCCCCTCGATTGTGGATGGATTCGGAAAGAGGACGGGCGGCGGAACGGCTGGGCAGGACCAGGGCGCGCGCAGCGACGGGCGCCTGTGCACGGACGGCCGGCGATGTCGCACCGGGCTGACAGAATGCCGACCATGCCAGACGTGCTCGACGGACTCGACCCGGAGCAGCGCCTCGTCGCCGAGGCCCTGACCGGTCCAGTGGTCGTGCTCGCCGGCGCCGGCACGGGCAAGACCCGCGCGATCACTCACCGGATCGCCC
>JBAVKQ010000268.1:0-14043 GCA_049688395.1 Candidatus Nanopelagicales bacterium
GCCCGGACCGACGCCCGTGGGGACTGCCGAGCCGGCGCGCCTGGGCGAAGCCCTGCGCAGCGCGGCCTACCGGGCGGCGCTGATGGTCAACCTGGCCAGTGGCTTCGTCATCTTCGGGCTGCGGATCTCGCTGGTGCCGCTGTTCGTCACCGAGGGCCTCGAACGGGGCGTGGGCCTGGTCGGGATCGGGTTCCTGTCCGCGGCCGGGGTGCAGGCGCTGACCCTGATCCCCGCCGGGCGATGGACCGATCGCGCCGGTCGGCGCGGTTCCATGCTGGTCGGTGCCGGTGCCCTGGCCGGGTCCATGCTGCTGCTCGCGCTGGGCACCGGGGTGTGGGGCTTCCTGCTGGCGATGGCCGCCTCCGGCGTCGCGGCGGCGTTCGCAGCCCCGGCCTCGGCGGCGGTCGTGGGCGACATCACGCGCGGGCGCCCGGGCGGCACGGTGGTGTCGGGCTACCAGATGGTCGGCGACCTCGGCGGGATCCTCGGCCCGCTGATCGCCGGGGCCCTGGCCGATGCGCTGGGCTACCAGGCTGCGTTCGCGGCAGGGGTCGGCGTCGGGCTGCTGGCCCTCGCGCTGGTCGCGATCATGCCCGAGACGCTGAACCGCGCAGGGGGTTCGGCCCCCGCGGCCGCCGGCTGACCGCGCCTGACCACCTCCGCCCGATCGCACCCCGACCACGCCCTGACCACGCCCTGACCACGCCCTGACCACGCCCGCCCCGGCTGACCGCGCGCCCCGATCGCGAAATTGGCTGATCCGGACAACCTCCGGCCGCCCGCGGACACAGGTGTCCGGATCAGGCCATTGAGTGTCCGGATCAGCCAATCGCGTGTCTGGCGCCGGCGGGACGCCGACGTCGATGGCCCACACACCCTGTGGACAAGCGATCGACACGTCCCCATCGGTCCGGCACGCTGCCCGCCATGAGTGACACCGCATGGCAGCGTGCCGTCGGGTACCTGAGCGAGCACGGCGGCATCGCCACCCGCGGATCGCTGCTGGATCTCGGCATGGGTGAGCGGATGCTGCGTCGGCGGGTCGCGGCGGGGCTGCTCGTGCGCTTGGACCCCACGGTCGTCGCCCTGCCCGGGACGGCGCTGGACCTGCGCACGCGCACCCGGGCCGCGGTGTTGCGACATCCCGATTCGATCCCGACCGGAGCCTCAGCCGCCGCATTGCTCGGCAACGGGCCGTGGGACCAGACGCCGCTGGGTCACGAGCCCTGGCTGATCGGTGGGCGCGATCGCCACGTCACCGCCCGGTTCGTCACCCATCCGGGGGTGCGAACGGTCCGGGCCGGCCGGCTGCGGGTGGCCCATCCCACGGACGCGATCGTCGACCTGCTGCGGTTCCTGCCCCGCGACGAGGCCCTTGCGTTGGGCCAGCGGTCCGCGCTGCGGGGCACCGTCACGATGCCGAGCCTGCTCGAGAAGCACGCCCGCCTCGCTGGCCTGGGCGGATCGACCCAACTCGGCCACATCATTGGGGATCTGGCCGACGGCGCCCGGTCCGAGGCGGAGCGACGCCTGATCGCGCTGCTCAGGGATGCCGGCTTCAGCGGATGGGTCGCCAACCACTGCATCCGGGCTGCCGGGCGCCGGTACGCAATCGATGTCGCGTTCCCATCGGCGCGGCTTGCCATCGGGGTAGACGGGCGCGCCTTCCACAGCGACGCCCGGGCGTTCCAGCGCGATCGCACCCGACAGAACGATCTCGTCGCCGACGGCTGGATCGTGCTGCGGTTCACCTGGGCGGACCTCGTCGAGCGCCCGGCGTACGTCCTCGAGGCGATCGCCGCCGGCCTTGCCTTTCGTCGTGGAGCCTGACGTCGCGGACCCTGGGCTGCGGACCCTGGGGCTGCGGACCCTGAGGTCGCGGACCCTGAGGTCACGCTCTTGGGAGCCTCGCCCCAGGAATTGTCGGATCCGGACACCTCGTGGCCGCCCGCGGACACAGGTGTCCGGATCCGACCATCGACCGACGCGGCGGGATCCGGCCGATACCCTGCGTGGGTGGCTACAGAGGCGCGGCGGTCGTTGGCCGAGCTGATGGCGCCGGATTGGGCGCAGGCGCTGGCCCCGGTCGCGCCGCAGGTCGGCGCGATGGGCGACTTCCTGCGCGCAGAACTGGCCGCCGGTCGCAGCTACCTGCCTGCCGGTGCGCACGTGCTGCGCGCCTTCGAGCGCCCGCTGGCCGAGGTCCGGGTGCTGATCGTCGGCCAGGACCCCTACCCCACGCCGGGCCACGCGGTTGGCCTGTCGTTCTGCGTGGCCCCGGCAGTGCGCCCCGTGCCCCGCAGCCTGGCAAACCTGTTCCGCGAGTTGCACGACGATCTCGGCTGCCCCAGGCCGGCCTGCGGCGACCTGACCCCCTGGGCCGACCAGGGTGTGCTGTTGCTCAACCGGGTGCTGACCGTGGCGCCGGGCAGTTCCGGCGCGCATCGCGGGAAGGGCTGGGAGCAGATCACCGAGGCGGCAATCCGCGCACTGGTGGCCCGGGGCGGACCCCTGGTGGCGATCCTCTGGGGCCGGGACGCGCAGGGCCTGGCGCCGATGCTCGGCGACGTGCCCCAGATCGCCTCGGCGCACCCGAGTCCGATGTCGGCCGATCGAGGCTTCTTCGGCTCGCGACCGTTCAGCCGGGCCAACGCAGCGCTGGTCGACCAAGGGGCGACCCCGATCGACTGGTGCCTACCGAGCTGAGCCGCGGGCCGGAATGAGCCCCAGGCCGGAATGAGCCGCGGGCCGGAGTGAGCCGCAGCCGAGCGGAGCCGCCCGCTCAGCTGAGTCGCTGCCGGGGTGCTGGCCGCCACCCTGCGTCGCCCGCCGCACGGTGCTGTGTACCGGGACCAGTTGCTTGCCCAGACCAATCGCCTGCCGGGCCGAGCTGCTCGCTCAACAGGTCTGCGGCCAGGCGACGGGCCTGCTGGCCCTCGCCGGCGAGGGCCAGCAGCCCGATCGGGGCCAGCAGGTAGCGTCGATCGACCATGGTCCGCGCCTGTTGGGGCAGCGGCCAGCCCCCCGCGTAGTCGGTGAGCACCGTGTCGAGGACGGCATCGGCCGCCGCGGAGGCCGCGTGGCGCAGCACCCCACCGGAGCCGATCAGCAGCCCCACGTGAGTCAGGTCGCGCACGCCGTCGGGGCCGGGCCGACCGTGCCGACGGACCGCCACCAGGGCCGCCAGGCGAGCCAGCTCGAGTTCGTCGGCCACCTCGTCACCCGAACTGGGCAGGAACCCGACCTCGGCATGCCGGCGCTCGGCGGCGGCCGACAGCACGATGACCCCGGACGCGCCGGCGACCAGCTGTTCGGCCTGGGCCGCACGCACCACATCGGGGGCGCTCCAGCGCATCCCGAGGTCGCCCTCCACCGATCGGCCGTGCCAGAGCGTGGCGACCGCGTGCTCGTCGGCCTGCTCGTCGGGGGCCAGCACGCTGTACACGTCGGTCGTGGCCCCACCGACGTCCAGGGCCAGGACGTCCCCCGACGCGCCCGGCTGCTCGGCGAGCACCTCGGCGAGCACCTCGATCCCGGCCAGCACCGCGTCCGGGGTAGCGCAGCGCACCAGTCCCGGGAAGCGTCGGCCCCGCGACAGCCCCTTGCCCCCGATGACGTGGGCGATGAACACCTCGCGGATCGTGCGGCGGGCCGGGCCCGGCGCCAGCGTCCCGATCCGCGGGATCACGTTGGCGCTCACATGCACGACCCGCCGACGCGCACGCAGCAGCGCGGCAGCCTCGTCGGCCACCGTCGTGTTGCCGGCCAGCACGACCGGAGTCCGCAACGCCGAGCGCCCCAGCACGCGGGCGTTGTGCAGCAGCACCTCGCCATCCCCACCGTCGGTACCGCCCACCACGAGCACCACATCGGCCCGGGCCGCCGACAATTCGCAGAGCCCGGCGGCGTCCAGACGCCCCGCCGACACGGCCACGACCCGGGCACCGGCCGACAGCGCCACCCGCCGACCGGCCTCCGCGGAGATCACCCGCTCCTGGCCGATTACCGCCAGGCGCAACCCGCCCCCGGCCGACGAGCAGACCACCAGCGCCTCGTCGGCGACGGGGCCGATCCCCAGCCCCGCAACAGCGGCGTCCACCCCGTGCAGCACGTCGCTGCCCGAGGTGGTGGCGTGCTGGGCGGTGGCCCGCACAGACCCATCCGGACCGACCGCCGCGGCCTTGGTGAACGTCGAGCCGACGTCCACGCACACGACCACGGCCCTGCCCATGGGCCCTGAACCTACCCCTTGACGCCACCCTCGAGGGCGCCGCGCTGGATCCTGCCCTGGACGATCACGAAGAACACGATCACCGGCAGCGCGAACATCACCGAACCGGCCATCAGGCCGCCCCAGTCGATCTCCTTCATCCCGCCCTGGAAGGAGGTCAGCCAGACCGGCAGCGTCTGCTTGCCCTGGTCGAGCAGGATCACGTTGGCCAGGATGAACTCGTTCCAGGCCATGATGAACGCGAACACCGAGGTCGACACCAGGCCCGGCGCGATCAGCGGGAACAGGATCTTGCGGAACGCCTGCCCTTGGCTGCACCCGTCGATCATGGCCGCCTCCTCCAGGTCCTTGGGCACGTTGGCGATGAACCCGCGCAGCGTCCAGATAGTGAAGGGCAGCACGAACGCCAGGTAGGAGATCATCACGCCGGTGAGCTTGTTGACCTGGTTGACCGAGTCCAGGACGACGAACATCGAGATCAGCAGCGCCTCGAAGGGCACCATCTGCACGGCCAGCAGCATGATGATGTAGGCCTTGCGGCCCTTGAAGTTGAACCGCCCGACGGCGGTGGCGGCCAGGAACGCCGTGAGCATCGAGAGCACGACCACCACGATCGTGACCAGCGCCGAGTTGGCCGCGTAGGTGAAGAAGTCCTTGTCACCGATCACGCGTGTGTAGTTCTCCAGGGTGGCCGGGATGGGCAGGAACTTCGGGGTCTCGAGGAAGAAGTCCGCACGCGGCTTCAGCGACGAGATGACCATCCAGTAGACCGGGAAGACCATCGCCACGAACACGATGATCGCCAAGGTGTTGGCAAGTGCGCCGCCCTTCCTGTTCATCATGCCGCCTCGTCCAGTTGCTTGATCATGGCCCGGATGTAGAAAACCGACAGCACCAGCAGCATGAGGACCATCGTCACGCCGATGGCCGAGCCGACGCCGAAGTCGTTGGCCGAGAACGAGACCCGGTAGGCATAGATGCCCAGCAGGTCGGTGTCCTTGGCGATCCCGCCGGATTTCTGCAGGATGAACACCTGCGTGAAGACTCGGAAGTCCCAGATCGTGGACAGCGCGGTCAGGATCAGGAAGATCGGTGCGAGCTGGGGCACCGTGATCCTCCAGAACGCGGTCCAGGCGTTCGCCCCGTCCAGCGCGGCGGCCTCGTACACCTCGTTGGGAACCTGGGTCAGGCCGGCGAACAGGGTCAGGGCCACGAACGGGATCGCCGCCCAGACCACGATGATCGCCGCCAGCGTGAGCAGCGACAGCGGCTCGGCCAGCCACGAGTAGCCCTCGAACTGGTCGAACCCGAGTTGGACCAGCGCCCAGTTGGCCACGCCGAACTGGGTGTCGAACAGGAACTGCCACACCTGGGTGGCCGTCACCGCGGGGGTGGCCCAGGCCAGCAGCAGGCCGACCAGCACGGTCAGGCGCATCTTGGTGCCCAGCCTGTTGAGCAGCAGCGCCACCAGCGTGCCCAGGGCCATCGTGGCCACCACGCACACCGCCGTGAAGACCACTGTGCGCCCGACCACGGTCCAGAAGTAGGGATCGGAGAGGATCTTGGTGTAGTTGGCGAAGTCGTTCCACTGCTCGGTTCCCTTGACGATGTTGCGCAGCTTCGCCTGCTGCAGGCTGAGCATGACCATCCGCACGATGGGGTAGCCCAGGACCAGCACCAGGATGACGGTCGCCGGGGCCACCAGCCAGAACGCCAACTTGTTGCGTCTGGGTTCGTTGTCGGCCGGTCCGTCCGGACCAGCCAGCTCCCCGGATCCCTGAGTGATTGCGGGAGCACCAGTACTCATCGCCGCGTCGCCTCCTGAACAGTTAGTCGTCGTGGGGCCGGGGCGACCGTATCGCCGGCCGGTGGCCGAGTCCCGCCGGACGGGTCCGGGCGCCGATGGCCCGGGGAGCGCGACGCTGCCCCGGGCCATCGATGGTCGTGCTGTGCCGATTCGTGTGCGGGATCAGCCGTTCAGTGCGGTGGTGATGGCCTCGGAGGCCTCCGCGGTGGCCTGCTCGACAGTGGCCTTCTCGGTGAAGATCTTCACCAGCATGTCCTGCAGGACGCCCGAGCTCTCGACGTTGCCCCAGTTCGGGCTCACCGGCGTGAACTTCGAGACCTCGGCAGCCTTGTCGGCGACCATCAGGAACTCGTTGCCCTCATGGCCGACGAACGCGCCCTGCTGGTTGGGGATGACCCCGCCTTCCTTGGCCAGCTGGGTCTGGATCTGCAGGCTGGTGAGGATCTTCATCCACTCCACGCCCAGGCCCTTGTTGGCGCTCTGCTCGGACACGGCGAGGTCCGAGCCGCCGAAGAACACCGGAGCGGTCGTCTCCGCGGTGGTGCCCGGCAGCGCGAAGGCGCCGATGTCGCCCTTCAGGTCGCCGGCGTCCAGCGCGCCCGGGGCCCACCAGGAGTCGATCATCATGCCGACGTTGCCGGTGTTGAAGGCGTCGAGGTTCTTGGTCTCGTCACCGTCCTTGGGTGCCTGCGAGTACTTCTCGACCAGACCCTTGAGGGTGTTCAGGCCGGCCACGGACTCGGCAGAGTCCAGGGTGCCCTTCCACTGGTCGCCCTCCTGCACGGCGATCTCGCCGCCGGCGTCCCAGACGAAGGGCACGGCGCCGTACCAGTACTTGCCCGGGAAGTAGAAGGCCGAGTACTTGTTGTTCTCGGCGTTGTCCGCCTGGAGCGTGCCGGCCACGGTGTCGAGTTCGGCCAGCGTGGTCGGCACGGTCACGCCGGCCTTCTCGAAGTCGCTCTTCTTGTACACCACGATGCGCACGCCGCCGTAGTACGGGATGCCGTAGCGGGTGCCGTCGAGCTCACCGGAGGGCTGCAGACCCGGGAGCATGCCATCCACGCCGAAGGCCGCAGCGTCCATCTCGGCCAGCAGGCCGGCATCGGCGAACTTCGCGGTGAGGCTGTTGCCGATCTCGACGACGTCCGGGGTGGAGTCGGTGCCCAACGCGGTGGTCAGCTTGTCCTGGATGCCGCCCCACTGCTGCAACTCGACCTCGACGGTGACGTTCGGGTAGGTCTGCTTGAACTGGGCGTTGACCGCGTCGACCACGGTCTGGGGCTGGCTGCCGTCCATCAGCCACACCTTCAGGGTGCCGGCGGCATCCGCCGACGGGGACTCGACGTCGGTGGCGGTCTCGCTCCCGCTGGAGCAGGCGGTGAGGGTCAGGCCCGCGGCGGCCAGCGCCACGATTCCGGTGCGCAACTTCATTGGTTCCCCTTCAGATGTGGGACTCGGTGGACTCGGTTGTCGGTCACGCATCCCCGCGCGGAGGTGGAGGTGCGTCGGTCGTATTCAACAGCGCCCGAGCCGCCGACACCCCAACCATTCGGATACGGAACGATCACGGATCGCACGGTTCGCTAACGATCAGGTAACGACGACCAAGCGGCCCTGCTGACGGCACCCGGACCGGGGCGGACCGGACGGGGCCGGGCATCGAAGGCGATCGGGCCCGTTCGGCCCCGGGCCGCGAGTTGCGCGCCTCGGCACCGCGGGCGACTCTTGGAGGCATGTGGTTCACCTCTCGGCGCGCTGACCCGATCCCGACCCCGGACCGCGCGCTGCCCGGGCGCCCGGACTACGACTACCCACTCGAGCGCACCCACGCCGTGCTGGGCACGTCCATGCTCGGGCCGTTCCCGCCCGGGGTGGTCAGCCTCTACCTGGCGATGGGGTGCTTCTGGGGCGCGGAGAAGCGGCTGTGGCAGCTGCCCGGCGCGCACACGACCGCCGCGGGCTACCAGGGCGGGACCACCGCGCACCCGACCTACCGGGAGGTGTGCACCGGGATGACCGGGCACACCGAGATGGTCCTGGTCGCCTACGACCCGCAGGTGGTGCCCACGATCGACGTCCTGCGGGTGTTCTGGGAGAACCACGACCCGACCCAGGGCATGCGCCAGGGAAACGACGTGGGCAGCCAGTACCGCAGTGCCGTGTACTGGTCGACACCCGAGCAGCAGGCGCTGGTCGAGGCCAGCGCGGCGGCCTACGACCAGGTGCTGCGCGCGGAGGGGTTCGACCCGATCAGCACCGAGCTGGCACCGGCGATCGCGGACGGTGCGACCGTGCGGCCGTTCTACTACGCCGAGGGCCCGCATCAGCAGTACCTGGCCAAGAATCCGCGGGGCTACGACTGCCATGCGCACACCGGCATCCTGCTGCCGGACCTTCGATGATCCCCCGGCCCTCGCTCCGGTCAGCGGCCCTGGGCAGCGGCGGGATGGCCGGAGCGGCCGCCGCCAGCCTCGGGGTCCTGGTGGCCCAGGCCCGGCTGGCCCGCCGGGCGATCGGACCGCAGCGCGGCGTGCCGCCCTACCAGGACGGCCGGTTCGGCCCGACGACCGGGACCTCCCTGCGCCTGGCGCTCCTCGGGGACTCCGTGGCCGCCGGGTTGGGTGCGCAGACTGCGGCGGACACCGTGGCCGGGGCACTGGTGCGCGGGGTCGCCGCGTCCAGCCGTCGACCGGTCAGCATGATCAACCACGCCGTCGTCGGGGCTCGCTCGGCCGACCTCGAACGGCAGGTCACCCGCTGCCTGTCGGCCCGTCCGCACGTGGCGGTCATCATCATCGGCGCCAACGACGTGACCCACCTGGTCCCCCACCACCTGGCCGCGCAGCGCCTCGCGCTGGCCATCGATCGGCTCTCCGCGGTCGGGACCGTGGTGGTCGTGGGCCCCTGTCCGGACCTGGGCACCGTGCGCCCGGTCGGCCCGCCGCTGCGCTGGGTGGCCCGTGAGCTGTCCCGTTCCCTGGCCGCGGTGCAGCGGCGGGCGGCTGCCCGGTCCGGTGCCCGAGTGGTGCATCTCTACGACCTGCTCGGGCCCGAGTTCGAGGTCCACGCGGAGGCGATGTTCGGCCCCGACCTGTTCCATCCCTCCGCATTGGGCTACCGCCGGATCGGGGCCCATCTGCTGCCGCCGGTGCTCGACGCCCTTGGCCTGCCGTCCGCGCGACCGCGTCTGGAGCTGGCTGCCCCAGTCCCGCGGGTGGGCGGCCCGGACCTGCCGCCGGGACTGGCCACCTGAGCTCACAGGCTGCGCCGCAGCTCGATCAGGCGCGTGACCGCCGACTCGCAGGCCGCAGCCGACTCCGGGGCACCGAGTCCGCCGCGTGCGTCGAGTTCGGCGACGAGGTCCAGGGCACAGACGGCCAGCACATCGGCGGCCGCGAAGTCGCCGAGCTCGGGCAACCTGCGCTGGGGCCCTCCGGCAAGTTCCGCGGCGTGATCGGCGAACTCCTGGGCCAGGTCGAACGCCGCCCGGGCCCGACTCCGACCATCCACCCGCCCAGCAGCCAGGCGCACCGCGGACATCGACCGCAGCCGGTCGCAGGTGCGCGTCGACTCGAGGCGCAGTCGGGCCGGATCGCCAGGATCGGGGGGCGTTTCGAGCAGGCTCACCCCCCGCACGCTAGCGGCCCACGGGCCCGGTGGCCCCGGCCCACTCCGGCGGGCTACGGTAGGGACAGCACCGGCGGCCAGGAGGAGATAGCAATGACCCTGCACCACTCCGAAGAAACACACCAGTTGCTCGTCGATCGCGTCCCTGATGCGACCGGCAAGCCGTTGAAGGAGTGGTTCGACGTGGTCGAGGATGGCCCGTCGTTCACGCGGTTCGACGATCGCGTGAACTGGCTGCGCGACGAGCACGACCTCTCGCACGGCTACGCCACGGCGATCATCCACGAGATGGACAAGGTCAAGGCAGCCCTGCGGTTGCAGTAGGCCGATTCCCCCTCGCACGAAACGACGGACCCCGCAGCCACTGGCTGCGGGGTCCGTCGTGCGTTCGGAGCCGGGTCAGTCGCGGCCGGCTGCGAGCAGCGCGAGCAGACGCAGGATCTCCAGGTACAGCCAGATCAGCGTCACGAGCAGGCCGAACGTCATCCGCCAGGCCTCCTGGGAGGGCAGGCCGGCCTGCACACCCCGGGTGATCGACTCGAAGTCGATCATCAGGCTGAAGGAGGCCAGGCCCACGCCCACCACGCACAGCAGCAGCCCCAGGCCGCCGACCCCGTAGAAGCCCCAGCCATCGCCGACCCCGAACATGGCCGAGACGAAGGAGGCCAGCGCGATCACCAGGTAGGAGGCCATCGCGACCATCATCACCTTCATGAACCGGCCGTTGACCTTGACGATCTTGGTCCTGTACAGGATCAGCATCATCGTGAACGCGACGAGCGTGCCGATGACGGCCTGCGAGACGAGGTTGCCCGCATACCCGGTGGAGGCCGCCCAGTCGCTGTAGAACCAGCTGATCGCGCCGAGGAACACCCCCTGGACGCCGGCATAGGCCAGGACCAGCGGCGGGCTGACGGCCTTCTTGAAGATGTTGGCCATGGCCAGGCCGAGGCCGACCAGCATTGCCACCAGGAACAGCCACGGGTTGCTCGGGGCCAGCACCCAGCCGATGTAGGCGCCTGGGAGCAGCACCGCCAGCGAGATGCCGGTGCGCATGATGACGTCGTCGAGGGTCATCCGGTCGGTGACCGGCTCGTACATCGAGCCGGTGGGCGCGCCGGTCGGTACCGGCGGGTACCCGATCGGTGCCTGCTGGCCCGGCTGCTGCTGGCCCGCGCTGCGGTAGGCGGACTTGCCCTCGGCATAGGCGAAACCGCTCTCCCCGGAGTCCATCCGGGCGAACACGGGGTTCTTGTTCTTCATTGTGTGCGTCGACCTCCACGTCGGCGAGTACAGGCACCGCCCGAGACGGGCGATGTACCACTGAATCACAGAACGCATGATTCGACACGTTTCTTCCCACGACGCGCACGGATCACACCTGTCACAGTGCCCCCGGTGGGAGTCGAACCCACACTCGGGCGGTTTTAAGCCGCCTGCCTCTGCCGGTTGGGCTACGGGGGCGTGCGGGTCAACGGTAGGTCCCCTCGACTCGGGCCATGTCAGAGGTAAGTGGTGCGGGGGTGGATCGCGTGCGCGCCGGCCACCCGGTCCAGGAACAGCAGCCCGTCGAGGTGGTCGATCTCGTGCGCGACGGCGCGCGCCTCGAACGCGTCGGTGCTGATCGTGACCTGCGCGCCGGTGCCGGGCAGCACGCCGGTCACGGTCATCCGGGTGGCGCGGCGCACGTCGCCGGTGAAGTCCGGCACCGACATGCAACCCTCCCGCCCCTTCTCGTTGCGGGTGGCCGAGACCACGACCGGGTTGACCAGGACGAACGTGCCGTGGGTGGTACGGGCCTTCGGGTTCCGGGACACGTCCAGGGCGAACATCCGCCACCCGACGGCCACCTGGTTGGCGGCCAGGCCGACGCACCCCGGCGACACGCGCATCGTGGCGATCAGGTCCGCAGCCAGTGCCACGACCTGGGGGTCGGTGGGGTCGACATCGGCGCACGGGGTGCCCAGGGCGCGATGCGGCGCGACGACGACCGGGCGGACCGAACCGGCGGGCAGGTCGGGCATGGGCAGGCACACGGTGGGCTCGGCGGGCATGTGAGGACCGGCCTAGAGGACGTCGGAGTCGGCAGGACGCAGGGTGACTCCGACGCCGAGTTGCGCGCCGACCCTGTCCAGCTCGGAGCCCAGGCCCACGACGTCGACCGCCGGGGGCAGCGTGATCTCGGCCACGAGCAGGTAGAGCCCACCCCGGCCCAGGCGGGTGGACAGGTCGGTGATGTTGCCGCCGTGCGCGGCCACGGTCGAGGTGACCCGGGCCACGATGCCTGGTTGATCGGCGCCGTGGACGCTCAGGACGTACCCCGCCCGGTCGGTGGATCCCTCGTCGGTGCCGACCGGCAGCACCGACACGACCAGGTCGTCGGCGGACAGATGCGCCAGCCGCCCGGCGAGGTCGGTGGGGTCGACGGCGAGGTCGGCGATCAGCGTCCAGGCGAAGTGCCCGCGCAGCAGGGTCATCGAGGAGTCCTCGAGATTCCCGCCCAGGTCGGCCACGACGCCGGTAACCTCGGCGATGATCCCGGGACGGTCGCGACCGATGACGGTGACGGCGAGGCTCGGCATGGGCACAGCCTACGGGCGGGCGGAGGCCGGTGGTGGACGCACTGATCATCTTCGTCTGCATCTTCGCCCCCACGTTCGTGCTGAACCTGCTCTCGGCCGGCCGCGATCAGCTGATGTTCCAGACCCGGCCCAGGGGCAGCCGGTGGTTCACGGGCCTGGCGATGGCCGCGGCGACGGCCATCCTGCTGGCCATCGGGATGCCGCTGGCCTGGGTGCTGGCCCTGGTGCTGCCCGGCCCGCTGGCCTCGGTGCTCGGCGAATGGGTCGGCAGCGGGGACTGGATCGTGACGAAGTACCGGGTGCTGGGCCTGATGCGGCGCCGGGGGTCAGGTCTCGACTGAGCCGGCGCCCTCGGCCCGGGCCGCCACCGACCAGGCCACCCCATCGAGGATGTCGTGCTCGCTGACCAGGACGTCCGGCGCGCCGGTGGCGTCCATGATCCGGCGCAGAACGAGCGCCCCGGCACCGATCACGTCGACCCGACCCGGGTGCATCACGGGCAGCGCGGCCCGGGCGGCCCGGGGCATCGCCAGCAGCTCGTCGCTGATCCGGCGCACGTCGGCCACGCGGATCCGGCTGTGGTGGATCGCGACCGCGTCGTAGGTCGGCAGGTTCAGCGCCAGCGCAGCCACCGTCGTCACCGAGCCGGCCAGGCCGACCAGGGTGGCGGCCCGGTCGAAGGGGACGCAGGTACCGGCGCGGGCGATCGCCGCGTCGATGTCGGCGGTGGCGGCCGCGATCTGCGCGCGGGTCGGCGGGTCGCCGGCCAGGTGTCGCTCGGTCATCCGCACGCAGCCGATGTCGATGCTGGTCCGGTGCGTGGGCGTGGTCGTGCCGAGCACGAACTCGGTGGACCCGCCGCCGATGTCGACCACCAGGAACGGGGCACGGGCCTGGGTGGGCAGCCCCCGGGTGGCGCCGGCGAAGGACAGCTCGCCCTCCTCCTGGCCGCTGATCACCTCGGGGGTCACGCCCAGGATCTGGCGCACGCCGGCGATGAACTCGGCCCGGTTCGACGCGTCCCGGGAGGCCGAGGTGGCCACGAAGCGCAGGGGCGGGGCACCGGTCCCAGCCAGGAGCTCGGCGTACTCCCGGCACGCGGCGAAGGTCCGCTCCAGCGCCGCCGGCGCGAACGCCCCGGTCGCGTCCACGCCCTCGCCCAGGCGCACCGCCAGCATCCGACGGGCCACATCGACCGCCCTCCCGACGGCGGTGTCGACATCGGCGATCAACAGGCGGATCGAGTTGGTGCCGCAGTCGATGGCCGCGGCCCGGCGCACCGTCATGGCGACCCACCGGGCAGGTCGGGCACGCATCCGGTCGCAGTGCCCCCCCAGGCGGTGGCGGGCGCGATCCCGCGCTCGGCGAGGCGGGTCAGTGCCTCGTCGCCCAGCGGGTTCACCCCGGGGCCGGCGGCCAGGGCGTGGGCCACCAGCACGTGCAGGCACTTGACCCGGTCGGGCATCCCCCCGGCACTGATGCCGGCGATGTGCGCCACCTCGCCGAGTTCGGCACGCTGGGCGAGGTAGACCTCATGGGCCCGCCGGTAGCCGGCGGCCAGCTCAGGATCGGTGGCCAGACGGGCGGCCATGTCGCGCATCACGCCCTGGGACTCGAGCGTGCCGATCGCCCCCGTGGCGCGCGGGCAGGTCAGGTAGTACAGCGTGGGGAAGGGCGTGCCGTCGGGCAGCGCCGGCTCGGTGCGCACCACGTCGGGCTGCCCGCACCCGCACCGGTGGGCCACGTCGTGGACGGCGCGCACCGGCCGGCCGAGCTGCGCCGCCACGACCTCGAGG
>JBAVKQ010000269.1:0-6518 GCA_049688395.1 Candidatus Nanopelagicales bacterium
TCCAGGGCCTGGGCGACCTCGAGCCGGTGGTGGTGCGCCCGGGCGACGAGATCGCCCATGAGGACCTCGCCGAGGCGCTGGTGACGATCGGCTACGCGGCCACCGACCTCGTCGAGAAGCGTGGGCAGTTCGCGATCCGGGGCGGGATCCTCGATGTGTTCCCGCCCACCGAGGAGCACCCCCTTCGGGTGGAGTTCTGGGGCGACGACGTCGAGGAGGTCCGCTACTTCCGGGTCGCCGACCAGCGCTCCCTGGAGGTCGCCGGCCACGGGCTCTGGGCGCCGCCGTGCCGTGAGCTGCTGCTCACCCCCGCCGTGCGGGCCCGCGCTGCGGCCCTGGCCCAGGAGCATCCCGAGCTGGCCGAGATGGGCTCGAAGCTGGCCGAGGGGATCGCGGTCGAGGGCATGGAGGCGCTGTCCCCGGTGCTGGCGCAGGGCATGGAGACTGTGCTCGACGTGCTGGCGCGAGCCACCGACCAGCACCCGCCGATGGTGCTGCTGGCCGACCCCGAGCTGGTCCGCACCCGGGCCCACGACCTGGTCGCGACCAGCGCGGAGTTCCTGGCCGCGTCCTGGCACAACGCCGCTGCGGGCAACGCCACGCCGATCGACCTGGGCGCGGCCACCTACCGCAGCATGGAACAGATGCGCGAGATCGCCGATGGCCTGAGCCTGCCGTGGTGGACCGCCGGACCGTTCGGGCTGGCCATCGCCGGGGAGGACGCCGACGAAGCAGGCGGCGACGAGACGGTCGCCGATGCGGTGGCCGCCGATGCAGTGGGCGCCGACCCTGCCGCAGCACCTGACGACCTCGACGACGCGCTCGTCCTGCCGCTGACCGCCAGTGCCGGCTACCGCGGCGACGGCCAGGCGCTGATCTCCGACCTGCGTGCCGCGCTGGCCGCCGGCCGCCGGGTCGTGGCGGTCACCGCCGGGGCCGGGTCCGCGCAGCGTCTGGCCGAGCAGCTGGCCGGCTCCGACCTGCCCGCGCGGGTCTCGCCGGGCCTGACCCGCTGGCCCCCGGCGGCGCACGTGGTCACCGTCACTACCGGCCGCCTGCACCGCGGCCTGGACGCGCCCGGCGCCGGCCTGCTGGTGGTCACCGAGGCCGACATCCGCGGCACCAAGGGCGCCACCCGCGACATGACCCGGATGCCCTCGCGTCGGCGCAACACCGTGGACCCGCTGCAGCTGGCCGCCGGCGACTTCGTGGTCCACGAGCAGCACGGGGTCGGGCGCTACGTGGAGATGACCCAGCGCACGGTGGGCGGCAACACCCGGGAGTACCTCGTCCTCGAGTACGCCCCCGGCAAGCGCGGCCAGCCGCCGGATCGGCTCTATGTCCCCAGCGATCAACTCGACCAGGTGACCCGCTACGTCGGCGGCGAGGCGCCCAGCGTGCACCGCCTCGGCGGCGCCGACTGGGCGCAGACCAAGTCCCGGGCCCGGCGCGCGGTCCGTCAGATCGCCGGGGAGCTGATCAAGCTCTACGCCGCCCGGCAGCAGGCAGTGGGCCACACGTTCGGCCCGGACACGCCCTGGCAGGCCGAGCTGGAGGACGCCTTCGACTACACCGACACCCCCGACCAGGCCTCGACCATCGCCGAGGTCAAGGCCGACATGGAACGGCCCACCCCGATGGATCGACTGGTCTGCGGCGACGTCGGCTACGGCAAGACCGAGATCGCGGTCCGCGCGGCGTTCAAGGCCGTCCAGGACGGCAAGCAGGTCGCGATCCTGGTGCCCACCACCCTGTTGGTCCAGCAGCACCTCCAGACATTCACCGACCGGTACTCCGGCTTCCCGCTCGAGGTCGCGGCACTGTCCCGGTTCCAGACCGACAAGGAGGCCAGGGAGGTGCTCGCCGGCCTGACCGACGGCACCGTCGACGTGGTCATCGGCACGCACCGGTTGTTCAGCGCCCAGACCCGGTTCCGCGACCTGGGCCTGCTGATCGTCGACGAGGAGCAGCGCTTCGGCGTGGAGCACAAGGAGCACATCAAGGCCCTGCGCACCAACGTCGATGTGCTGACCATGTCGGCCACCCCGATCCCGCGCACCCTCGAGATGGCGGTCACCGGCATCCGGGAGATGTCCACGATCGCCACCCCGCCCGAGGAGCGCCACCCGGTGCTGACCTACGTGGGGGCCTACGAACCCAAGCAGATCTCGGCCGCGATCCGCCGCGAGCTGCTGCGCGAGGGCCAGGTGTTCTTCGTGCACAACCGGGTCGAATCCATCGAGCGGGTTGCCAAGAAGCTGCGCGACCTGGTGCCCGAGGCGCGGATCGCCGTTGCCCACGGACAACTGAACGAGCACGCGCTCGAGGCGATCATCGTCGACTTCTGGGAGCGTCGCTTCGACGTCCTGGTCGCCACCACGATCGTCGAGTCCGGCCTGGACATCCCCAACGCGAACACGCTGATCGTCGACCGGGCCGACACGTTCGGCCTGAGCCAGCTGCACCAGCTGCGCGGCCGGGTCGGCCGCGGCCGGGAGCGGGCGTACGCCTACTTCCTGTATCCCCCGGAGAAGCCGCTGACCCAGACCGCGCACGACCGGCTGGCCACGATCGCCGCGCACACCGACCTCGGTGCCGGCATGGCGGTGGCCATGAAGGACCTGGAGATCCGCGGCGCGGGCAACCTGCTCGGCGGCGAGCAGTCCGGCCACATCGCCGACGTGGGCTTCGACCTGTACATCCGCCTGGTCGGCGAGGCGCTGGCCGAGTACCGCGGCGAGGCAGCCGACGAGCTGCCCGACGTGAAGGTCGAGCTGCCGGTCGACGCGCACATCCCGCACACCTACGTCACGGGAGAGCGGTTGCGCCTGGAGGCCTACCGGCGGATCGCTGCCGCGCACGAGACGGCCGGCATCGACGAGGTCGTGGCCGAGTTGCGCGACCGGTACGGTCCGCTGCCCGAACCGGTGGCCCGCCTGATGGATGTCGCCGCTCTTCGGGTGCTGGCGCGCAGCTCGGGGATCGGCGAGATCGTCCTGGCCGGCAACTACGTCCGCTTCGGCGGCGTGGACCTGCCCGAATCCCGGCGACTGCGCCTGCTGCGCCTGTACCCGGGCACCCAGATCAAGCCGGTGACCCGCACGGTCCTGGTGCCCAGGCCCAAGCCGGCCACGGTGGGGGCGGCACCCGTGATCGACGCAGCCCTCGTAGCATGGGCCCGCGGGGTGATCGAGGCGGTCATCCTCGAACCGATCGGAGGACGTACGTGATGCATCGAGTGCTCGCCCTGGGACTCGGGGGCCTGCTGCTGGCCGGCTGCACTGCCAGCGGGACCGGCCAGTCCCGCGTGCTCGACGCAGGCCAGGCCGCGGTCTCCGACGACTTCGACATCGCCCAGTCCGCGGTCACCGAGTCGGTGGAGGCGGTGCTGGCCGCGACCGGCCAGCCGCCCGGCCAGCCGCCGGCCGGCCTGGCCACCGCCACCGTGCAGCGCCTCGTGCAGGGTGCGGTGATCGCCGGCTTCGCCGCTGGCAACGGCGTGGCCGTCACCACGACCCAGGTCGAGGCGGGTGTGGCCGAGCTGGCCGACCAGAACGGCGGGATGGCGGCCCTGACCGAGCTGGCCCAGCAGTCGGGCATCCCCGCCGATGCCATCGGTGACACCGTGCGCACCAACCTGCTCGTGGCCGGCATCGGCGCGAAGCTGGACCCGACCGGGGACTCCACATCCCAACTGGAGGCCACCGGGATCGCCCTGGCCGAGTTCTCCGAGGCCACGAACGTCGCGGTCGCCCCCCGCTACGGCAGCTGGGACGACGCCCAGCTGGGCATCTCCACCGGGTCGTCGGTGGTGGAACCCCCCGTCGAGCAGCCGGCGGAGCAGGGCGCGCCCTAGATGGACCCCACGGGTCAGCCGCTGGCCGAGCTCATCGCCGTGATGGACCGGCTGCGCTCGCCGGGCGGGTGCCCCTGGGACGCCGAGCAGACCCACGAGTCCCTGGTCTCCTACCTGACCGAGGAGGCCCACGAGGCCGTCGAGGCGATCGAGACCGGTGACCGCGCGGCGATCCGCGAGGAGCTCGGCGACGTGCTGCTCCAGGTCGTGTTCCACGCCCGGATCGCCCAGGAGGACCCGGTCGACCCGTGGTCGATCGACGACGTTGCCGCCGGGATCTCGGCCAAGCTGATCGCCCGGCACCCGCACGTCTTCGGCGACGAGACCGTCGAGTCCGCCGCCCACGTCGAGTCGGTCTGGCTGGCCCGCAAGACCGCGGAGAAGTCCCGGGACTCGGTGCTCGACGGCATCCCGTCGGGCCTGCCCGCGCTACTGCTCGCGGCCAAGATGCACTACCGCGCCAGCCATGGCGGGGTCACCGAGCCCGCCACCGGCCCGCAGGTCGCCGACGTGGCCGCACGCGCCGTGGCCGAGGTGGGGCCTGACCGGATCGGAGAGCTGCTGCTGGGGCTGGTCGCCGCGGCCCACGCCCACGAGGTCGACCCGGAATCCGCGCTGCGCGGTGCGGTGCGCGACTACGCGCAGCGGGTCCGCGCCGCGGAGGCGCACCGGGGCTGACCGCATGCGCCCAGCAGGAGCCGATAGCCCCGAGTGGGTAGTGTGGCGCCCAGCGCGGGGACGAATCCGATGTCGCCCGCCATGTCCCGGCACACGACCTGATGGGAGCATCCTGTGGCAAGTATCGATGTGGTGATCGCGCGCGAGATCCTGGATTCGCGTGGCAATCCGACCCTGGAGGTCGAGGTGGCCCTCGAGGACGGCGCGACCGGCCGGGCGGCGGTCCCGTCGGGGGCCTCCACCGGGGCCTTCGAGGCCTACGAGCTGCGCGACGGCGACAAGGGTCGCTACCTGGGCAAGGGCGTCACGAAGGCCGTGGCCAACGTCGAGGACGAGATCGCCCCGGCGATCCTGGGCTTCGACGCCTCCGAGCAGCGCCTGATCGACCAGACCATGATCGACCTGGACGGCACCGCCAACAAGGAGCGCCTGGGCGCGAACGCGATCCTGGGCGTCTCGCTGGCCGTGGCCAAGGCTGCGGCCGAGTCCGCCGGCCTGCCGCTGTTCCGCTACCTGGGTGGGCCGAACGCCTACCTGCTGCCCGTACCGATGATGAACATCATCAACGGAGGCTCGCACGCCGACTCCGACGTGGACTTCCAGGAGTTCATGATCGCCCCGATCGGCGCCGAGACCTTCGCTGAGGCGCTGCGCAAGGGCGCTGAGGTCTACCACGCGCTCAAGGGCGTGCTGAAGTCCAAGGGTTACGCGACCGGCCTGGGCGACGAGGGCGGCTTCGCGCCGAGCCTGCCCAGCAACCGTGCCGCGATGGAGCTGATCGTCGAGGCGATCGAGAAGGCCGGCTTCACGCCGGGCACCGACATCGCCCTGGCCATGGATGTGGCGGCCCAGGAGTTCTACGGCCGCGCACTCAAGGGCTCCGGTGACGTCGAGCCCAACGAGTACTTCGTCGAGGGCCACGCCAAGACCACCGACCAGATGATCGAGTACTACACGGGCCTGGTGGCCGACTTCCCGATCGTCTCGATCGAGGACCCCCTCGGCGAGGACGAGTGGGGCGACTGGACGGCGATCACCGCCGCCCTGGGCGACAAGGTCCAGATCGTCGGCGATGACCACTACGTCACCAACACCAGCCGGATCCTGCGCGGCATCGCGGAGAAGACCGCCAACGCGCTGCTGGTGAAGGTCAACCAGATCGGGTCGCTGACCGAGACGGCCGAGGCTGTCGAGACAGCGCACCGCGCCGGGTTCAAGACGATGATGAGTCACCGCTCCGGTGAGACCGAGGACTCGACGATCGCCGACCTGGCCGTGGCGTTCAACTGCGGGCAGATCAAGTCCGGTGCCCCGGCCCGTTCGGACCGGGTGGCCAAGTACAACCAGCTGCTGCGCATCGAGGACGAACTCGACGACGCGGCACGGTACGCCGGCGCCGCAGCGTTCCCGAGGTTCTCGGCCTGACCGTGGGAGGATGGGCGGCATGTCAGCCGGCCGCCCATCCTCGACCGCGGGCAAGGGAATCTCCGACATCCGACGCCCAGTGCTCTCCCCGCGTGCGGGGATCGCGCTGGGCGTCGTCGTCGTCCTGATCGCGATCCTGGCGCTGCCGTTCCGCGAGTGGGTGACCCAGCGGGCCCGGATCGCGGACCTGCAGGCCCAGGTCGCCTGGCACGACCAGCGCGTGGCGGACCTCGAAGCCGCGGCGAAGCGCTGGAAGGACCCGGCCTACATCCAGGCCCAGGCGCGCTCGCGGCTGCACTTCGTGCACCCCGGCGAGGTCGGCTACGTGGTCCTGACCGACCAGGGGCTCGACGCGCCCGAGACGACCGCAACCCGGCCCATGGCCAGTGTCGCGCAGGGTGGCCCCTGGTGGCGCTCGGTGTGGACCACCGTGGAGCAATCCGCGGACCCGGCGGCCGAGGTGCCGGCACCCGCACCCGCCCCGGCCGAACCGGCGCAGGACTACGCCCAGTGACCCAACCGGTCTCGTCGGTCTCCGCCGCGGACCTCGAGGTCGTGG
>JBAVKQ010000270.1:0-8421 GCA_049688395.1 Candidatus Nanopelagicales bacterium
CGCGCGACGCGCGAGGGCGCCCCCGGCACCCGTTCGACCCCGGGCGAGGAGCACACTCGTCCGGTGAAGTACACGGGGATGTGCGTCAAGTGCCACTCGAGGGATCTGGCGCGCGTGCCCGGCAGAGCTGGCGGCTACGGCTCGGGGAACGTGATCCCCACGGGGTTCATCAACCTCGACCCCGTACGGGTCACCCGCTACGTGTGCTGCACCTGCGGCTTCGTCGAGGAGTGGGTGGATGCCGCGTGGGACCGCGACCGGCTCCGCAGCAAGTTCGGCGGATCAGCAGCTGATCCGATCGACGGTTCAAGCGGTACCCAGCCGCCGACCTGATCGCCCTTCACGAGTCGGTCCGGCCGCCGGGTCACGTGTTCGCGCCTCGGTCCGGCCGCACCGGGTCACGTGTTCGCGCCTCGGTCACCGCTGACCGCAGACGCCACCCTCAGCTGACCGCCAGCGAACTGGCGTGACGGTCGGCGACCTGCTGTCAGCGGGCCGTGTAGCCGCCATCCACGACGTAGTAGCCGCCGGTCATGTTCGATGCAGCGTCCGAGGCCAGGAAGCACACCAGCTCGGCCACCTCGGCGGAGGTGCCCAACCGTCCCAGGGGGTGCAGGGACGCCACGCCGGCGACGACCTCGGCTGGGGCATCGGCCAGCAACGGGGTGTCGATGAATCCGGGGCCGACCGAGTTCAGCCGGATGCCGTCGGCCGCGTGGTCCAGGGCGCCGGCCTTGGTCACGCCCACGATCCCATGCTTGGCGGCGACGTAGGCCGGTGCGCTCTGGAACCCGGTGGAACCCAGGATGCTGGCCATGTTCACGATCGACCCACCGCCGCTGTCCTTCATCGTGCGGATCTCGGCCCGGCAGCAGAAGAACGTCCCGTCGAGGTGGACCCCGAGGACGTGGCGCCACCCGTCGGTCGGATACTCACCCAGCGGCAGCGAGGGCCCGGCGATGCCGGCGTTGTTGACCGCGACGTCGAGTCGGCCGAATGCGTCGATGGCCGCGGCCACCATCGCATCGCACTGGTCCGGATCGCCGACGTCGACCTGGAACGGCGCTGCGTCGCCGCCGATCCCGCTGGCTACTCGCTCGGCGGCCGCCAGGTCGATGTCGGCGACCAGGACTCGCGCCCCGCGTTGCGCCAGCAACTCGGCACACGCCTGGCCGATCCCCGAACCCGCCCCGGTGACCAGGGCTGCCCGGCCTGAGAAGTCCTCGCGCATGGTGCTTGCTCCCTTCGTGTGGGCCAACTGCGCTCGCGGCTGGCGCGGATCAGTTCACACGGCCCATGGTGCTCCGCGGGGGGACCACACGCTCGGTCAGCGGGCGCCCTCGCGGCAGAGAGCAGGGTGCGGATCCATCCAGGATTCCTGGGCCCCCGGCGACTTCATCCACGATTGCTGGGCTTCTTGCACCTCGGACTTGGATCAACCGCGGCGGCCGTGCAACATCCGCCCAAGGTCAGCGCGACGTCCGCGCAGCTGGCGCCGTCAGAGCCCACCCAGGCCCGCGCGCCAGTGGGCTCCGCTCAGCGAGGTGCCTTGGTGCTCGCCGCGGCCTCATCCTCTGTCGCCGCGCCGGCGTTGACCAGCTCGCCGCCGGCGTCCTCGAGGTGGGCCCGGACGAACCATTGGAACTGCTCGAGCTGGGCGCTCTGCCCGATGAGCATGTCCTGGGTGACTGGGTCGGCGGTCTCGGTCTGCTCGATGGCCGAGCGGTGTGACCCGACCACCCCGTCGTAGACCAGGTCCAGGGCAGCGAGATGGCTGATGGCATCGGCACGACCGATGCTGTAGTCATCCCAGGAGCGCGACGCGACCAGGGCGCCGGGGGTCCCCGTCGGGGAGCCGCCGAGGGTGGCGATCCGCTCGGCAACCTCGTCGACCATGGCCGCCACCGCTGCGTACTGAGGGTCGAGCATGGTGTGCACGGCGATGAAGTGCGGTCCGGTCACATTCCAGTGGATGTGCTTGAGCGTCAGCGACAGGTCGGTGAGGGCGTTGAGGCGATCCTGGAGCAGCGTCACCACCGTGGCGGCATCCTTCTGGCTCACCCCGGGCACTGTGAAGCTGAGCGCCTTGGCCCGCTTGCCGGCTGACTTCTGGGTCTTCTTCTTCGTGGTAGCCATGCCGCCACCTACCCTGCACGCGCCCACGTCATACCGGTAGGCAGCCGCCCCACCGTCGGTGCCACGTCGGAGCGAACAGCTCGGTCTGGTCGTCAAGGCCCGGAAACCGCAGGGGTGGACCGAGACCGCACCTTTCCTGTGCGCAACCCGACGTGGGGGCTTCGCAGAGCTCGGGGTGGGCATGCGCGAGGATGGGCGACACAGTGCGAACCGCCCCCGGCTGAATTCGCCCCTCGTTGCCCCAGGAGCCCCGTTGCCCCGCCCCCGACCCCGTCTGCTGAACGCAACGTGTGGGCCCGTCCTGGGCGCGGCGCTGCTCCTCGCGTTGAGCGCATGCTCGTCGGGGGAGGACCAAGCAGCCGCGGAGGCGCTGGCCGGCGACCTGGCCTCGGCGCTGACCGTGCGCGAGCTCGGTTCCGTCCCGATCGGGGGTGGCAATCAGGAGCAGCTCGATGCGCTCCTGGCCGGGATCGACGACATCCCCGCGTCCGTGTCAGTGGACTCAGTCGCTCGGGACGGTGACACCGCGACGGCCACCCTGGTCTGGAGCTGGGACACCCCGGGCGAGCCGTGGCGCTACCCGAGCACGGCCACCCTGCGCAAGACCGACGACCTGTGGAGCGTGCAGTGGGCCCCGTCCGTGCTCGAGCCGTCGCTGACCGACGGCGAGTCCCTGCAGGTCACGCTGGACCAGCCCGCGCGCGCCGACATCCTCGGCGCCGGCGACGACGTTCTGGTCACCCTTCGGCCGGTGCTGCGCATCGGCATCGACAAGACCCGGGTCCCGCCCGAGCAGGCGCCCGCGTCGGCTCGGGCACTGGCCACGTTGGTGGACATCGACCCGGAGTCCTACGCCAAGGCCGTGCAGCAGGCCGGCCCGAAGGCGTTCGTCGAGGCGGTCGTGCTCCGCCAAGCCGATGCCAACGAGCTCGGCCAGGCGGCCTTGGAGGCGATCCCCGGTGCGATCGGCCGGGCCGACGAGCTGCCCCTGGCGCCCACCCGTGACTTCGCCACCGAGATCCTGGGCCGGGTGGGGCCGGCCACCGCCGAGCTCATCGCGGATTCCGAGGGGGCCGTGCTGCCCGGCGAGCAGGTTGGCTTGTCCGGGCTCCAGGCGCGCTACGACGAGCAGCTCGGTGGTGTGACCGGGGCCGTCGTCGTGGCGGTGTCCGTGGAGCAGGAGCGGACGCTGCACTCCGCCGAGCCGGTCGTCGGCGCGCCGCTGCGCACCACCCTCGACTCGGCTCTCCAGCGTGCGGCCGAGGTCGCCCTGGCCGGCGTCGGCCCGGCCAGCGCGCTGGTGGCGATCCGACCGTCCACCGGTGACATGCTGGCCGCCGCGAGTGGGCAGGGCTCTGAGGGCCTCAACACCGCGACCTTCGGCCAGTACCCGCCCGGCTCGACCATGAAGGTCGTCACGGCGCTGGCCCTGATGCGCGCGGGGGTGGCGCCGACCGATCCAGTGCCGTGCACGCCGACGATCGTCGTCGACGGCAAGACGTTCGGCAACTACGACGACTACCCGGCCAGCGGGATCGGGAGCATCCCGCTGCGAACCGCGGTCGCGAACTCCTGCAACACCGCCATGATCTCCCAGCGCGACGAGCTCGATGACGACGCCCTGGCCGAGGCAGCCGCGACCCTCGGTCTCGGGGTCGACCACGACCTGGGCTTCCCGGCCTACTTCGGGCAGGTGCCGGCGCCCAGCTCGGCCACCGAGGAGGCGGCATCAATGATCGGCCAGGGCAAGGTACTGGCCTCGCCGATGGCGATGGCCGCGGTCGCCGCCTCGGTGGCGCAGGGCCAGACGGTGGTGCCGAGGCTGCTGCCCGAGGTCGCGACCCCAGAGGCCGATTCTGCGCAGCCACTGACACCGACCGAGACCGACGACCTGCGCGACATGATGCGGGCCGTGGTCACCGAGGGCACCGCGGGATTCCTGCGCGACGTCCCGGGCGCCCCGGTCGGGGCCAAGACCGGCACGGCTGAGTTCGGCACCGAGAACCCGCCGGACACCCACGCCTGGATGATCGCCACGCAGGGCGACCTCGCGGTCGCGGTGTTCGTCGCGCAGGGGCAGTCCGGATCCCAGACCGCTGGGCCGATCCTCGAGGAGTTCCTGCGCGCGGCCCGGTGAGGACACACCCCCGAGCGCCTGTCAGCAGACCGCTGGGCCCGTGCTGCCTCCGCCAACGATCTCGCGCTCGGGCCAGGCCGCTGGCGGCAGTGCCGAACCATCGAAGTGCTCGCACCGCCCGCGCGCCGCGCCGACCGGCGCCACGGCACCGTCTGGGTCGGGCTCAGCCGGCTGCGTCGGGGCCGGGCCGGTCCAGGTCCGGGTCAGAGTGAGGTGGGCTACTGCTGCGGCGAGGACGGGCACGACGAGCATGGCGGCCAGGCCGTCGGTGCCGTACTGGTCGAACAAGTAGCCGGCGATCGGTCCGGCCACGGCCTGTGCGGCGAACAGGGCACCGATGACCAGGGCGAACACGGCGGCCCGCTTGTCCACGGGCAGTTGCATCGCGGCGACCGCGTTCGCCGGGCCGGCGGCGCCGAACATGGCCCCGCACGCGATCAGGGCCACGGTCGACGCCCACGGCCCGCCGATACCGAAACCGATCACCCCCGCCATCGCGGGGCCGATGATCAGGGCAGCCGACCATGTGAGCAGGGCACGTTCCCGCCAACGCGACGGGACGGCCACTGCGGCAGCCGCCGCCACCAGTGTGGAGCCCATCAGCAGCGCGGAGGCCACGGTGGACGTGGGCACGGTCGTGCCGCCCAGGGTGAGGATGGGCAGGGTGCTGGCCAGCGGGACGGCCTGGGATTCGATCGCGACTCCGGCCCCGAGCGCGATCGTGGACAGGGTCGCGGCGGCGGTGACGGCGGGCAGGGTCCGCAGCGCGGTCCATCCGGCGCGCAGGCTCGGAGCGGAGTCCTCGCTGGCGCGGGTCCGATTGGCCGGGTGCCCGATGCTGGCCAGCAGCAGCCCGGACACGGCGAAGGTGGCCCCGCCGAACAGCAGCGCCCCGGACGTCGTGAACAGGCCCACGAGGACCCCACCCATTGCGTACCCGAGGAGGATGGTCAGGTTCTGGGTCACCTGGGTGATCTTCGTCGCGGACACCACATGGTCCAGGCCCACGATCTCGGGGATCAGCGCCGAGCGTTGCGACATGAAGGGCACCCGGACCAGGCCGGTGGCGAACGCGACCACCATCGCCAGGGCAGTGCCCGGAAACAGTGCCAGCAGCGCGAGCAGGGCCGCTCGGGTTGATTCGGTGACCAGGAACAGGGTCCGCCGGGGCAGCTTCCCGGTCCGCACCGTCAGCCACTGGCCCGGACCCAGGGCCGGCAGGAGTGACACGGAGAACACCAGTGCGGACTGCAGCGCTGAGCCCGTGGCGGTGAACACCAGGATGGACATGGCCAGCCGGGCGGCCCAGTCGCCGACCTCGGAGACCACCTGAGCGAACCAGATCCGCCGGAACGCGACGCTGCGCCACACGCTGGCCGCCGGCCCGGTGGCCAGCTCGACGGCGGTGGTAGTCACGGGCACCCCCAGGCACCCGGCTCCCGGAACGATCGGGGGCCCTGGCGCGGAATGCTGGCCACGCTCGGGTGCTGCACCCGGCGCACCTGTCGATCCGGCCGAGCGCGCCCGGGAGCGCACGAGCCTCGATGAGCCATTGGCGGCCCCCCATCCTCCGCTGTCCAAAGCACTACTGCGTGTGATCGTTCGGCAACAACGTGCACATGCTACGCCAGTTCGGCGCCATTGGGGAGGCCTGACGACGAGTTCCTGCCAGTCGGCGTGGCCGTCCCACTCGTGGTGGCCCCAAGCCGCGATCCAATTGCCTGCCGCGACGGCTCGGCGCCGCCCACATCCTCCGAGGGAGGCTGGATGAGCGTGGGACGGCACGGATCAGGCGCGGACCAGGCAGCCCTGATCAGGCTCTGAGGATGGCGGCCTTCTTGGCCTGGAACTCGGCCTCGGTGAGGAGCCCGGCGGACCGCAACTCACCCAACTGGGCGAGGTTGGCCAGCTGCGTGGCCTGCGGATCACCAGTCGGCAGTGGCTGCGAGGCTGCCGGGTAGCCGCCGAATGCCTCGGCGTCCTGCGCCGACCAACGCTGCTGCTGGCGGCGCTGCACGCGACCATGCACGGAGCTGGCCACAGCAACCTTGGCGGCGGTCTTGATCAGTCCCATGAAGAGCTCTCCTGTGTGGTGGGTTCGGCGATCGGAAGGGGTGTGTGCGCTCAGGCGTCGCTGGACGCCGCGGCGCCCTCGAGCCGGTCCAGGGCGTGGAGCAGGTCGTCCACGGGCACCCGGTTCTCGCTGACGACGCGCCCACCCGACCCGCTCAGTGCGTCGAGCATCGGCACGACCCAGGTGTTCTCGGTCCAACACGTACACCAGGCCACGATCGACCAGATCCAGCAGACCTGTGAACGCCTGCGCTGTGACCGCTCCGATGGGGAACTCCACGATCAGATGATCGACGGGGCCCAGCACGTCGGAGGACTGTGAACCGCTCATCGGGACTCCTCGTGGTTGCCCGCCCGAAAGCCCGGAAAAGGTCGACCCCGGCAAGGCAGATTGGCAGCACCCTGCCAGGTCGGCACCTGACCAGTCGCGTCCCGAAGGCGCGACGCTCACAGGGCGCGCAGGGCGCCGCCATCCACCGGGATCAGGCTGCCGTTGACGAACGAGGCAGCAGGTGAGAGCAGGAACGCCGCGAGCCGACCGAACTCGGCGGGGGTCCCGTACCGGCCCAGCGGGATGGCCGCCTCGTTGCGGCGGCGTGCTGCGGCCGCGTTGCCCTGGCTGGCATCCAGGGCAATGGTCCGATCGGTGGCGATCCGGCCGGGCATGACGCCGTTGATGCGGATTGCGCGCGAGCCCAACTCGTCGGCGAAGTCCTTGACCAGCATCGCCAGACCGGGGCGCAGGCCGTTGCTGGTGCTCAGCCCCGAGATCGGCGACTTCGCCGACGTGGACAGCACGGTCAGCAGGGCAGCGCCAGTACCGGCCGGCGTCTCCGGGTCCACCGTCGCGGCCGAGGCCACTGCACGGATCATCCGCACCGTACCCAGGAACACCGACTCGAAGCCGGCCCGCCACTGGTCGTCGGTCACCGTCATCGGGGTGCCCGTGGGCGGCCCGCCCACGCTGATCAAGGCCCCGTCCAGGCGACCGAATCGGGCGATGGTCCCCGCGACGAGCCGCTCGGCCGCAGCCGGGTCGGCCAGGTCGGCGGCGATCCCGAACACCGGCCCGTCGATCTGGGCGACGGCCGCCTCCAGGTTGGGCTCCGAGCGAGCGACGACGGCCACCTCGGCGCCCTCGGCGACCAGTGCCTGCGCGCCCGCGAGCCCGAGCCCCCGCGATCCGCCGGTGACCAGGATGACGCGGCCCGCCAGTTTCAGATCCATGCAGGCATTGTGCCCCAGAGCGGAGCCGGCGACGGGGACCTACGCCGGCCCGGGCGCTGCGTGTGCCTCCTACCCAATCCCCGGATCATTGCCGGGCGGCCACAGCAGCAGGTGCGCTGGCACACGGTGCCCCGGAGCCGTCGCGGCGCAGGTCCGGCTCGGGCAGGTCGATCGGCTCCCCACTGGCGGTCGCGGCCACCGCCGGCCAGCTGCTGATCCACGCCCGGCTGAGCACGTCCTCGCCCTTGAGGAAGCGATGTGCCCGCACGCCGCCCGTCGCGCGGCCCTTGCCGGGGAACACCTCGCCGTGGGTGACCTTCAGCGACCCGCCGGCGTCGAGCAGGGCTGCGGAGTCCGAGGCCAGGGTGACCACGACGCCGCGCTCGCCGGCGGACCACACCCCGAACGCGACCACGCGCGCACCGGCGGCCAGCTTGATCCCGGCCATCCCGCCGGCGGCTCGACCCTGCGCTCGCACGGAGGCCGCAGGGAAGCGCAGCAGGTGCGCGTCGCTGCTGAGCAGAACCAGCTCGTCGTCCTCGGCCACCGGCCGGGCCGCCACCACCCGGTCGTCGGCGGCCAGACGGATCACCTCCCAGTCCGCACGATTCGGGGCCGGCTCACTGGCCACCCGCTTGATCACGCCCGACTCGGTGGCCACGCCCAGGGTGGGCGCATCGGCCAACAGGCTGGTCAGGCCCACGACAGTCTCCCCGGGCTCCAGTGTGACGAAGGCGCCCAAGGGGACGCCCCCGGCCAGGCTGACCGCGCCTGCGGTGCCGGGCAGCGCGGGCAGGTCCAGCACGTGGGCGCGCACGACCCGCCCCGCAGAGGTCACCACGCCCACC
>JBAVKQ010000271.1:0-2541 GCA_049688395.1 Candidatus Nanopelagicales bacterium
GCCGGCACCGAACTCGCGACCTCGCATGCTGGCAGCGAACCCGCGACCCCCGTCGAGTGAGTCGAAACTGCGACGGAACTGACACTGGAAATTACCGCCCCGGACCTGATAACGTCGTCAGCACGTCCAGAAGGTGGCGTCCGCGACACCGCAAGGCACCCCAGAGCACGCCGATCGAGAGCCGGGTTGAGCAACAGCCCTTAGGCCTCCGGGCGAGCGCCCTCCGCGCAGAACGCAGCGGAGACCAGTTTCAGTCCACCGGTCATGGATGTGCCTACCGGTGGGTAGTGAAACACAGTGACTTTCGCACACACGTACGTGCGCTTCAGCCAGCAGGCCACGTCGACTTCCAATGGTGAGCACACTCGAAACGAAGGTTCCCATGCTGGTTCACATCGTTTGCAGGCCTCTGACGATCACGTCCCACATCCCGCAGGGCGAGATGCGCTTCCTTGCCGAGGCGTTGCGCGCAGGCGGGATCGACATCATCGACGATGTCGCCGCTATTCCCAGCGGTGACATCAGCTCCTCGGCCGAGGCCTGCGCCCAGGAGCTCTCGCAGCGCTGGGCCGACCGGCGCCCCGACCTGGTGCACGCCGTCGGCGTGGTCGCCACGATGGCGGCCGTGCGTACCGTGGGTCAGCTGCCCGCCGATCGGCGGGTGCCGATCGTGGCCACCTTCGACGAGAAGCCGGTGTCCGACGACGTCGAGCGGGGCTTGGCCGAGCGCGTCACCGCCCTGCTCCCGCTGTCCTGTGCCGAGCGCGATCGCTGGCGCCACGAGCGGATCCGCACCCTGTGGTCCGGGGCGTTCCCGTTCCCGATCCAGGTCCCGGACTCCGGCGAGGTGCCTAGCGCGGGAGGGGACGTCGTGACCCTGGCCACCGGGTCGGACCTCGATGCGGTGCTCGAGTCGATGCGGCACTGGTCCGGGCGCCTGACCGTCGCGGCCCGCCTGACCCCGGAGCGGATCAGCGCGGTGCACAGTCGCGCCGACGAGTTGGGCGTGACTGACCGGATCGATTTGTGCCCAGGCCTGCGCGGCCGGGATCGGGAGCAGATGTGGGCCCGGGCGGCGATGGTGCTGGCCGGCTCGCAGGGCTCGCGGCACGCCGGTCAGGTCCTCGAGGCCGCGGCACACGCGGTACCCGCGATCGCGGTCGCCGAGGACGCCCACCTGGACCACGTGGTCCCGATGTCCACCGGCCTGCTGCTGGAGCCCGGCGCACCCGCGCGGACCTGGGGGCGTGCCATCGCCTCCCTGCTCGAGGACACGTTCCACGCCCGCAGCCTGGGTGCCTCGGCCCTGCTGCGCGTCGACACCGTGAACACTCCCCAGGTGACCGCCCAGCGGTTGGCTGGGCTGTACGCCGAGATCGTCGATGAGCGCGATGCTGCGGCCTCGCCCGCTCCAGCCGACGAGCCGAGTGCGGAGCACGAGCCCCTGCGCACCCACGACGAGCGCGACACCCTGGCGATGACGCACCTGCCCCTGGCCCGCCAGCTTGCCGGCTGGTACACCGGACGCGGGCAGAGCCGCGACGACCTCGTCCAGGTCGCCTCGCTGGGCCTGGTCCGGGCCGCAGAGCGCTTCGACCCCGCGCACGGCAAGGAGTTCCACTCGTTCGCGATCCCGACCATCCTCGGTGAGTTGCGCAAGCACTTCCGCGACCACGCCTGGGCCGTGCGCGTCCCGCGCGGTCTGCAGGAGACCACGATGGCGGTGCACAAGGCCACCGAGGCAGTGCGGCAGGCGGTGGGCCACGAGCCCAGTGCCGTCGAGCTCGCCACCGAGTTGGGCATGACCGAGGAAGAGGTCGTGCTCGCCCTGCGCGCCGACGGCGAGGCCCGGTGGACGCACTCACTGGACCACCCGGTCGGCGATGCCGAGTCGGTCGCGGACCTGGTCGGTGAGTGCGACTCCGCGCTGGACCTGGTCGAACTGCGCCGCGACGTGCACAAGTTGCTCGAGGTGCTGCCCGAGCGCGAGCAGCAGATCCTGCTGATGCGCTTCTTCGGCGAGCGCACCCAGAGTGAGATCGCGGCCAGGTTGGGCATTTCGCAGGTGCATGTCTCCCGCGTGCTGTCCCGCACGTTGGCTGCGTTGCGCGAGCACGTGCTCAACGACGAGCCGCTGCCCGTCTCCTGGCAGCGCGCGAGCGGCGCCACCCAAACCTCGGCCCGCACCCCGACTCGGGACACATCCGACCGCGCGGCCGAGCAGGCCGCAGCGGTCACCGCACCTCGCCGGGCCAGTTGAGGCCCGCACCCCCCGGCGCGAGCTCTCGCACCCGGCGGGGATTCCATCCGCACAACAGAGAGGCAACAAGAATGGGAACCGACGACAAGATCCGCCACGCTGTCGACGAGGCCACCGGCAAGGTCAAGGAAGCCGCCGGCAAGGTCCTGGGTGACGACAGCCTCGAGAACGAGGGCGAGCGCGACCAGTCGAAGGCCGACATCAAGCAGGCCACCGACGACGTCAAGGACGCCTTCGGCAAGTGACCTAGAGCGGCAGGCCGCGACCGGGAGCTTCGCCGG
>JBAVKQ010000272.1:0-1755 GCA_049688395.1 Candidatus Nanopelagicales bacterium
TGTTAGCCCTGGCCGCGCCGCACCCGTCCGGGGCGCTGGCCATGGCAGGCGGGGACGTGGCCATGCGTGCCGGCCGGCTGCTCGCGCCACCCCGGCCCGCACGCGGGCCGTTGACCGGCGTGGGACTGGGACTGGTGCTAAGAACGCGTCAGTAAATAAGTGCTTTGTATGAATGTTTCCGGCTGATAATGGTGTATGGCCATCGCTGCGGACGTGGAATCGGTGTTGAGGGCGAAGTTCGAGGCGGTGCTGCCTCATTTGGACGAGCGGGCCGCCCGGCTGGTGCTGGCTGGCGAGGCGCGCTCGTTGGGTCATGGCGGGATCGCCGCAGTGGCCCGGGCGTCGGGTGCGTCCCGCTCCCGGATCCAGGACGGGGTGGCCGAGCTGGAGTCCGGGGCGCCGCCGCTGGAGCGGATCAGACGGGCCGGCGGCGGGCGAAAACCGGCCGAGCAGGCCGATCCGGGACTGCTGCCGGCGCTGTTGGCGCTGGTCGAGCCGACCCGCCGCGGGGACCCGGAGTCGGCGCTGTCGTGGACCACCCTGTCGGTACGCAAGTTGGCTGTCGAGTTGACCACGGCCGGTCACCCCATCACCGGTGAGACGGTCGGCAAGCTGCTGCGGGCAAACGGGTTCAGCCTGCAGGGCAACGCGAAACAGGTCGAGGGCGGTGGACACCCGGACCGGGACGCCCAGTTCAGCTACCTCAACGGCCAGGTCAGCGAACACCAGCAGGCCGGGGAGCCGGTGATCAGCGTGGACACCAAGAAGAAAGAACTCGTCGGGAACTACAAGAACAGCGGCCGAGAATGGCGCCCGGCCGGGCAGCCGGAGCCCGTCAAGGTCCACGACTTCATCGACCCCGAGCTCGGCAAGGCCAACCCGTACGGCGTCTACGACCTGTCCGCCGACACCGGGTGGGTGACGGTCGGCACCGACCACGACACCTCCGCGTTCGCGGTCAACACCATCCGGTCCTGGTGGACCAGCATGGGCCGTACCGCCTACCCCCACGCAACCCGGCTGCTGATCACCGCCGACGGTGGCGGCTCCAACGGCTACCGCCTCCGGGCCTTCAAAACCGAACTGGCCACCCTCGCGACCGAGACCGGGCTGACGATCACCGTCTGCCACCTCCCGCCAGGCACCAGCAAGTGGAACAAGATCGAACACCGCCTCTTCTCCCACATCTCGATGAACTGGCGCGGCCGCCCGCTCACCAGCCACCAGGTGATCGTCAACACCATCGCCGCCACCCGCACCCGAACCGGCCTCGCCGTCCACGCCGAACTCGACCACACCAGCTACCCCACCGGAGTCACGATCCCCCACCAACAGATGAAAGCCCTCGAAGAAGACGGCACCCTCACCCGCCACGACTTCCACCCCGAATGGAACTACACCCTCAACCCCAGAACTGCGCGTGTTGAAGACTGACAGGCCCTAATGATCCCCGTGGTCCTGTTCACCGGACCGGGTCTCAGTGCGGTGTCCTCAGCACACCACCCCGAGCACGGTCACCTCACCACGAACCAAGGCTCTTGACCCCTGTTGGCGCGGGCACCGGTGCCCGACTTGTGCGCAACTCGGCTGGTGTTTCGCGCCCGGGCCGGCGCCGCGCGCTGACCCCGAGGTAGGCCACGGCGAGCAGGCCGACCACGATCGAGGTGTAGACGTTGATCCGCACCCCGGCGAGTTGGGTGGCCGGGTCGATGCGCAGGGTTTCCATCCCGAGCCGACCCGCGCAGTAAAGGGCCA
>JBAVKQ010000273.1:0-15181 GCA_049688395.1 Candidatus Nanopelagicales bacterium
CGTCCGGCTCCGCCGGTCGGGAACCCGTAGAAGCGCATTGGGGATTCGAGGAGGCGCGCCGCGGGAGCGGCGCAACGGTTCCCCGTCGCCCTACGGGAAGCGCATGGGGGACTCGGGCATGCAGTCCCGGAAAACAGGCGATACTGGACGATCATGGACAGCACCCGCGTGGGCCTCGCCACGCAACCCGCCCCGGACCCGCAGGCTGCCCCTGCTCCCGCACCCCCGCGCACGGGCGCCTTCATCGACGTGCGTACCCGCTGGCTGCTGGTCTGGGCGATCCTCGGCGCCCTGGCGATCACGGGGATCGCCCAGGCCGTCGAGCGGACCTTCGATGTCTCCGTCCCCAGTGACCTGCTCACGATCGTCCTCTACCTGCCGTTGGCCGCCTGGGTGTGGCTGCTGGTCGCGCGGCGCGCCCGGGTGGACCTGCGCGTGCTGTTCCGCTGGCCACGGCTGGGCGCCTACTGGTGGATCGTTGCCGGCCTGTTGGTCGTCCAGCTCGTGTTCTCCTTGGGGGCCATCACCCTGACCCAGGTGGCGTTCCCGGGGCTGGGTGATTCCCTGGAGGACGTCGGGCAGGGCAACCTGGTGATCGCGGTGATCGCCATCGGGATCATGCCGCCGCTGGTCGAGGAGACGGTCTTCCGTGGCGTCCTGCTCGAGCGGTACGCCGTGAAGTGGCGGCTCGGCGTGGGCGTCCTGGTCTCAGCTCTCTTCTTCGGCATCCTGCACGTCGACCCGGTCGGCGCCGGGATGTTCGGTGTCATCACTGGCCTGCTGTACCTGCGCACCCGCTCGCTGTGGCCCGGGATCCTCATCCACGCCGCGAACAACCTCATCGTGCTGATCGCCCAGCGCTCGGTCGACCCGGGCGCCGACGTGCCCGAGGCCACGTTGACCGACTCGCTGATCACGGCGGGCGTCCTGCTGCTGATCAGCGTTCCCCTCCTGGCGTGGTACATCCGCCACAACTGGCCCTCGCGCAGCGCCCCCACGCCCTACCAGCGCCACGAGATCCGCACCGGCCTGCCGAGCCGGACGGTGGCCGACGTGCGTTGGTCGGCCGTCCCCGGCCCGGTTCAGGTCGAGGTGTCGGCCACGAGCGCGCAGGTGGCTGACCCGGCCGGTACGCCGCTGGCCGTGCTGCCGTTGGCCCGGGTGCGCGCGGTGTACCCGACCGACACCCCCGAAGGCCTGTCGGTCGTCGTGCTGCTCCACGATGGCTCGTGGACCACGCTGCAGCCTGCGGGGAACTCCACACGTGCGAAGGTGCTGGCCCTGACCCTGGCCGAACGCGTCCAGTACCGGCCGCGACCAGCAGTCCCAACCCCGCAAGGGACCCGGCTCAGCCCGCCAGCGCCCTGAGCGCGGCCATCGGGATCGGCAGCCAGTCGGGGCGGTTGCGCTGCTCGTAGGCGGCCTCGTAGGCCGCCTTGTCCACGAGGTAGGCGTCCAGAATGGTCCGGTGCGCCTGGTCCAACAGACCATGACCGCCATGGCCTGCGTGCCCGGCGTGGGCGACGCCGGCGCCGCCTGCCCGGCCCGCACCGGCGCCGGCGGTCGCGTACCCGGCCAGGAACGCCTCCTCGCATTCCCGAAGCCACGCGGAGACCTCGTCCGGCTTCCGGTCGGCACCACCCTGGGCAGCGGCATAGGCGAACGAGCGCAGCATCCCGGCCACATCGCGCAGCGGGTGGTCCAGTGCCGTTCGGGCCGAGACGCTGGAACCCGGCTCGCCCTCGAAGTCCAGCAGCCTCCATCCGTCCCCGGCACGCATGACCTGCTGCAGGTGCAGGTCGCCGTGCACCCGCTGCACCGTGATCGGCCGCGCGAGCCCGCGCACCGAGTCGATCCGCTCGTGCAGGGCCGGGGCCATCTCGGCCAGATCCGCCACCACGGCCACGGCCTGGTCCAGGCGCCAGTCCAACCTGTCGGCCAGCTCGGCGACCTCCTGCGCGGACAACTCGTGGGTGGGCAGCACCGTGCGCAGGTCGCGGTGCACGACCCCGGTCGCGTGGCCCAGGTCGTGGGCCTCGCGGGCGAAGGACTCGGCCCTGGCCACGCGTTCCAGGGCGAGGTCACGGCCCTCGACGGCCGGGGAGAGCAACTGCTGGACCATCGCGGTGTGCCCGGTCACCCAACGGCCGTCCTCGGGGTCCCGCCAACCCGCGTTCGACCACCCCAGGATCTGGCTGATGTGCGGGCACTGGGCCACGGTCAGGGCCGCGTGCACCTCGATATCGGGGTTGATCCCGGGGACCAGCTGGCGGAAGAACTTCGCGAAGGCCACATCGCCGAGGATCACCGACGTGTTGCTCTGCTCCGCGCCCAGCGGCCGGACCGGCAGGTCGACGAGGCGCTCGGGGTCCGCGACCGCCTGCAGGATGGGTACCAGGTGCTCGCCGCCGGAGGCGTCCAGCTGGTGGGTCAGCTCCGGATCGATCTGGGCCCGGGAGTCGGCCGCATGCAGCAGCGCGTGCACGGCCGCGGGGTCGGTCAACGCGTCGTAGGTCCACCACCTCGAGTCCAATTGTCCGATGGGAAGCAGTTCGGGGTGCGGGTCGGTGTGGAGCGACAGCGGCACCTGGTAGGTCTGCCACACACTCCCGTCGAGTTGCACCCCCACGATCACCTCGAGCACCAGCCGGTCGCAGGGAACCGAACCGATGGCGCCGATCCGGACATCGGTGACCGTATTGCCCTTGCCGGCGAACCAGCGCTGGCCCGGCAGCCAGCGGACCAGGAGCTCGGCGAGTTGGCGCTGCTGGTCGGAGGTCAACTCGTGAAGTGGAGTTCGCATGGCTCCCAGTCTGGCCAAGAATCCGCGCACCGGTCGGGTGAGGTGCTCGACAGCTCGTCGGGACCGCCCGACCTCCCGGGCGTCTCCGATGTCCGTCCCCTGAGCCCGATCGACTGATTCGAGCGGATCGCTCTAGCCAAAACCACAGCGGTGTGATTATCCTTACGCGCAAAGGGATGGCCACATCTGATCCACGAGGACGCTGGGGAAGGCGAAACTCGCCGCGATCGGAGGTCGGCCATGGCCGTGCATATGGTTGGCGAGCGCCCGGGCATGACCCGAGGTGTTCTGTTCGTGCATTCCTCGTCGCGGGCGCTGTGTCCGCACCTGGAGTGGGCGGTCAGTGACGTGCTCGGATCGCGGGTGAGCCTGGACTGGATGCCTCAGTCCGCGCTACCTGGTCAGGTCCGTGCCGAGATCTCCTGGCTGGGTGCGCCGGGCACGGCTGCCCGGATCACCTCCGCGTTGCGCCAGTTCAAGACCGTGCGCTACGAGGTCGCCGAGGAACCCGGCAAGGGCGCCGAGGGTGAGCGGTTCGCCGTCACGCCCGAACTCGGCGTGTTCCGCGCCACCATGGGCCCGCACGGCGACATCATGATCCACGAGGACCGGATCCGCGCGATCCTGGCCGCGGCCGGCGACGAGCCAGCCGACCTGCGCCATGGCCTGGACCTGATTCTGGGCACTGCATGGGATGCCGAGCTCGAACCGTTCCGCCGCGCCGGGGATGGGGTGCCGGTGCGCTGGCTGCACCAGGTGGTGTAGCGCTCAGACCTCGCTGCACCAGGCGGTGCGGCGCGCAGACCTCGGGGGAGGAGCCGGTGCGCACGGGTCGATCACGGGTCGATCACGGGTCGAGCAGCGGGCGATGCGACCAGACGGTCGCGCTGTCTGTGGCCATCCCCACGGATTCGTAGAGGCGCGTCGCGCCGGTGGTGTTGGCGGCATCGACATGGAGCAGCGTGCTGCGCAGTCCGCGCGCGGCATCGTCAGCGAACCTGGCCATGAGCATCCGACGGGCCAGACCGCGCCCCCGGTGCTCGGCCAGCACGCCGATAGCGCGCACATAGCCGCAGCCCTCGCTGGCGTACCGGTTGGACCCCACCGCGAAGCCCACGATGCTGCCCTCGTGCTCGCACACGATCCACTGGCTCGGATCCATGGTGTCCCCGCCGACGTGCGCACGCCAGGTCGGATAGTCCGCAGGGGTGAAGTCGAAGTGTCCGCTGAAGGCGTCCATGTGGGCGGCGTGCAGAGCTCGAAATTCGGAGTCGACATCGCGGAACCGGCGGAGCAGGTAGCGATCCGCGCCGCTGGTACCGGTGCCCGCATGTCGCGGCGAGGCATGGTCTATGCGCATCCGCCAGAACCGGCGCACCTCGGCGAAGCCCCACCGCTCGAGATCGGCGCGCAGCGCCGTGTCGCCCACGAAGCAGCCGGACTTGGCGGTGGGCGCCGGCAGCTCGGACCTGGGGTCCAGGACCGTCCACCGGGCCCTGCCCTCCTCGATGGCAGCAGCGATCAGGAGATCCTGGATCGCCAGGGTGTCGGGGTCACCGGGTCGGGCGTACACGTCGAGCATCCACCCGTGCCCGGTGGCCAGGCCGTCGACGATGGTGAGCGCACCCACCAGTTCCGCGCCGCGCCACACCGTGGCCGACCCGCGTGCCCACCCGCACTCGGGGTCGGACAACTCGTCGCGCACCTCCTGGACGTTGGTGCTCGTGTGCCCGCAGCCAGCGAGGTCGCACGTGCGCTGCAACGAAGTCAGGGCGTCGAGGTGATCGGGCGTGGTCGGCACGGCCACGAGGCCACCGGGAAGGTTCCCGATGGCCTCGGCCAGCACTCGGTGCGGTCCCCCGCGGTCGGTCCGGGTCATCCACTGCCCTCGGTGCTGCCCGCATCGGCTGCGGTCGGATCCCACAGCCGGTAGCGGTCCAGCGCCTCGCGGACGACCTCGCGGCCGATCTCGCCGCGCTCGGCCAGCGACAGCAGCGTCCGGCACACGATCGACTCGGCATCTACCAGGAAGTGCCGGCGCAGCGCCCCGCGGGTGTCCGACATCCCCCAGCCGTCGGTGCCCAGGGTCGCGAAGTCGCCGGGCACCCAGGGGCGCAGCAGGTCGGGCAGGGCGTGCATGTAGTCCGAGACGGCCACGACCGGGCCGGGCTGGCCCTCCAGGCGCGTGGTGACGTAGGGCACCTTGACCTCGCCGGTCGGCTCGAACAGGTTGTGCCGGTCGGCGTCCAGACCGTCGCGGCGCAGTTCGGTCCACGAGGTCACCGACCACACGTCGGCGGCCACGCCCCACTCCTCGGCCAGCAGTCGCTGCGCCTTCAGTGCCCACGGCACGGCCACCCCCGAGGCCAGCACCTGCGCGCGCAGGCCGTGCTCGCCGGTGGCGGGTGCGAGCTGGTACATGCCCTTGAGGACGCCCTCGACGTCGAGTCCCTCGGGCTGCTTGGGCTGCACGTAGGGCTCGTTGTAGATCGTCATGTAGTAGTAGATGTTCTCCGAGTCCTCGCCGTACATCCGGCGCAGACCGTCGCGCACGATGTGGCCGATCTCGTAGGAGTACGCCGGGTCGTAGGCGACCACCGCGGGGTTGGTCATCGCGATCAGGTGGCTGTGGCCGTCCTCGTGCTGCAGACCCTCGCCGTTGAGCGTGGTGCGTCCCGCCGTCGCGCCCATCACGAAGCCGCGGGCCATCTGGTCACCGGCCGCCCAGAGCCCGTCGCCGGTGCGCTGGAACCCGAACATCGAGTAGAAGATGTAGACCGGGATCATCGGCTGGTCGTGCGTGGAGTACGACGTTCCGGCGGCGGTGAACGAGGCCACCGAGCCGGCCTCGTTGATCCCCTCGTGCAGGATCTGGCCGTTCGTGGCCTCCTTGTAGCTCAGCATCAGCTCGCGGTCGACCGACAGGTAGTTCTGGCCCTTGGGGTTGTAGATCTTCAGGGTCGGGAAAAGTGCATCGACGCCGAACGTACGCGCCTCGTCGGGGATGATCGGCACGAACCGGTAGCCGATGTCCGGGTCGCGGGTGAGGTCCTTGAGCAGCCGGACGAAGGCCATCGTGGTGGCGACCTCCTGCTTGCCCGAGCCCCGGGTGACGATGTCGAAGGTCTTCTCCGGGGGCTGGGGCAGCGGACGGGAGATCGCCCGACGCTTGGGCATCGAGCCGCCCAGGGCCGCCCGGCGCTCCATCATGTACTGCATCTGCGGGTCGTCTGGGCCGGGCTTGTAGTAGGGCGGCAGGTACTTGTCGAGCTGCTCGTCGGGGATCGGGATGTCCAGCCGGTCGCGGAAGGTCCGCAGGTCCTCGTGGGAGAGCTTCTTCATCTGGTGGGTGGCGTTGCGGCTCTCGAAGTGCTGGCCCAGGGACCAGCCCTTGATCGTCTTGGCTAGGATGACCGTCGGCTGGCCGGTGTGGTCCATGGCCGTCTTGTAGGCCGAGTACAGCTTGCGGTAGTCCATGCCGCCGCGCTTGAGCGCCCACAGCTCCTTGTCCGGGATGTCGGCCACCATCGCGGCCACCCGGGGATCCCGGCCGAAGAAGTTCTCGCGCAGGAAGCTCACGTCCTCGCCGCGGTAGGTCTGGTAGTTGCCGTCCGGGGTGTTGTTCATCAGGTTGACCAGCGCGCCGTCGACGTCGAGGGCCAGCAGCTTGTCCCAGCCGCGGCCCCAGATCACCTTGATGACGTTCCAGCCCGCGCCGCGGAAGCTGGACTCGAGCTCCTGGATGATGTTGCCGTTGCCGCGCACCGGGCCGTCCAGGCGCTGCAGGTTGCAGTTGATCACGAACGTCAGGTTGTCCAGGCCCTCGCGGGCGGCCAGGTCGATGTTGCCCAGGGACTCCGGCTCGTCGGTCTCGCCGTCGCCGAGGAACGCCCATACGTGCTGCTGGCTCGTGTCCTTGATCCCGCGGTTGAGCAGGTAGCGGTTGAACCGGGCCTGGAAGATCGCGTTGAGCGGGCCCAACCCCATCGACACGGTCGGGAACTGCCAGAACTCCGGCATCAGCCGGGGGTGCGGGTAGCTTGGCAGGCTCCCGCCGGGGTGCGAGAGCTCCTGGCGGAAGCCGTCGAGCTGGGCCTCGCTGAGCTGGCCCTCGAGGAACGCGCGGGCGTAGATGCCCGGCGAGGCGTGGCCCTGGAAGAAGATCTGGTCCCCGCCGCTGGGGTGCTCGGGACCCTTGAAGAAGTGGTTGAAGCCCACTTCGTACATGGCCGCCGAGGAGGCGTAGCTCGAGATGTGTCCTCCGACGCCGACGCCGGGGCGCTGCGCGCGATGCACGAGCATCGCGGCGTTCCAGCGGGTCATTGCGCGGATCCGGTACTCCATCCGCTCGTCGCCGGGGAAGTTGGGCTCCTTCTCCGGGGAGATCGTGTTGATGTAGTCCGTGCTGCGCAGGGCGGGAATGCCGACGCTGCGCTCGGCCGAGCGGCGCAGCAGCTCGAGCATGATGTGCCTGGCCCGGGCCGGGCCGGCGTGCTCGACCACGGCGTCGAACGAGTCGAGCCACTCGTTGGTCTCCGCGGGGTCGCCATCGACGTACTGGTCAGGCAGGCCTCCGGGCATCAGCGGGTCGTATTCGAACACAGGGGTGCCTCCGGTGGAAGTAGGTCTCAGCGTGAGCAACTATCGCGCTTCCGCGCGGCACGTGCGCGTTGAGGTGGGCGTGGCGGGCCGGTGCGGACCATACTTGCCCACAACGATCGCGACGACGCGCGTTGCGGCAGCGGCATGGGATGAGGGGTAGCAGGTGGGTGCAACGGCCGACGACGCCGATCAGGTATCGGCGTTGGCCACACGGTTGGGCATCCGCACGGGGATGACCGTGCAGGAGCTCGGGTACGACACGGACACCGACGACCTGGTCGCCGATGCCGTGGTCGCCGCGACCGGTGAACACGTGGTGAACGAGGACTTCGACGGAGTGGTCGACGTCGTGCTGCTGTGGTGGCGCGAGGGCGACGGCGACCTGATCGACGCGCTGGTCGACGCCATGCCGCCGCTGGCCGACAACGGGGTGATCTGGTTGATCACGCCGAAGTTCGGCAGGTCCGGCGCGCTGGAGCCGGCCGACATCGCGGATGCTGCGGAGACGTGCGGCCTGCGCCGGACGAAGACCCTGACGATGAGCAACTGGCAGGGCATCCGGATGGTCTCGCGCTAGGAGCGGGGCTGTGCTGCGGGTCAGCGGCGCAGTCGGCCGAACAGCCCGCCCACGGCGTCGACGACGCTCAGCGCTGTGCCGATGGCTCCCATCGGCGGTACCCCCGGCACCCCCTCGAGTACCGGTGCCAGGCGCACCAGCCCGGTCAGGTCGCGGACCTGCAGCACGCCGGTTCGGTAGAAGTGGGTCACGTTGCCCCGGCCGCTGGTCGCGTCGATGATCACACGGGTGGGGGCGACCACCGCCGGACCGCTGTGCGGGTCCGATTCGAGGATCGCGGTGCGCCAGTGGCCACCGCGGGCGCCCGAGCCCACGACCCGCTCGGGTGTGACCGCTGTGAACGAGCCGGTCACGTGTTTGCGGCCCGCCAGCGCGCCGGTGGCGTCGATCAGGGCGTTCAGGCCGATGCCGAGCAGGTCCTCGGGGGCCATCACCTCAGCGGGCTCGAGGTCCAGCGCCGCGATGCTCAGCTGGTAGGTCATGGCGTTCATGACCGTCAGGATCGGCAGCGGCCCCAGCGGTGACGAGGTGTGCACCAACCCCCAGGTGGCCGGACCGTCGGAGCTCAGCCAATCGGCGGTGGTCGCTCTGGCCGCGGCCAGAGCCGCGAGGATGTCCTCGTCGGGCAGGTCTGCGGTGGCCAGGCGCACCTGCTCGTCGACCGCATCGGCATCGTAGCGGTCGGCGTCGCCGTCGTGGGCGTCGGCCAGCATGTGCTCCAGCGTGCGGCCGAACTCCCACTGCCCGAGCCGGGCGACTAGTTCGCGGGCGGTCCAGCCCTCCTTGCGCGAGGGTGCGGACAGGTCGGCACTTGCTGCCACCGACTCGAACAACTCCCAGGCTCGGTCTATGTCCGCGGCCAGCGCCCTGAGTTCACCGGAGGCCAGGCCGTGCTCGTGCTGGTCCGGCTCGAGCCCGGGGGGGAGGGGGTGCGGTTCGGCCATTGGCCAATCCTGCCCTGTCGGCGGCAGAATCGCGTGCATCAACGTCGGTACTGGTCTTGGAGGTCCTCAGATGTCGGTCACAGTGGGGCAGATCGCCCCCGATTTCACGCTGCTCAACCAGGCTGGTCAGCAGGTGACGCTCTCGGAGCTTCAGGGCCGCAAGGTGGTCCTGGTGTTCTACCCGTTCGCGTTCTCCTCGATCTGCACCGGTGAGCTGTGCGACCTGCGCGATCGACGTGGCGAGTTCGATGACGACACGGTGCTCCTGGGCATCTCGGTGGACACCAAGCACGCGCTGCGAGTGTTCGCCGAGCAGGAGGGGCTCGGATTCGACCTGCTCAGCGACTTCTGGCCGCACGGGGAGGTCGCCCAGGCCTACGGCGCATTCCTCGAGGGACCCGGGATGGCCACGCGGGCGAGCTTCGTCCTCGACCGCGAGGGTGTGGTGCGCTGGGCCGTCGTGAACGGGCCGGGCGAGGCCCGCGACCCGGGCGACTACCGAGCGGCACTGGCCGAGATCCCCTGAGTGGGTCGGGCCCGACCGCGCAGCGACTGTCGCCTTTGGTGGAAGTCAGCCCAGTGCGTACGCTTGCCGGCGGGCCCGTGGCGCAGCTGGTAGCGCAACCCGCTTACACCGGGTAGGTCGTCGGTTCGAGCCCGGCCGGGCCCACTGGCTGGTAGGGGTCTAGAGCCCTGCGAAACGCGACGAGTACTCCCCGGACATCCGGCGGATCATCGATCCGTACTCGAAGGTCGACCCCGGTGCGGGCGAGAGCGGCCCCTGATACAGGGATACTCGACCGCCATCATTGGGGCAGTCGACAAGAAGCACACCGATGGCGTCGTATCCGCGTCCGGAATTTCCCGTCCTGCGAGGCAGCGACTCGATTGTGCGCAGCGTCTTCTCGGTGTCTGCAGGCTGCTGATGGACGGTCACTTCCGCGGGCCAGCTCGAATCGATCTTCAGGTGCTTGTTGCGCAGGGGGGAGAAGAAGGTCCCAGCGGTGTTGATCATCACCAGACCCACGGCGAGCGTGTGGGAAGATCCTCCGTGCACGATTGATTGGGACGAGTTCAGTTCGTCGTAGAGGCGAGGCCGGGCCTTGCCGTACTCCGTCATGCAGGCCTTCGCCTCGAGAGTCATGAGGATCGATCCCACCCCCGCCTCCTGGATCTCGGGCAGCTGGTCCATCTGGTCGACCTGATCAGCCGTCAGCGTCACGCCCCACCCTGCGCCGAGCTCGCGGAGAGTTCGGTGCCTGGAGAGCATCGTGGGATCAGGCGAACAGATGACCAGGTCGAGGTCCTTCTCGCGATCGCGCGCGTAATCGACGATCTTGTGGTTGATTCCGAAGGCCACCTTCCCCTGCTCGACGTGTGTGCGAAGAAGAGAGGTCTCGCGCATCAGGTCGAACATGATGGCCCAGCACGAGACCTTGGAGTGATGGTCGCTGCGCGGGTGATAGTTCAGGGGGTAGGGCCACTGCCCGAACTTGCGCGCGGTGCTCATCGTTGCGGTGATGATCTCGGGTCCGTCCACTGGATCTCGCAGTCTCAGGCGGCCGTGGCTGCGACGTGCTCGGCCACGTCAGCGCGAAAGTGGTCCGAGACTCGCAGGCTGGACCGCTGAAGCCTGCTGTAGAACCCGGAGGACCCACGGTGGCTGACCGGCCTGGCGCGGTCCACATCCATCGCGTTCAGGAGGTGGCGGTAGTCGCGGAGCAGCGGGAACATGCTCAAGTCAGGTGCGACCCAGCGTCCGTGACGGTTGCCGTATGCGGCGATCGGCCACCTCTCGCCCGAAGACAACGGTCGGTAGTTCGTGACCGCTGTCCCTGGGTTCTCGAGCCGTTCGCCGACCCATTGCGCCACTCCCACGGTCACGGCATTGCCGACCAGCTTCCACCGAGTCCCCACTTGACGTGCTCCTGTCACAGGGCTGGTCCAACCGGGGGGGAACCCTTGCATGGCTTCGGCATCCTCCACGCTCGGCACGACCAGTCGCCTACCCAGCGGCTGCTCTGGCACCCACACCGCGGGGGGCGAAGGGATCCCGATCGTCGACCCCCCCTTCAGGGTGGGAACGGCGTCCTGGGCCCAGCCCAGGCCGCGCAGGCCTTCGGTCCAGTAGAACCCGTGCGCATCCTCCCGGTAGTCCTCACGCGCTCCGGCTTCGTCGGCATGCAGCACGGCTCGCGGATCACCGCTCAGGGATGCGAGCAAGATGACGCGCTGGCGGCGCTGCGGGACCCCAGTGAAGCGGGAGTCGACGACTCGGTAGGCCCAGGTGTAGCCGAACTGCTCGAGTTGGTCGGTGATGAACCGCATCCCATCTCCTCGCCCCAGCACGAGCAGGTTGCGCACGTTCTCGACCAGTACCCACTCGGGGCGAGCCCGCGAGTCGAGCAGGCGGAACAGGTGCCCCACCAGCCCTGACGCTCCTCCATCGATCCCGGCCGTCCGACCGGCCTGGGACAGGTCGGTGCACGGAAAGCCAGCGGTCACGAGGTCGACGTCCGGGAATGACCGGAGGGTGACGATGTCACCATGGACCGGAACGCCCGGGAATTGGGCCTGCAGCACGTCGACCGCGGGATCCCAGACCTCGCACAGCAAGGTTGTTTCGTGACCAGCCCGATGCAGACCGAGCTCGATGCCACCGATTCCGGCGAACAGTCCGGCAACTCGCATTGTGGTAGGACCTCCTGCGGTCGAGGATAGGTGAATCGAACGTATTCACCTCGGAGGATGCACGTGGGGTCTGACAGCGAGTCGTGGGCGTCATCGCCGGGCGCCAGATTGCGTATGCAGTCTCAGCGTTCGCAGGGGACAGGTCCGGAGAAGGCGCTCAGACGCGAACTTCATCGGCGGGGATTTCGATTCCGGCTGCATCGTAGGGTCCCGGGGGCCAGCCGCCGCCTGATCGACATCGCCTTTCCGGGCGCCCGCGTGGCGGTGCTCGTGGACGGCTGCTTCTGGCATGGCTGCCCGGAGCATGGCACGCACCCCCGCAGCAACGCCGGCTACTGGCGGGACAAGATCGCAGCGAATCGGGTCAGGGACGCCGACACGGACCGACGCCTGATCGAAGCCGGATGGATCCCCGTTCGCATCTGGGAGCACGAGGTTCCGTCCCTGGCGGCAGACCGGGTCTCAGCGGTCCTGGCGGTCAGGCGTGTTGACAACAGCGCTGGCCCCGATGCGTCGAGCCGAGAGCGCAGTCATGGTCACCGCCGGGATGGCTCCCAGGAAATCTCGTCCGCTGCCGGGTAGTGGTGTCCATCTGCGGGATCGGACGGGTCGCCGAGCGGCTGAGCGCCGTCGGTGGAATGCTCAGGCTGCGCCGGAGGTGATGGTGGTCCGGCGGCCGGGCCCGCAGACCTGGAGGGAACACGTGAACACAGAGCGCGCGCACCACGTCCTGATGGGAGCCGTGGGTCTGGTCGCCCCCGGAATCGAGCCCGCCACCCTCGACCCGGACCGATCGCTGCGCGAGCAGGCGAACCTCAGCCCCCGGGCCTTCCTGGAACTCGTCGCACTGCTCGCCGACGCCCTGCACGCCAACATCCCCGAGGACGACTACCGGAATCTGGACACCGTCGAAGGCGCGGTCGCCTACCTCGCGCCCAGGTTGCCGTAGGCGGCTGCCCGGGGCGCGGCGACGTGCGAGCCGGGGCGCGCCCCGCTGGGTAGGCTGCCCGACGTGCCCGAGACGCCGAGCCAGACCCCGACCCTGGGCCAGGTCGTGGCCCTGCTGCACGCTCGATACGACCCCCGTACGGCCCAGGCCTGGGACCACGTCGGTCTGGTCTGCGGGGATCCCGCCGAGCCCGTCGAGGCGGTCATGTTCGCCGTGGATCCGGTCGAAACAGTAGTGGACGAGGCGATCGCCGACGGGGTGCAGCTTCTGGTCAGCCATCATCCGCTGTTCCTGTCAGCGGTGCATGCAGTGGCGGCAGACGACTTCAAGGGCCGGGTCGTGCACCGGCTGATCCGCGCGGGGATCGGACTGCTGGCCGCGCACACCAACGCCGACAACGCTCGACCCGGCGTGTCCGATGCGATCGCGACCGCGCTGGGCCTGCACGGCGTGGCCCCGCTCGAAGTGCTGGAGGCCGAGCCCGATCCGCACGACAAGTTCGTGGTGTTCGTCCCCGAGGCCCAGACCGGGGCCCTGGTCGAGGCGATGGCGGCTGCTGGCGCCGGGCGGATCGGCAACTACGAGCGCGCCGCGTTCACCTCGCCGGGCACCGGGACGTTCCGCCCGATGGCCGGCGCGCGCCCCGCCATCGGTGCGGTCGGGCGCATCGAGTCCGTCGCGGAATCGATGGTGCAGATGATCGCCGCACGCAGCCGCCGCGGTGCCGTGCTGGCCGCCCTGCGTGGCGCCCATCCCTACGAGGAACCCGCGTTCGAGGTGATCGAGCTGGCTGACGTGCCCAGCGGGCGGGGCGGGGGTCGCATCGGTGAGCTGGCCGAGCCGATGGCGTTGGCGCACTTCGCCGACCTCGTGGCCGCGACCCTGCCCACCACAGCCCACGGGGTGCGGGTGGCCGGCGACCCGCGTCTCGAGGTGCGCCGGGTCGCGCTCTGCGGCGGGTCCGGGGACTCGATGCTCGGCCTGGCCACGGCAGCCGGCGCGGATGCCTACCTGACCTCGGACCTGCGTCACCACCGCGCCAGTGAGCACCTGGAGTCCGGCGGCTGCGCGCTGGTCGATGTCGCGCACTGGGCGGCCGAGTGGATGTGGCTGCCGCAGGCCGCCCGACTGCTGGAGCAGGACGCCAGCGCGGCAGGCCTCGCCCTGAGCACTACCGTGTCCACCACTGTCACCGATCCGTGGACTTTCCACGTGGGGAGGCCCATAGATGCGCGCTGATCCGTTCAGCCAACTCCGCCTGCTCGACCTGCAAGCACTCGACACGGGGCTCAGCCAGCTGGCGCACCGGCGCCGCTGCGTTCCACAGGTCGCGCAGCTGGCCGAGATGGACACCCGCGCGGCGCAGTTGCGCGACCGGGACGTGGCCGTGCGCACCACGGTGTTCGACCTCGACCGCGAGATGCGCCGGGCCGAGGGCGACGTGGCCCAGGTGCGCGAGCGGATCGCCCGCGACCAGAGGATGCTCGACGCCGGGTCGGTGTCCTCCGCGCGGCAACTCGGCGACTTGCAGCACGAGATCGCCAACCTGGCCAAGCGGGTCATCGACCTCGAGGACGCCGAGCTCGAGGTGATGGAGAAGCTCGATGACGCGCAGGGGCGGGCGACCGAGGTGGCCGGTCAGATCGCCGAGCTCGACCAGGCACGCACCACGGCCGGGCGCGAGCGGGATGCCGCGTTCGCCGAGATCGATGCCGAGACTGTGCGGGTGCAGGGCGAGCGCGACCGGGTGGTCGCCGAGATCCCCGCCGACCTGCTGGCCCTGTACGACAAGATTCGGGCCGGCGCGGGCGGACTCGGCGCGGCGCCGCTGCACCGGGGCCGCTGCCAGGGCTGCCAGTTGACGATGCCGCCGGCCGACCTCGCCCGGATCCGATCGGCGGCCCCCGACGAGGTCGTGCGCTGTGAGGAGTGCCGGCGCATCCTGGTGCGCACCGACGAGTCCGGCCTGTGAGGCGCCTGATCGTCGAGGCCGATGGCGGGTCGCGGGGCAACCCGGGGCCGGCCGCCTACGGCGCGGTCGTCCTCGACGCCGACACCGGCGAGATCCTCGTCGAGCTGGCCGACCATCTGGGCGTGACGACCAACAACGTCGCGGAGTACGAGGGCGCGACCGCTGGGCTGATGGCCTGCCACGAGATAGATCCCACTGCGCTGGTGCAGGTGCGCCTGGACTCCCGGCTGGTCGTGGAGCAGCTCTCCGGGGGATGGTCGATCAAGAACGCGCGGCTGCGCGAACTCGCCCTGCGCGCGAAGCCGTTCGCCCCACCGGATCGGGTCCGGTTCACCTGGGTGCCGCGCGCACAGAACACGCGCGCCGATGCGTTGGCCAACGAGTCGATGGACGCCGTCGCGGCCGGTCGGCCGGGTCGGATCGAACGCTGGCGTCGCAGCACCGGGGACGCCGACATCTATGTCGACGCCGCCGAGCACCTGGCCTCCGACGCTGCGGCTGAGGCGGCGCGCACCGGCACCTCCGGGCAATTGCCGGGGTCCTGGGTCGACGGCGCGCAGGCCGCCGACACCGGTGCGGCCCGGATCCGGGCGACGCTGCGCGGGGAGCCGCCCGGCCGCGCCGTGCCCGATCCCGGCGTTGC
>JBAVKQ010000274.1:0-10618 GCA_049688395.1 Candidatus Nanopelagicales bacterium
GGCCCGCGGCCACCATCCCGGCGGCCTGCAGCGGCTTGTTCGCCGAGCGGGGCAGGAACGGCTGCTCGGGGCGGCCCCAGGACCGCACGACCGCGCCCTGCGGATCCACGATCACCGCGTGCCCGGCATGCACCGACTCGACGAACCCGTTACGGGTGACGTGTGCCAGGAGCACCTGACCGTCCATCAGGCGCCCGGCCCGGCCAGGCCGAGCAGAGCGCGGGCCGCCTCGGGGGACGCGGACGGTGCCAGCGCCTCGGCAGCCAGCCGGGCGGCCCGTGCCACCAGCTCGGCGTTGTCGCGCACCGGTCGTCTGGGCGCGTAGGTCAGTGTGTCCTCCATGCCGACCCGCAGGTGCCCGCCCATCGACAGGGCCGCGAGCATGACCGGCAGGCTGGTTCGTCCGATCCCCGTCGCTGACCAGGTGGCGCCCGCGGGCAGCATCGCCACCCCGGCGACCAGAGCGCTGGCGGTGCCGGGCATCCCACCGGGCACGCCGAGGACGAAGTCGGCATGGACGTGCCCACCGGCCGGCGCACCATAGGTGTCCAGCAGCCGGTTCAGGGCGCTGACGTGCCCGAGCTCGAAGAGCTCGAACTCCGGCAAAATGCCCAGCGCCTGAGTGCGTTGGTAGAGCTCGGCGACGAAGGGCCACGGGTTGCTGAACACGTCGTCGCCGAAGTTGACTGTGCCGGTCGTCAGCGAGCAGGAGTCCGGTGCCGCGTCCAGGACGGCCAGCCGACTGGCGAACGGGTCGGTCACCGCCCCACCGGTGGACAGCTGCACGATCAGGTCGCTGGCCTCGCGCACCGCCGCGACTGTGTCGCGCAGCCGGAGCAGCTCGAGGGTCGGACGACCCTGGTCGTCACGGACGTGGATGTGGATCAGCGCCGCGCCGGCATCCCGGCAGGAGATGGCCGTCGCCACGAGCTCGTCGAGGGTCACCGGCAGGGCTGCGTTGGCGTCCTTGCTGGACTCGGCGCCGGTCGGGGCGACCGTGATGATCGTGGGCATGGCCGCAATCTTGGCACCCCCGGGGTGGCTCTGACCGATCGGCTGCCGAGCCGCCCCACCGGACCCCCCGGACCGGCCCAAGCCGCTCAAGACCCACCCGTGCGGATGCCGACGAACACAGAGCACCCGGTTGACCATTGCAGGAGGGACCACTGATGTCCGTGGAGTCGTCGTCGCAGGACCGGTCCCTGGCGGCCGAACCCCTGCTGCGCGAACTCGACCGACCCGACACCTCCGGAGTGCTGGAGATCAGCCATCCGGGGCAGGACATCTCGCACGTCTGGTTTCGCCAGGGGGGCATCTACGCGATGCAGGTGCCCGGCTACCGGCCGGCCCTCGGGGTCCGCCTGCTCTCCGGCGGGCTGGTCGCCCCCGAGCAGCTCAGCCAGGCGGCCGCCGAGCAGCGCGAGCACCTGCACCCGCAGCGGATCGGCGAGGTCCTGGTCGCCCGCGGCCAGGTCAGCGCCGAGGTGGTCGCCGCCTTCGTCCACGAGCAGGTGCTCGACCAGCTCGCCGACCTGCTGGACCTCGAGGTGCTCGGGGCACGGTTCCACCCCGGTCGCCGGATCCGGCAGGACGTGATCCCCCCGACGCCGGTCGACGACCTGCTGGCGGCGGCGCGGCAGTGGCGGGCCCGACGCGTCGACGCGCTGCGCCGCGTCGGTGGCGCAGGGGTGATCCCGCACCTGCGACCTCCCGGCCAGGGCTCGGCGCAGACCCCGCTGGGCCCTGACGACTGGGCGCTGCTCTGCCGGGTCGATGGGCGGCGCTCCATCGGCGAGCTTGCTCGCGTCTGTGGCTTCACGCTCCAGCAGGCTGCGCAGATCGTGGCCGACCTGACCCTGACCTCGGTGCTCGCGCTGCCCGAACCGTCCGAGCCCGAGCCGATGGACCTCGCCCCGGTCCGTACGCTGTACCAACCGGTCCAGCCCGATCCGCAGTGGGAGTTCGACGGGTCCGCAGCCGGTGAGCCCGAGCCCCTGGAAGCCACGCCCTGCGCCCCGGCCGCCTCGGCCGAGCTGCCTGCGGCACCCGAACTCCCGCAGCCGCCGGATGCGCCCAGCGCGCCACCGAGCGAGTTCGCGGCACTGGCACTGGTCACGCAGACCGAGGAAGCGCCCAGGCCCGCGTCCGCTGCCCCGCCCGCACAGGCACCAGAACCGCCCGCGCAGGCACCGGCCCCAGCTGCGGAGCTGCCGGCCCCACCCGCTCAGGCACCACCCCAGTCTGCGCCGGAAACCCATTCCGGCGAGGACACGAGCGTGTTCATGCGCGAGCTGTCCAGCCTCAGCGACGACCCGGACCGCGACGAGCCGATCGTGACCCGCCTGGTCGTCCCACTGACCGAGGAACGGCGCCGGCGCCGGCGCTGGGGTCGCTGATCCGCGGACCCGACCCCTGCCACAGGCCACGCAGGGGCCCGTGCGGATAATGCAGTATGAGCACCCCAGCGCACGAACTGCCCGCCGTCGATCGCCCTTGGATCATCCGCACCTACTCGGGCCATTCCAGTGCCAGGGCGTCCAACGAGTTGTACCGCTCCAACCTGGCCAAGGGCCAGACCGGGCTGAGCATCGCCTTCGACCTGCCCACCCAGTGCGGCTACGACTCCGACGACCCGATCGCCCGGCCCGAGGTCGGCAAGGTGGGCGTACCGATCAACTCCCTGGACGACCTGCACGTGCTCTTCGAGGGCATCCCGCTGGAGAAGATGAACACGTCGATGACCATCAACGGCACCGCCATGTGGCTGCTGGCGCTCTACGTGGCCCTGGCCCGCGAGCGCGGGGAGGACGAGTCGCAGCTTCAGGGCACGACGCAGAACGACCTGATCAAGGAGTACCTGGCCCGCGGTACCTACATCTACCCGCCGCAGGCCTCCATGCGCCTGATCGCCGAGATGTACGAGTACTGCCTGGACGCGATGCCCAAGTGGAACGCGTCGAACATCTGCTCCTACCACCTGCAGGAGGCCGGCGCGACGCCCGTGCAGGAACTGGCCTTCGCGCTGGCCAACGCCATCAGCCTGCTGGACCTGCTCAAGGAGCGTCGCCACTTCACCGACGAGCAGTTCGACCGCGCCGTGGGCCGGATCAGCTTCTTCGTCAACGCCGGCATCCGGTTCGTCGAGGAGATGTGCAAGATGCGCGCCTTCGGCGAGCTGTGGGACACCTACACCGCCGACCGGTTCCACGTCGCCGACGAGAAGTTCCGGCGCTTCCGCTACGGCGTGCAGGTCAACAGCCTGGGCCTGACCGAGGCGCAGCCGGAGAACAACGCGTGGCGGATCATCCTCGAGGCGCTCGGCGTGACGCTGAGCCGCAACGCGCGCTGCCGGGCCCTGCAGCTGCCAGCCTGGAACGAGGCGATGTCGCTGCCGCGCCCGTGGGACCAGCAGTGGTCGCTGCGCCTGCAGCAGATCCTGGCCTACGAGACCGACCTGCTCGAGTACCCCGACCTCTTCGACGGCAGCCCGGTCATCGAGTCGAAGGTCAACGCCCTGATCGAGGAGGCCACCGCGGAGATCGACACGATCCTGGGCATGGGTGGGGTGATCCCCGCGATCGAGACCGGCTACATGAAGACCGCGCTGGTGCGTTCGATGTCAGCGCGGATGAGCGAGATCAACTCCGGCGACCGGATCGTCGTCGGGATGAACAAGTGGACCGAGGGGCTGCCCTCGCCGTTGATGACCGGCGATGACGGCGGCATCTTCAAGGTCGACAACAAGGCCGCCGAGGAGATCATCACCTCGCTGGAGCAGGTCCGGGCCACGCGCGACTCCGGCCGCGCGCAAGCCGCCCTCGATGCGCTCAAGGCAGCTGCCCGCGAGGGCACCAGCCTGATGGAGCACAGCATCGAATGCGCCCTGGCCCGCGTCACGACCGGCGAATGGGCGGGTGCGCTGCGCGAGGTGTTCGGCGAGTACCGCCCGGCGACCGGTATCGAGGGCCAGCAGCTGGGCCTCACCGGCGACCGGGTGGACGAGCTCCGCGCCCGGATCAACGTCCTGGCCGAGAAGATGGGCCATCGCCCGCGGATCGTGGTCGGCAAGCCCGGCCTCGACGGGCACTCCAATGGTGCTGAGGTCATCGCAGTCTCCGCCCGACACGTCGGCTTCGATGTCATCTACTCCGGGATCCGCCTGAGCCCCGACGAGATCGTGCAGTCGGCGGTCGAGGAGGGTGCCGACGTGATCGGCGCCTCGGTGCTGTCCGGTTCGCACATCGACCTGGCCCGCCAGATCCTCGAGCGGCTGCGCGAGCAGGGCGCCGAGCAGGACATCGCCGTGGTCGTGGGCGGGATCATCCCACCGGCCGATGCCCGGGAGCTCGAGGCGATGGGGATCAAGCGCGTCTTCACACCCACCGACTACGAGCTCATGGACATCATGGATTCGATCGTCGAGATCCTCGAAGCCCGATGACGGCGGGCGTGGCCCCCGGCGACGGACTGAGCGCGAACCTGGCCGAGACAGTCGAGCGTGCCCGCGGGCGCAACAAGCATGCCGTGGCCCGGTTGGTGGCTGTCTTCGAGGACGCCCGGCCCTCGGCCGCAGCCCAGCGCGAGCAGGTACTGGACCTGCTGAGCGACCCGCGCCGGCAGCCGACCGTGCTCGGCATCACCGGCACCCCGGGGTCGGGCAAGAGCAGCCTGCTCGCGCGGCTGGTGCCGCAGCTGCTGGCCGAGGAACCCGAGCTGAGCATCGCGGTCATCGCCGTCGACCCGGCCAGCCACGTCTCCGGCGGGGCACTGCTCGGCGATCGCACCCGCACCCGGTTCGCCACCGGGGAGAAGCGCTCGTTCTTCCGCAGCCAGTCCAACGCCGCGGAGCTGGGCGGCCTGGCCCCGACGACGTTCCAGGTCTCCCGGCTGCTCAAGTGCCTGTTCGACCTGGTGATCGTCGAGACGGTGGGCATCGGGCAGAGCGAGCTGGACATCCGTTACCTGGCCGACCACGTGTACCTGGTGCTGCAACCCCTCGGCGGTGACGAGATCCAGTTCCTCAAGGCCGGGATCATCGAGATCCCCGACTCGTTCATTCTCAACAAGTGCGACGACCCGGCGGCCAATCAGTCCTACTACCAGCTGCGTTCCTCGCTGTCGCTGGCCCGGCCCTTCGACGACGAGCTGCCCGCGATCCTCAAGACCAGCGCCCGCACCGGGGTGGGCATCGACGAGCTCTCCGCGGCGATGCGCACGGTCCTCGGCGCTGCACCCCGGCACAGCGAGGCCGAGCGCGAGGCGCACTTCTTCGCCCGCTGGATCGAGGACGAGTGGGGCGCCACCGGCAAGCGCTACGCGGCCGCCCGTGGTGGGGCGCAGGCGCTGCTGGCTGACGGCTTCGATCCCGCCCAGGCCCGCTTCGGCCCCGACATCATCAGCTGGCTGAGCGCGCACTGAGCGCCTGAGGCGCCAGCCGCTACTTCTGCGTAGTCGATTCGCCGCCCTCTTCAAGGCGAATCGACTACGCAGACACCGGGTCCGGTGCGCACCGGGGCTGCACTATCCTCCAAGGGTGGCTGACGACCTCTTGCTCGCATCCGATGACAGTCCGACTGCCGAACAGTGGCAGGCCGCGGTGGAGAAGGTCCTGAAGGGCAAGGACTTCGCACGCACCCTGGTCACCACCACCCTGGACGGGATCGCGGTCCAACCCCTCTACACCGCCGACAGCATCGCCGCCGCCGCAGACGAGGCCGGCTTTCCCGGCTTCGAGCCGCTGCTGCGCGGGGCCACAGCGGCTCCCCGCGATGGCGGCCAGTGGGACATCCGCACGCGGATCACGCACCCGGACATCACCACGGCCAACGCCCGGATCCTGGCCGACCTGGCCAACGGCGCCACCAGCGTGGACGTGGCGCTGTCCCTGGGCACCGGACCCGGGGTCAGCATCCGCGGTCCGGAGGACCTCGAACGTCTGCTCGCCGGTGTCGTGCTGGCGGCGGCGCCGGTGTCGCTGCGGGCCGGGGCGCACGGAGCACTGGTCGGCCACTGGTTCCAGGCGCTGGTCGCCGCGCAGGGCCTGGCCGACGCTGACCCCTCGGGCAGCCTGGGCATCGACCCGATCGGGCACCTGGCGGCGTCCGGGGAGCTGCCGCAGGGCCTGGAATCCGCCCTCGACGCAGCCGTGGCACTGGCCGTGACCAACCCGGAGCGCGTACGCACCTTCGTCGCCTCGGGAGCACCGGCCAGCGACGCGGGCGCCAGCGAGGCGCAGGAGATCGGGTACGTGCTCGCGGTGGGCCTTGCCTATCTGCGCGCGCTGGGCGACCTGCCCAACGCCGGGGCGCAGATCACCCTCGAGGTGACCGCCGACGTCGACGTGTTCGCCACCGTGGCCAAGATCAGGGCGCTGCGGCACTGCTGGGCGACCGTCCTGGCGCACAGTGGCCAGCCGGTGGACTCCACGCAGGTCGTGGCAGTGTCCGCCGATCGCTGGCTCACCGAGGTCGATCCGTGGGTGAACCTGCTGCGCGGCACGGCCGCGACCCTCGGCGCGGTCGTCGGTGGCGCCGACTCGATGGTCCTGGCCCCGTTCGACTCCGCCTCGGGGCTGCCCGGTGACCTGGGCCGCCGGATGGCGCGCAACACCCAGCTGGTGCTCCAGGACGAGTCCGGCATCGGCCGGGTGCTGGATCCCGCCGGCGGCAGCTGGTACATCGAGTCGTTCACCGACGAGCTCGCCGCGGCCGCCTGGAGCTTCTTCCAGCGGATCGAGGCCAACGGCGGCGCGGTGGCGGCCCTCGACGAGATCGGCGCCGACATCGCCGCCGTGGCGCAGCGACGCGCCGCCCAGATCGCCACCCGCAAGCGCCCCATAACCGGGGTCAGTGAGTTCCCGCAGCTCGACGAGCAGCGACCCCGCCCGGAGCCCGTCCCCGAAGCGGACCCGCGGCCACCGGTGCCGCTGACCGGGACGCCGACGACGGTCACCGCGTGGCCTCGGCGCCGCCTGGCGCAGCCCTTCGAGGACCTGCGCGCCAACGCCGCCGGTGCCACCGTGTTCCTGGCCAACCTGGGCCCGATGTCCGCGCACACCGCGCGCGCCACGTTCGCTGCGAACCTCTTCGCCGCCGGCGGGATCAAGGCGCTTTCCGATACCGGGCACAGGGATCCGGGCGCAGCGGCTGATGCGTTCCGCGCCTCCGGGGCCGACATCGCCTGCATCTGCTCCTCGGACGACGTCTACGCCGAGCTTGCGGCCGACACCGCCGCGGCACTCAAGGCAGCCGGTGCCAGCCGCGTCTACCTCGCCGGCCGGGGCGACTACCCAGGAGTTGATGAGTACATCCATGTGGGCGTGGACGTCCTGGACGTCCTGACCCGAGCGGAGGCCGCACGATGACCGACTTCTCAGGAATCGACCTGCCCCCGCGCCGCCCGCATCCCCAGCGCGCGCAGTGGGAGCAGGCCGCCACCGAGGCCGCCGGATCGGCGCCGGACACGCAGGTCTGGGCGACCCCGGAGGGCATCGATGTCGCCCCCCTGTACAGCGCTGCGGACCTCGAGGGTCTGGACCACCTGGGCACCTACCCGGGCCTGCCGCCCTACCTGCGCGGGCCGTACCCCACGATGTACGTCAACCAGCCGTGGACCATCCGCCAGTACGCTGGGTTCTCGACCGCTGAGGACTCCAACGCGTTCTACCGACGCAACCTCGCGCAGGGCCAGAAGGGCCTGAGCATCGCCTTCGACCTGGCCACCCACCGCGGCTACGACTCCGACCACCCCCGGGTGGCCGGTGACGTCGGCATGGCCGGGGTCGCCATCGACTCCATCCTGGACATGCGGGTGCTCTTCGACGGCATCCCGCTGGACAAGATGAGCGTCTCGATGACGATGAACGGCGCGGTGCTGCCGATCATGGCGCTCTACATCGTGGCCGCCGAGGAGCAGGGGGTGGCCCCGGAGAAGCTGACCGGGACCATCCAGAACGACATCCTCAAGGAGTTCATGGTCCGCAACACCTACATCTACCCGCCCGTGCAGTCGATGCGGATCATCTCCGACATCTTCGCCTACACCTCGACGCACATGCCGCGGTTCAACTCCATCTCGATCTCGGGCTACCACATGCAGGAGGCCGGGGCCACAGCCGACCTGGAGCTGGCCTACACGCTGGCCGACGGGGTGGAGTACCTGCGCGCGGGCATCGCCACCGGGCTGGATGTGGACACCTTCGCCCCCCGGTTGTCCTTCTTCTGGGCGATCGGCATGAACTACTACATGGAGATCGCCAAGCTGCGGGCCGCACGCCTGCTGTGGGCCAAGCTCGTCGGTCAGTTCGACCCGAAGAACCCCAAGTCCCGCTCGCTGCGCACCCATTCGCAGACCTCGGGCTGGAGCCTGACTGCCACCGACGTGTTCAACAACGTGGTCCGCACGTGCGTGGAGGCGATGGCCTCCACCCAGGGCCATACGCAGAGCCTGCACACCAATGCCTTGGACGAGGCCCTGGCACTGCCGACCGACTTCGCCGCGCGGATCGCGCGCAACACCCAGCTGTTCCTCCAGCAGGAGTCGGGTACCACCAACGTGATCGACCCGTGGGGCGGCTCCTACTTCGTCGAGCGGCTCACCCGGCAGCTGGCCGAGCGCGCGTGGGCGCACATCGTGGAGGTCGAGGAGCTCGGCGGGATGGCCAAGGCGATCGAGGCCGGGATCCCCAAGCTGCGCATCGAGGAGGCGGCCGCGCGCACCCAGGCCCGGATCGACTCCGGGCGCCAGGCGGTGATCGGGGTCAACAAGTACCGCCCCCAGGCGCCCGAGGACATCGAGGTGCTCAAGGTCGACAACGCGACCGTGCGTTCCGGGCAGCTGGCCAAGCTGGCCAAGCTGCGCGCCGAGCGCACCCAGGCCGATGTGGACCACGCTCTGGTCGCCCTGGAGGCCGCCGCCCGCGACGGGTCGGGCAACCTGCTCGACCTGGCGGTGCAGGCCGCGCGCGTGCACGCGACCGTCGGCGAGATCAGCGACGCGCTGGAGCGCGTGTACGGTCGGCACCGGGCCGACATCCGTTCGATCTCGGGGGTGTACCGACAGGAGATGGGCGAGCACAACGAGAGCGTCGAGGGTGTGGCGCGCAGCATCGCGCGCTTCGAGGAGCGCGAGGGCCGCCGGCCCCGCATCCTGATCGCCAAGATGGGCCAGGACGGGCACGACCGGGGCCAGAAGGTGATCGCCTCCTCGTTCGCCGACCTCGGTTTCGTGGTCGACATCGGGCCGCTGTTCCAGACCCCGGAAGAGGTCGCGCGACAGGCGGTGGAGAACGACGTCGACATCGTGGGCGCGTCCTCGCTGGCCGCCGGTCACCTCACGCTGGTGCCGCTGCTGCGCCAGTCGCTGACCGAGCTCGGTCGACCCGACATCCTCGTGGTCGTCGGTGGGGTCATCCCGCCGGCGGACTTCGACGCCCTGCGCGAGGCCGGCGCAGCGGCGATCTTCCCGCCGGGCACCGTGATCGCCGAGGCGGCTGACGGCCTGATGGCGCAGCTGCTCGACGCATGAGGGCGCCGTTGCCCGGCACGCAGGAACTGGCCGACCTGGTTCGGTCCGGGGACACGATGTGGCTCGCGCGTGCGATCACCCTCGTGGAGAGCCGCAGGCACGAGCACCGCCGGGCCGCAGCGGAGCTGCTGACCGCCCTGATGCCCGCCAGCGGCGGGGCTGACCGGGTGGGGCTGACCGGGGTGCCGGGGGTGGGCAAGTCCACGTTCGTCGACCAGTTCGGGTCCAACCTGACGGCGGCCGGGCACCGGGTCGCAGTTCTGGCTGTCGATCCGTCTTCCTCGCGCACCGGTGGGGCGATCCTGGGCGACAAGACCCGGATGGAGCGGCTGTCGGTCGACCCCGACGCGTTCATCCGACCCTCGCCGTCCAGCGGCTCGCTGGGCGGGGTGGCGCGCGCGACCCGGGAGTCGATCCTGCTGTGCGAGGCGGCCGGATTCGACGTGGTGATCGTCGAGACGGTCGGGGTCGGGCAGAGCGAGACCACGGTCTCGGAGATGGTGGACATCTTCGTCGTGCTGATGCTGGCCGGCGCCGGGGACGAGTTGCAGGGGATCAAGCGCGGCATCCTGGAGATCGCCGACCTGATCGCGGTGAACAAGGCCGACGGGGACAACATCAAGCGCGCCCGGATGGCCGCGGCGGACTACCGCCGGGCCGTCCACCTGATGAGACCGGCCTCGCCGAACTGGACGCCGCCGGTGCTGACCTGCTCGGCGATGACCGACGACGGGCTGCCCAAGATCTGGGACAAGATCGTCGCCCATCGCAAGGCGTTGACGGCCACCGGCGAGCGGGCGGCCCGCCGGCAGCGTCAGCAGATCGGGTGGATGTGGGCACTGATCGGCGACCACCTGCTCGATGAGTTCCGGGAGTCGGCGAAGGTCGCCGGACGATTGGCAGAGGTCGAGGCGGGAGTGCTGGCTGGGGATCTGCCGCCGGCGGTGGCCGCTGATCAGCTGATGGCGACGTTCCTGGCCGGCTGAGTCCGGGGCGTCCTGTTCATGGTCGCCAGGCGTGCCGCACGCGGGTGTGTGCGAGCACCACGGCCCGAGTCACGCTGCACGGGCGGCTGCACGGCGGGTGTGCCGGG
>JBAVKQ010000275.1:0-23225 GCA_049688395.1 Candidatus Nanopelagicales bacterium
AGTCAGGGATGGATCAGGGAAGGCGCGGACGGGGTCGGGGCGGGCGCGGCGCGTCGGCCGGCTCTGCTGCGCCCGGGACGGGGTCGGCCCCGTTGCTCGCACCGGAACCGGGACCGTCGTAGTCCTGCCCGTAGGCGCCCTTCGCCGGCCGGCTGCGCTTGGCCGGCAGCACCGTGCCCGGGGCCAGGCGGCGGGTGGACAGCAGGAATCCGGTGTGCCCGGTCATCCGATGCTCCGGGCGCACGGCCAGGCCCTCGAGGTGCCAGCCGCGCAGCATGAGCTCGCTGGCCTGCGGCTCGGTGAACCGACCGTCCACGCGCAGCGTCTCGGCCATCCGCGACAGCTGGGTCGTGGTCGCCAGGTAGGTGATCAGGATCCCCCCGGGCATCAGCGCCGCTGCAACCGCGTCGAGGCACTCCCAGGGGGCGAGCATATCCAGCACGACTCGGTGCACCGGGCCGATGTTCGCCGGGCCGATGTTCGCCGGGCCGATGTTCGCCGGGCCGGTGCCCGCCGGGTCGGTGCCCGCTGTCGCGAGCAGCCCAGGCAGCACGTCCTGCAAATCACCGACGTGCAGGGACCAGTTCGCCTGCTCCCCACCCTGGAAGCGCTCGACGTTGCCCCGGGCGATCTCGGCGAAGTCCGAGCGGCGCTCGAAGGAGGTGACCCGACCGGTCGGACCCACGGCGCGCAGCAACGAGCAGGTCAGCGCCCCCGACCCGACGCCGGCCTCGACCACGTGTGCGCCGGGGAAGATGTCGGCCAGCCCGACGATCGCGGCGGCGTCCTTGGGGTAGATCACCGTCGCGCCGCGGGGCATCGAGAGCACGAAGTCGCGCAGCAACGGGCGCAGCACGAGGTAGGGCACTCCGGCTGCGGTGCTCACCACGATCCCCTCGGGCTGGCCGATCAGGTCGTCGTGGGCCAGGGCGCCCTTGTGGGTGTGGAACTCCTTGCCCGCAGCCAGGGTGATGGTGTGGTGCCGACTCTTGGGGTCGGTCAACTGGACCAGGTCCCCGGGCTGCAGGAGGCCGTGCCGGTCGGCGCGGGCGATGGGCTGCTCACTCATGGGCCGACCCTATGCGGCGGGCTGTGCTGCCCGGACCATCCGGCGACTGGTCAGCCGCGCAGGGCGGTCTCGACGTCGCCGGCCAGCAGGACCCCGAACACCAGTCCGGCCCGATCCAGCACGAGCAACTCCTCGCGGCCCCGGCGGGCCACTTCGGTGATCAGGTCGGTGCCGGCCAGGTCGTCGGAGATGGTGCTCTGGGCGTCGATGGGTCGGGACACCGAGCCGACCGAGATCCAGGGCCGACGCTGCTCGGGGACAGCGGCGATGGCGTCCTGCTGGCCGATCCCAGTCGGCAGGCCGCGCGAGTCCACGACGACCAGCGCGCCGGCGCCCGCCGCAGTCGCCCGGCGGATGGCCTCGCCCAGCGGCAGGTCGTGGTCGACGGGGATGGCCCGACGGGCCAGGCCGCCGGCGGTGAGATTCGCCGCCCGCGCGCGCACCTCGACCGAGCGCAGCTGTGCGGTGGCCCCCGTGTAGAGCACGGCGGCCAGCAGCCCAGCGACCAGGTACACGATCAGGTCGGGCCGCACACCTGCCCACTGCGCCAGGGCGAGCGGGCTGAGCAGGGTCAGCGCCGCCAGGCCACGACCGGACCAGGCGGCGATCACAGTGCCCCGGCGCTCGGAGCCGGTCCCTGCCCAGATCAGGCACTTGAGCACGTTCCCGCCGTCCAGCGGGATGCCCGGCAGCGCGTTGTAGATGCCGATCACGACGTTGGCCCAGGTCATCGCCGCGGCCAGTGCGGCCCCTGCGCTGCCCGGCTCGAGCTGCTGGCCGACCGCCCAACTGACCGCGGCCACCGCGAAGGTGGCCAACGGCCCGGCGGCGGCCACCACGGCCTCGGCCAGGGGTGCCTCCCGTCGGCGCTCGTAGTGGGTGACTCCACCGAGCAGTTGCAGCACCACCCGGTGCACCGGGAAGCCCAACGCGCGGGCCACCAGCGCGTGGGCGAACTCGTGGATCAGCGTGGCCAGGCTCAGCAGCACGGCGAACGCCAGCGCGAGCAACCACGGCGATCCGCTGTCGGACTCGAATGCGGGCACCCACAGGTAGGCCAGAACGACCACGCCCAGGATGCCGGAGAACGGGATCTCCACAGGAATCCCGGCAATCCGGGTCGTCGGGGCAGCCATCGAACCATCGTAGGGCCGATTTCGGGCTCTGCCGATGGGCATCTGGCACGCCGTGGAATTCGTTGGCCGTGTCACATGGGGCACGTAGGTTGGCCTCATGCCCGAACCGACCGACCTGCCGCCGCGGCCCGCGCGATCGCTATCGCCGTCCCGCGCGGCGGACTTCCAGTCCTGCCCGCTGCTCTACCGGTTCCGGGTGCTCGACCGCCTGCCCGAGCCGCCCAGCCCTGCAGCAGTGCGCGGCACCCTGGTGCACTGCGTTCTGGAGGCCCTCTACGACCTGCCTGCCCAGCAGCGCACGTTGGACGCGGCGATCGGCCTGGTGGCTCCCCAGTGGCAGCTCCTGGCGGCCGAGCGTCCAGAGGTGATCGACATGCTGGCAGAGGCCGGCCAGGACTCGGGGACATGGCTGCGCGGGGCCGGCGACCTGGTGGAGGCGTACTTCGCGATGGAGGATCCGACCCGGCTCGAACCGGCGGCACGTGAGCTGCGGGTCGAGGTCGAGCTGCCCTCCGGGCTGACCCTGCGTGGCTTCGTCGACCGGCTCGATCGCGCACCCACGGGCCAGACCCGGGTCGTGGACTACAAGACCGGCCGTGCGCCCGGGGTGGGCTTCGAGGCCCGTGCGATGTTCCAGATGCGCTTCTACGCCCTCGCGCTCTGGCACATGCACGGGCAGCTGCCCACCCTGCTGCAACTGATGTACCTGTCCACCGGCGTCGTGCTGCGCTACGAGCCCGACGAGGACGACCTGCGCGCGATGCAGCGCAAGGTCGAGGCACTCTGGGCGGCGATCGAGCGGGCCATGAACACCGGCGACTGGCGGGCCAGCCCCTCCAAGCTGTGCGATTGGTGTGCACACAAGGCCCTGTGTCCGGCGTTCGGGGGCACTCCCCCGGCCCTGCCCGAGCCATCGGCTGAGCCCCTTGCCGAGCCACAAGCCGAGCCCCGGCAGGCAGGCCCGATCGGCGCGCCCGCCGCCCCCTGACCGGGCGGGGTCACCCGGGCCGGCTCATTCGATGCGGCTCATTCGATGCGGCTGGTTCGGTGCCGCTCACTCGGTGCGAATCGCCGCCAGCACGTCCAAGTTCGCCGCCCGCCGTGCCGGCCACACTGCGGCCAGCACCCCGACGATCGCCGTGGCCACCAGCACGATCCCGATCAACGACCAGGGGATCCCCAACTCGGAGATGCCCTCGTCGACGAGCAGTCGCTGCAGGGCGATCCCCAGCAGCAGGCCCAGGCCCACCCCGGTGAACGCGCCGAAGAAGCTGATCACAATCGATTCCCAGCGGATCATCGTGCGGACCTGCCTGCGCAGCGTGCCCACCGCGCGCAGCATCCCGATCTCCCGGGTGCGCTCGATGATGGACAGCGCGAGGGTGTTGACGACACCGAAGATGGCGATGATCACGCTCAGTCCGAGCAGCCCGTAGATCAGGTTGATCAACTGGTTGATCTGCCCGGTGATCGAGTCCTTGAACTCGGTCTGGTCCAGGATCTGCACCGTCGGGAAGTTGTCCTTCACCGCCTCCACCGCAGTGCGGACTGCCGCGGAATCAGCTTCGGGATCGACCGTCACATAGACCAGGGAGTCCACCGGGGGCAGACCCGCGGCCTCGAGGGTCCCGATCGAGACCACCCACCCGGAGAACGCGTCCGCGCCGGGATACACCTGACCGATCGTCAGCGTGTCGGTGCTCGAGTTGCCCCAGGTGACCTCGACCTCGTCGCCTTTCTGCACTCCGGCTGCTGCTGCGGTCGTGACGTCGACCACCACGCTGCCCTCGACCAGAGCGCTGGGCTCCACCCCCAGGGACTGCACGTTGTTGATCGTTTGCGGATCGACTCCGATCACGTCCGTCTCCTGGCCGTCGACAAGGGCCGGGGCCTGCCTGATCCGGGAGACCGAGGCCACCCCCGGGACTGCCGCCAGGGCATCGCCCACCTCCGGGGAGAACGGCACGAAGCTGGTCGGCTGGACGATGAAGTCCGCGGTGAGCACGTCGTCGACCAGGGCGTTGACCGATTTGGTGGTCGAGGAGCCCAGGACGCCGATGGCCGTGACCAGCGCCAGTCCGATCAGGATGGCCGTGGCGGTGGCAGCGGTTCGGCGGCGATCCCGCTGGGCGTTGCGGACCGCGAGGCGACCCACCGCCCCGGATCGGGCGATCGGTGCGCCCACGAAACCCACCAGCGCCCGGCTGAACACCGGGGCGAGCACGATCACGCCGATCAACAACGAAGCGGCCGCCACCCCGAACACGGTCAGTCGTCGGGGAAGGTCCGCATTGGCCACCGACAGCGCGATCAGCCCCAGCCCGACCGCCGTGAGCACGCCACCGCTGATTGCCCGCAGTCGCAGGCTGCGCGCGGGCAGCGCCACCTCGTCGCGCATCGCTGCGACCGGGGGCACCTGCGAGGCGCGCCGGGCGGGGAACCAGGCGGCGAACACTGTGACCACGACGCCGACGAGCACCCCCACGATCACCGTGCGCGGCGCGATGACGAGCTCCCCGGCCGGCAGCTCGGCACCGATGGCGGCCAGCAGGCCGCGCAACCCGAGGGCCACCAGGATCCCGAGTCCGATGCCCAGCACGCCACCGAGCAGCCCGAGCAGGAAGGCCTCGCCGACCACCGACCAGGTGATCTGGCGCTTGCTGGCACCGATCGCCCGGAGCAGGGCCAGTTCCTTGGTTCGCCGGGCAACGAGCATGGAGAACGTGTTGAGGATGATGAACGTGCCCACGAACAGGGCGATGAACGCGAAAACGAGCAGGAAGGTGTTGATGAATCCCAGTGCGCTGCTGAACTGGGCCGCGGTCTCGTCCTGCACCTCCTGGCCGGTCTTGACCTCGTAGCCAGAGCCGAGCTCCGTGGCGACCTCGTCGCGCAGCGCCTCGTTGCTTACTGACCCGTCGCCGAGCACCGAGACCTGGTTCCACGCATCGGATCCGATGAACGTGTCCTGGGCGTACTGCCGCTCGAAGAGCGTGAGCGTCACCCCGCCGAGGCTGCCGCTCACGCCGAATCGCACAATGCCCACCAAGGGTGCCTGGATCCGCGGGCCCTGGGTCACGACGGTGACCATGTCGCCGATCGAGAAGCCGCCCTTCTCAGCGGTCGTCTCGTCGACGGCGATCTCCTCGGGCGCGCTGGGCGCCCGGCCCTCGACGAGGGTCACGCCGCTTAACTGCGCCTCGTCGGGGAACTCCGGATAGGACACCCCGAGCTGCGGTGGGCCATTGCCACCGATCGGCTCCCCCTCGACATCGATCAGGGCCACCCCCTGAACCTGCACGTCACCGGTCACCAGACGCACGCCGGGCAGTGCCCGCACCGTGTCCAGCGTCTCGGCGGGGATGACCGACACCACCGAGCCGGTGCCGTCGTCACCGCCGACCTCGAGCTGCTGGGTCACGACCACGTCCGGCGTCTGACCGCTGAACAGTTGGTCGAAGGTGCCCTTGAGGGTGTCGGTGAAGATGAACGTGCCCACCACGAAGGCCACGCCCAGGACCACGGCGAGCCCGGACAGGAGCATGCGGGCCTTGTGCGCCTTCAGGGAGCGCCAGGTTGCCTTGAGCATGGATCAGGCCTGCTCGCCCGACGCGGGGGCGGAATCGTCGGCACCGGAGTCGCTCCCGGCGGCCCCGGTGCGCCTGGGCCGGGCGTCGCCGCCGTCAGCCCCGGTGCGCTGGGGCCCGGTCTGGTCGACCCAGGTGGTGTCCACGTCGCCGTGCGCCCCGGCTGCCTGCTCGAAGTTCTTCATCCGCTCGAGGATGGCGGTCGCGCTCGGGTCCGTGATCTCGTCGACGAACTCCCCATCGGCGAGGAACACCACGCGGTCGGCGTACGAGGCGGCGTGTGCGTCGTGGGTCACCATGACGATCGTCTGGCCGAAGTCGTCGACGCTGCGGCGCAGGAAGCCCAGCACCTCAGCACCCGAGCGGGAGTCCAGGTTTCCGGTCGGTTCGTCGGCGAAGATGATCTCCGGGCGGGTGACCATGGCCCGGGCACACGCGACCCGCTGCTGCTGGCCGCCGGAGAGCTCGCTGGGCCGGTGGGTCAGCCGGTCGGCCAGGCCGACCGTGCCCACAACCAGGTCGAACCACTGCTTGTCCACCTTGCTGCCGGCGATGTCCAGCGGCAGCGTGATGTTCTCCTCGGCGGTCAGCGTCGGCACGAGGTTGTAGGCCTGGAACACGAAGCCCATCCGCTCGCGGCGCAGCCGGGTCAGGTCGTTGTCCTTCATCGTGGTGAGGTCGGATTCACCGATGTGCACCGTGCCGGACGTGGCTGCGTCCAGGCCGGCCATGCAGTGCATCAGCGTCGACTTGCCCGATCCGGAGGGACCCATGATCGCGGTGAACCGACCCGCCGCGAACTCGATGTCCACGCCACGCAGGGCGACGACCGAGGTGTCCCCCTCGCCGTAGACCTTGCTCAGGCCGACAGCCCAGGCTGCGGGCCGCGAGCCGGCGGTCGCGGGTTCTGGCATGGTGGCGGCTGCCTCAGGCATGGGTGGACCTTTCCTCGGGTGAGTCGGTTGAAGTTTAGGCGCCCACCGCCAGGGCTGCTGACGGTTTGCCCATCCGTGGGGCTCCGGGGACGGCTTCTGCCTCAGGGTACGAGCGCCCTGAGGTCGGCCAGCGTCAGGCCGACCAGCGACTCGCGTACGACCACGCGGTCGCGTGCCTGGATCGGGACCACGTGGGGCACGGCCAGGACGGTGGCCCCGGCCGACCACCCCGCGCGCACTCCGTTCGCGGAGTCCTCCAGCACGACGGCCTGGGTGATGTCCACGCCCAGCAGGTCGGCGGCGTGCAGGTACGGCAGCGGGTCGGGCTTGCTGCGGGGCACCTCATCACCGGCCACCTGGACCGAGAATCCGGGCAACCCTGCCTCAGCCAGCTGGTTCAGCACGACGTCGATGATCCGCCGCACCGAGGCCGAGACCAGGGCGTAGGGCACGCCCGAGCCGGCGACCTCGGTGAGCAGCGGGGCTGCTCCCGGCTGGATCGGGACGCGCACCTGCGCCAGCAACCCGAGCATGGTGTCGACGAGCACTTCGGCGATCTCGTCGGTCGAGCGATCCGTACCGCTGACCCGTGCCATGTAGGCGGTGGCGTGGGCCATGGACGCCCCGACGACTGCGTGTTGGTCTGCCTGACCCCAGGTTCCGCCGAGGGCGGCCAGCGTCGCATGCTCGGCCTGCAACCACAGGGGCTCGGTGTTGACCAGCAACCCATCCATGTCGAACAGCACTGCGGATAACGGCACGGGGTCCCTTTCGCAGTCGGGTGTGGTGCGAGTCGAACGGCTTCGGACAGCGTGTCATGCGAGGGTGCAGTCCGACGCATCGGCGCTATGCGCTGGCTTCCTGGGTGCCGTCGGCGGCGACCGCGACCTCGGTCCGGGCAGCTGGGCGGTGACCTGGCCGGCAGCGCCCGAGGGTACGGCCCTGTGGACGGTGATCAGGGCCGTTCACATGTCTGTTGTACCCTTTTCGCACGTTTCGGCTTGCTCGTTGCGCCTGTGCGTCTCGGGGTGTGCGATCAGTTCGACCGAAGGAGGGGGACCATGGGAGTTCCGGTGCGACGACCTCGTGCAATGCGGGTGCTGAGCCTCGGTGTTGCCTCGGGGATGCTGCTCGTCGGGTGTTCGGTCGGGTCCGGCCCGCAGGAGGGGGCGGGTTCCAGCGGGGTACCCAGCGCGTCGGCGACGGCCAGTGCGAGCACTTCGGTCGACCCCACACCATCCTCGACGTTGACCCCTGCCCAGCAGCAAGCGTTCGAGGAGGCCACCGACGTGGTCATGGCGTACTCCCAGACCATCACTGATCTCTACAGCGGGGCTCGCAGCCAGATCAATGACTTGGACAGGTACGTCACCGAGCCTCAACTTGAACGCGAGCGAAACGCGGTCAGCCAAGGGGTGGCGCGGGGTGTTCGATCCGAGCCGACGGGCGTGCAGTTGGTGCTGGTGGCAGCCGACCCAGTTACGGTCAGACTGCAGGCTGAGCCGCCCTCGGTAGTGCTTTGGGCCTGCATCGACGCGACGGCCGTTACCGATGTTCTCCCTGACGGGACCCGCAAGGCGGGGGTGCGCGAGCGCGCGAAATACACAGTGGTCCAGACCGGCTACCTCCCAGAGCCAGGCTGGGCGGTCCAAGGCGTCACAGGCGAGCCTGATCCTAAGGATCGCGCGTGCTAAGCCGGACCATCAGGCCCGCAGCTTGCGCTCTGGCACTACTGATATCCGCTGCGCCGGCGACTGCCGAGGCAACAGAGCCTCCTCCGCCATCCCCCGTTATCGTGAGGGGCGATACAGGGAGCGCCAACTTGGACGTCGTTGCGACGGATTCCGCCCGCTCGAATGGCACATCCGAGGGAGATGCCCAGAGCTCTGCGACTTCGGTGGGCGCCAAGAAGCGAACCTGCACGTACCTGGACCAGCAGATTGGCTGCGTCTCCACCGAGGGTGTGTGGTCCCAGGACAAGCAGTGCTGGGTCCGGCGGCTCTCTCCGCAGCCTGCTGCGGGGGATGTGCGCTGGGAGGAACACACCGATGGTGTTGTCTACAGTTGTCGGCCGCCTGGGGCAGGAGAAACCGGGACGGCTGGGGGCAATGTTGGGGGCGGGTCGTACACGTTCTGGGCTCCGGGCGCGGGAGCCGCAGGTGCCCCGGTCCTGGTCGACCCGGTCGTGCTGGCTGAGGAAGCGGTGGAGCGGATGCGGTTGGTCGCGCCGCGGATCGGGATGACTCCGATGACCCCGGGCGCGCCGCTCTTGGTCGGACTCGATGCTTGGTTGTGGGTCGACAATGACGGACCCGCGTCGTTCGGGCCGATCACCCGGACCGCGACGGCTGGCTCGGTGTCGGTGCGGGCCACGGCCGAGGTGAGCAAGGTTGTTTGGGACCTCGGTGACGGCAGCACCGTGACCTGCCGCAACGCGGGCACGCCGTGGTCTGCGGATCGGGGCACCGGACCGTCACCCACGTGCGGGCATCGTTATCTCAGGGCTTCGGTCGGCGAGCCCGGGGGCGTCTTCGATGTCCGGGCCACGACGTACTGGCGGGTGAACTGGTCCGGCGCAGGTCAGAGCGGTGAGATCTCCTTCACCCTGGCCAACGAGCGGCAGCAGGAAGTCACCGAGGTCCAGGTCCTGCAGACCCGCTGATCCAGCGTGGGGATGTCACAGTCGCCAGCGGCTGCGTGGCCGGCGGGTCACAGTCGCCAGCGGGTTCGTGCAGTCCGGGTGACGATCCAGGGGGCGCCGTTGTTCGCTGGCCAGGGCACTCCGGGCGGGGTTCCAGGATCCGGCACCTGGACCGGCGGGACACCTGGTGGCACCGGGGTGATGGTCCACATCCCGAGGTCGACTTGGCGGTGATGCGCCCAGCAGAGCAAGGCCAGGTTGGGCAGGTCGGACTCGCCGCCCTGCGCCCATTCGTGGACGTGGTGGGTCTGGCAGGCCTCGGCCAGGATCCCGCAGCCGGGAATGATGCAGCCCTGGTCCCGGGCTGCCAGCGCTCGGCGCTGCGCGCTCATGGCGGTTCGCGCCGTGCGGCCCACGGCCAGCGGCATTCGGATGCCCAGCAGCGTCGCAGCCAAGGCCGCGATCCGTTGCGCGGGGCTCCAGCCGTCCATCTGGGGAACCCCGGAATCGAGGTCATCGCCCTCGGGGCCACCGCGCTGGTCTGAACGCTGACCCGCGGTCCCCGACACTCCGGCAACAGGTTCGTGAGTGCCCGGTTCGGGTCGAGGGCCATGCCCCCAGGTGTCCAGGACGATCGGGGTGACCAGCGCGTCGCAGCTCGCGAACCGAACCTCGGCCTGGGTCAACGTGTGGCCCCGGCTGGTCGAGCACACGACGTCCCCCGCGGCGGTCGTGTCCATCGTGACCGACACCGACACTGGCAACCCACCCCGGCAGGGCAATGCCCCCGATGCGTGCGCCGCGTTCACCAAGGCCATCAGCGCGTCCGCCCGCCGCGCACTGGCCGGCACGTGGTCGGCCTGACTGCGCAGCCGGTCGGCGAACCCGTCGATCGCGCCGATCAGCGCCTCACCCTCGAGCCGGGGCAGCACACCGGACAGCAGCACCGAATCACCAGTCACCGCGAAGCCCAGCGACCGGCACTCGTACGCGTCCCGTTCATCAGGCTCCGGGTCCGCAGGCGGATGCAGCATCCGGATGACGCGCTCGACGAACATGCCTACCGCCCGGGGGGACAGTCGACCCCACAGCGGCGCCAACTCGTCGAGCACCGCCCCCATCTCGGCCTCGGTCAACGCCTCGGCGTGCCGGGCCACCGCCTGGGCGTGCTCGCTGGTGATCACCCCCGCAGCCCACACCACACCGACCTGCGGCCAGCGAGCAGCGAACTCCCCGGCCGAAGCGAGCCGCTTGGCCCACCCCGCCGACCACCCCCGAGCCAACGGCAACGCACCCGCTCCGGTCAACGGCAGCGACCCGCACACCGAGGCCGCATGCATCCGGCGCGCCACCTCGAACTCAGCGATCGCCACCGCCGAGCACAACACCTCCACATCAGCCGCAGGCCGTTCCCCGGCCACCAGCCCCATCGACGGCAACTCACCGGCCGCCATCGCCGACAAACCCACCCACGATCCACCCACCTCCGGCGACGCCTGCTCGAAGGCCCCTGCCGCCCGCGGATCAACCACCCTCCGGCCCCGCACCGACGTACCCATCCGACCTCCCCCTCTACGAACACCTGTTCGAATAGTACTCGGTGGGTCAGACATGGCAAAGGTGTCCGCGCAGATCTGTGGAGGACCTCACGGCCCGCCGGGCGGACCATCGCTCACGGAGTCCCGACGTCACGCCGGTGGCCAGGCGCTGTGCGAGGATCACCCCCATGGCAGAGCCCATCAACCCGAACGGACCCGAGCCCGACGAGCTGGGCTCGGCACCGACGCCGGACGTCGCACCGGCTGTTGACCCGAGCGCGTCCGGGCGATCCCTCGATCAGGTGGACCGCATGGCCACCACCCCCGAACCCGCCCATAGTGGGCCCGAGGTTGGTGGCGACCTCGTCCCGGCTGGGACGCACGTGCCGACGCCCGGGCCGGACAGCGCGTCGGAGCCGGACCCGGCCCCGAAGGTCAAGCAGCCACTGCCCGCGGAGTCATTGGCCAAGACGCGTGCCGCTGCCGCATGGCTGGCCACCGGCGCCGCCCTGATCATCGTCGTCCTGATGATCATCCTGATCCTGCAGAACCAGGAGACCATGGAATTCAACTACCTGTGGTTCAGCGGCCGGGTCCCGATCGGCGCAGCCCTGGTGATCGCGGCCGTGACGGGCGCCGCCATCGTCATGATCGTGGGCATCGTCCGGTTGACCCAGGTACGGCGCAACACCCGTCGAGCGCAGAAGGCCGCTAACGCCCAGCACCTGGCCGACACCAACCAGGACTGATCCCCAGCCCTCTGATCGCCGCGGTCCTCGATTGCCTCAGGTCCGCAGAACCACGCCCACCGAAGCCCGGCCCCCGGCCGCACGCGGCCGCACGCCCCCGCAGCACCCAGCGGCAGTCAACCGCAGCCCTCAGCGGCCGCGGTCAGCCAAGTACCGCCGCACCAGCGCGTTCGTCGAGGCGTCCAGCGCCGGCTCGGCCTGCCCAGTGAGCATCGGGGCGATCGAGTCGGCCACGACCTTGCCCAGCTGCACCCCCCACTGGTCGTAGGAATTGATGTCCCAGATCGCGCCCTGCACGAACGTCGAGTGCTCGTACAGCGACACCAGCGCCCCCAACGCGAACGGCGTCAGCTCCGAGGCGACCAGCATGTTGTTCGGCCGGTTGCCGGGCATGACCTTGTGCTCGACCAGCTCGGCCGGGGTGCCGTCTGCCGCGACCTCATCGGCGGTCCGCCCGAAGGCCATCACGCCCGACTGGGCCAGACAGTTGGCCACCAGCAGGTCGTGGTGCGTGCCCACGTCGTTGGCCGGCCTGGTGAAGAACAGGAAGTCAGCGGGGACGGTCGTGGTCCCCTGGTGCAGCATCTGGTAGAAGGAGTGCTGCCCGTTGGTCCCCGGCTCGCCCCAGAACGACGCGGAGGTGTCGTAGTCCACCGGCGCGCCGGCCGAGGTGACCCGCTTGCCATTGCTCTCCATGATCATCTGCTGCAGGTAGGCGGGGAACCGCACCAGGTACTGGTCGTAGGGCAGGACGACATAGTCCGCGGAACCCAGGAAGTTGCGGTTCCACACGCACAGCAGGCCGTGCAGCAGCGGCAGGTTCTCGCGGGCCGGGGCGTGCCGGAAGTGGGTGTCCATCGCGTGCAGCCCGGCCAGCATCTGGGAAAACTGGTCCGGGCCGACGGCAAGCATCGTCGACAGGCCGATCGCCGAGCTCATCGAGTAGCGCCCACCGACCCAGTCCCAGAACCCGAACATGTTCGAGGTGTCGATACCGAACTCGGCCACCTTCTCGGCGTTCGTCGAGATGGCCACGAAGTGCCGCGCCACCGCTGCGGAGTCTCCCCCGAGACCGGCCACCAGCCAGTCCCGCGCGGTGCGCGCGTTGGTCATCGTCTCCTGGGTGGTGAACGTCTTGGACGCGACCAGGAACAGCGTCTCGGCCGGGTCCAGGTCGTGGGTGTTCTCCACGAAGTCCGTCCCATCCACATTGGACACGAACCGCATGACCAGGTCGCGCGTGGCGAAGCTGCGCAGCGCCAAGTAGGCCATCACCGGCCCGAGGTCCGAGCCACCGATCCCGATGTTGACCACATTTCGGATCGGCTGGCCCGTGAAGCCCAACCAGGTCCCGCCGCGCACCTGCTCGGCGAACTCACCCATTGCGACCAGCACCTCGTGCACGTCAGCGGCGACGTCCTGACCGTCCACCGTCAGCTCCGCGCCGGGCGGAAGCCGCAGCGCGGTGTGCAGGACCGCCCGATCCTCGGTGTTGTTCAGGTGCATACCGGTGAACATCGCCTCGCGACGACCGGCGACGTCGCGCTCCTCGGCCAGCGCCACGAGCAGGTCCAGCGTCTCGGCAGTCACCCGCTGCTTGGACATGTCCAGCAACCAGCCCGCCCCCTGGGCGCTGAATTCCGCGGCCCGGTCGTGGTCACCGGCTGCGTCGAACAGGTCGCGGATGGTCGTGGCGGAAAGGGACTCGGCGTGCGCGGACAGTGCCTGCCACGCGGCTGCGGCAGTCAGCGGGGTCTGGGCCAGCGGGGTCTGGGTCATGGGGCCTCCTTCGACCCGGCCAAGACTAGGAGAGGTCGACCCCGATAAGCGTGGCCAGCAGGTGCCGGACCCGAGCCGGTGCCATCGGATCACGTGCGTAGGGGCGCTGGGCCAATGCCGAGTCCGCCCAGCCGTCGACCAGGCCGAGCACCGTCGGTGCGTCGAGGTCGTCGGCCAGCCGCTCCCGCACAGCGGCGATCAACCCCTCGGCGTCCGGCCCCCCGGGCAGGGCACAGGCTTCCCGCCAGCGCGTCAACCGCTGCTCGGCGGCAACCAGATCCGCATCCGTCCACTCCCAGTCCGTGCGGTAGTGGTGTGCCAGCAGTGCCAACCGGATGGCCGCAGGATCGACCCCGTCGCGGCGCAGGGAGGACACGAACACGAGGTTTCCGCGCGACTTGCTCATCTTGTGGCCGTCGTAGCCGACCATCCCCGCGTGCACGAAGTGCTCGGCCATGGCCGCCGCACCCGTCGCCGCCCGGGCCTGGGCCGAGCACATCTCGTGGTGCGGGAAGGCCAGGTCCGAACCACCGCCCTGCACGTCGAAACCCATCCCGAGGTGGTCCAACGCGATCGCCGTGCACTCGATGTGCCACCCGGGCCGACCGTGACCCAGGTCGGTGTCCCAGGCCGGCTCGTCGGGACGGGCCGCCTGCCACAGCATGCAGTCCAGCGCCGTGCGCTTGCCCGGCCGGGTCGGGTCACCACCGCGCTCGGCGAAGATCGCGTGCATCGCGGCCTCGTCCAGTCCCGCCACGGTGCCGAACCCGGGCGCGGCGAGGGTGTCGAAGTAGAGGTCCCCGTCCACGCCGTAGACGAAGCCCGCCGCACGCAGCCGGGCGATCCAGCGCACCACCGACGGGATCGACTCGACCGCCCCGATGTAGTCCCGGGGCGGCAGCACGCGCAGGGCCGCCATGTCCTGCGCGAAGAGTGCCGTTTCGGCCCGGGCCAGCTCTCGCCAGTCCTGCCCGGTGGCGATCGCCCGCTCGAGCAGCGGGTCATCGACGTCCGTCACGTTCTGCACGTAGTGCACCGTGTGCCCGAGGTCGCGCCAGTACCGGTTGATCAGGTCGAAGGCGATGTAGGTCGCCGCATGCCCGAGGTGAGTGGCGTCGTAGGGCGTGATCCCGCAGACGTACATCCGGGCCTCGCTCGCGGGATCGGTCGGTCGCACCTGCCCGGTCGAGGTGTCGAACACACTCAGCGCCGGCCCCCGGCCGGCCAGCTCGACGGGCTCCGGCCCGGACCATGACTCCACGGGGGAACCCTAGGCGATGAACGCGCACCCGGTCGGCGCCGTCGGCCGGTACGGCCCTGTTGCGTCCGCCGACGCTGTTGTGTCCGCCGTTGACCGGGGCGCGCACCGTCCGGGCGCCGACGAACCCACCGTCGCGCGGGTCGACGTAGGCTGTCGGTGTGCTGGCGATCCTCAGGCAACGACGGTGGGTGGGGTTCACCGTGTTCATCCTGGCGATGGTCGTGCTCACCGTGTTCCTGGCGCGCTGGCAGTGGAACCGCTACCAGGTTCGCCTGGCCGAGAACGATCGACTGGACGCCGCACTGTCGGCACCGGCGGTCCCGGTCGACGAGTTGCTCGACGCAGCACCGGCCGGGCAGGCACCGCCCCTGCCCGAGGACCTGCACTGGCGCACTGTCACCGCGACAGGCACGTTCGACTCGTCCGCGGAGGTCGCGGTGCGCCGCCGCCCGCTCGATGGCCGCAATGGCTTCTGGATCGTGACTCCGCTGCGGACAGACACCGGAGTGCTCCTGGTCAACCGGGGCTGGACGCCCGCGGACGGCGCCGCCGCGACCAGCGCTCCCGTCGTGCCGCCGGCACCCGCCGGCACGGTGTCGGTGACCGGGCGGCTGCGTCCCGCCGAGGTCACCGAGCAGGCCGAGTCCGCTCCCCCGGGCCAGGCCTGGGCTGCCGATCCCGATCGCCTCGTCACCCCGGCGGGCACCGACTTGTTCGGCGCATACATCGAGTTGACCGATTCCGCTCCCCCGGCCGATGCGGAGCTGACCGCCCTGAGCACCCCCGGGCACCGTGGCCTGAACAACCTCGTCTACTCGGTGCAGTGGATCATCTTCGGACTCGTCGGGCTGATCGGCGGGTGGTACCTGATGCGCACCGAGAGCCGCCGCGAGGAGCTGGACGCCCAGCGGGTGGCCGCCGAGTCGGGAGCCTGAGCCCTGCGGCTCTGAATCAGGCGGCGGGCGACTTGCCCCGCAGCCGATCCGCGACCGGACTACGGACCGGCGTTCCAGCGGTCCACGTGATCGAGCACCTCGATGAGCTGGTGCACCACGGCGTCCGGCTCGGCGTCGACCGGACCGCGCTGCTCCTCGGGGATGTCGCTGTGCGGCACGAAGATGGCACGCATCCCCGCGACCTGCGCCCCGTGCACGTCGTCCCAGGCGCGGTCCCCGACGAAGACCGCGCGATCCGGGGTCGACACGCCCACCGCTCCCAACGCCGCCTGGAACGCGTCCTGGTGCGGCTTGCCGACCGGCAGCTCCGAGGAGTACACCGCCGCGTCGATCAGCCCGAGCAGACCGTCGCGGTCGAACACGGCCTCGTGGTGCTCGCGCGGCCACAGGGTGTTGGACAGCACGCCCACCCGGACCCCCCGCTCACGCAGCCCGCCCAGGACGTCGGCAGCCTGCGGGTCGGCGTGCGTATGCGGGTCCCAGGCCGCCAGGTAGGCGGCCATCGCCTCGTGGTGCCGGGGGCTGGCGAGGTCGATGCCGCAGTCGAGCAGCACCTGATCCAGCCGTCCGGCGCTGGTCGCACCGGAGCTGCGGTGCTGCGCCTGCCAGCGCTCGATCTCGGCCGCGAACAGCTCGGCGGCCATGGAGGCCGCGTGCCGGGGGTCGTACACCGACGTGTAGGCGTACCAGGCCGCCGTCAGGTCCACGTCATGCCAGGGGGTCAGCGTGCCGCCCCAGTCGAAGATGACCGCCTCGACCGGGCCGGTGGGCGTCGGGGTCGGCCGCCGCGCTGCCGGCGCACCCACCCCATGGCGCCCCCAGGGCCACCGGCTGGGTCCGGTCACGGCAGCGCCCGCACCCGGTCGGCGATCTGCGCCGCCGCACCCCGCAGCGGCAGGTCGTCACGCACTCCGCTGGCGCGGTCCTTGACCTCGATCACCCCGTCCACCAGCCGCTTGCCGACCACAACGATCAGCGGCACACCGATGAGTTCCGAGTCGTTGAACTTCACCCCGGGGGACACCCCACGCCGGTCGTCGTAGACGACCCGCAACCCCTCGGCGACCAGGTCGCCGGCCAACGCCTCGGCCGCGGCGAAGACGGCGTCGTCCTTGCCCGTGGCCACCAGGTGCACATCGGCAGGCGACACCTCGCGCGGCCAGATCAGGCCCCGATCGTCGTGATGCTGCTCGGCGATCGCCGCGACCGCCCGCGAGACCCCGATCCCGTAGGACCCCATGGTCACCCCGGTCTGCCTGCCGTGCTCGTCGAGCACGGTGAGGTCCATGGCTTGGGCGTACTTGCGACCCAGTTGGAAGATGTGGCCGATCTCGATACCGCGGGCCTGCGTCAGCGCACCGGTCCGCCCCGCCGCCGCGCACTGCGGGCAGGCGTCGCCCGCGCGCACCTCGGCCACGTCGATCCGGCCGTCGCCGCCGAAGTCCCGCCCGGCGACCAGGTCGAACACGTGTCGCCCGGGCTGGTCGGCGCCGGTGATCCACCGGGTCCCGTCGACCACGCGCGGGTCGAGCAGGTAGCGCACCCCGGAGGCGTTCTGCTCGCCCAGCGCCCCGGGACCGATGTAGCCCTTGACCAGCGCCGGGTTCGCGGCGAAGTCCGACTCCTCGAAGGCCACCGGCTCGCCGGGCAGCAGCACCGCCTCCAGGCGACGCATGTCGACCTCCCGGTCCCCGGGCAGGCCGATCGCCAGCGGGTAGGTGGTGCCCTCGGGCATGGCGACCTTGACCACCACGTTCTTCAACGTGTCCGCCGCCTGCCACGGGCGGTCGCCGCGGGCCAGCTCGGGGCGCGCGTTGGAGACGTCGACCAACGTCTGGATGGTCGGGGTGTCCGGGGTGTCCTCGACGTGCGCCGCGGGAAGCCCGTCGACGGGGACCGGTCCGGGCGCGACGCTTGCCACCGCCTCGACGTTGGCCGCGTAGTCGCACGTCGTGCACCGCACGTAGGTGTCCTCCCCGACCGGGCAGCCGGCCAGGAACTCCTCGGAGGCCGATCCGCCCATCGCCCCGGACATGGCCGAGACGATCGTGTAGTCCAGCCGCAACCGGTCGAACGTTCGGACGTAGGCCTCCCGATGCCGGGCGTAGGAGGCGTCCAGGCCTGCATCGGTGGTGTCGAAGGAGTACGAGTCCTTCATCACGAACTCGCGCCCGCGCAGGATCCCCGCCCGCGGGCGGGCCTCGTCGCGGTACTTGGTCTGGATCTGGTAGAGGCTGACCGGCAGGTCCTTGTATGAGGAGTACAGGTCCTTGACCGTCAGGGTGAACATCTCCTCGTGAGTGGGCCCGAGCAGGTAGTCGTTGCCGCGGCGGTCCTTCAGGCGGAACAGGTTCGGCCCGTACTCGGTCCAGCGATTGGTCCGCTCGTAGGGCTCGCGGGGCAGGAGCGCGGGGAAGTGCACCTCCTGGAAGCCGGCGGTGTCCATCTCGGCGCGCACGATCGCCTCCACGTTGCGCAGCACGCGGTAGCCCAGGGGTAGCCAGCTGAAGATCCCCGGCGCGACCCGGCGCACATAGCCGGCCCGGACGAGCAGCCGGTGCGAAGGAACCTCGGCGTCTGCGGGGTCCTCGCGCAACGTGCGCAGGAACAATGTGGACATCCGGGTCAGCACGAGGAGGGTCTCCTGTCGGTCCTGCAACGAGGGCGGCCCACGCGGGGCGGGTCGCCGGTGCCGGGCAAGGATATCCCGGCGTGGCAGGATGACGGTCGTGCCCGGAGAGCTCAAGGTGCTGACGACGCGGCACCTTCCCGAGTTGCTCGAACTCGTCGACCGGGACCCGGTCCGGCACTGTTTCGTGGCCTCCCGGCTGGTCGACCCGATGGACCCATGGGCGCTCGGCAACCTGATGTGGGGCTGGTTCGAGTCCGGCCGGCTGTGTTCGGCGATGTACGCCGGGGCCAATCTGATCCCGATCGAGACCACCCCGATCGCGCGGGCCGGGTTCGCTGACCACGCCCGCCGCCTGGGTCGACGCTGCTCGTCGATCGTCGGTCCCGCCGACGAGGTGCTCGACCTGTGGCGACTGCTGGCTCCGGCGTGGGGGGTGCCCCGCGAGCTGCGTGCCCGCCAGCACCTGATGGCGATCACCGGCCCGCCCACGTTTCGGGCCCACCCGCAGCTGCGCGTGCTGCACCCCGAGGAGCTCGACCTGCTGATGCCGGCCGCCATCGCGATGTTCACCGAGGAGGTCGGGGTCTCCCCCGTGGCGCACGGCGGCGGGCCGGCCTACCGCGGGCGCCTGGCCCAGATCGTGCGCGACCGGCGCGCCCTGGCGATCGTGTCCGACCAGCGGATCGTGTTCAAGGCCGAGATCGGCTCGGCCACCAACCGGGCCTGCCAGGTGCAGGGCGTGTGGGTGGACCCGGCGCTGCGCGGGCGCGGCCTGGGCGTGGCCGGCATGGCCGCGGTCGTGGAGTTCGCGCGGACCCACGTCGCACCCACCGTGTCGCTGTACGTCAACGACTACAACCACACGGCCGTATCGACCTACCTGCAGGTGGGCTTCCAGATCGTCGGCACGTTCGCCACGATCCTGTTCTGACGCCAGGGATGCTGGCCGCGTAGGCTCGCCGGTCCGGTCGCGGGAACCGCGGGGGCCGACGGACGAGGGTCGACGCCTCGGTGCGCGGGCTTCTGGTCGAAGGGGCCCAGGTCAGGCTGCCTCTGACCGCGGTTCGCACCCCGAGTGGTCGAAAGATGCCTGCGCCTCCTGCCGGGTTCGACCACAATTCGGCGAACCGGCAATGGCGCCCGGTCCGGCAGCGCCCGATCAACCACTTGTCGGCGAACCGACCGGCACGGGCGGGTCAGCCCGGCATCTGCAGGACGGCGGCGCCGTGGATCTGGCCGGCGTGCAGGCGGGCCAGCGCTTCGTTGGCCTCGGTCAGGGCGAACACCTCGGTGCGGGTGCGGATCGGGATGGCCGCAGCCAGGGCGAGGAACTCGCCGACGTCGGCTCGCGTCACGTTGGCCACCGACCGCAGCTGCCGCTCACCCCAGAGCAGGTCGTAGTCGAACTCCGGGATGCGGTCCAGGTGGATCGCGTTGATCGCCACGACGCCGCCCCGACCCACGGCACGCAGCGCGGCCACCACCACGTCACCGGAGGGTGCGAACGTGATCGCAGCGTCCAACGCCTCAGGCGCCACGCCATAGCCCCCGGCCCAGACCGCCCCGAAGGACAGCGCCGCCGCCCGCTCGGCCGGGGAGCGAGTGGCCACGTAGACCTGCGCACCGGCGTGCACGGCCACCTGGATCACGATCGTCGCCGAAGCGCCGAACCCGTAGAGACCCAGGCGCAGGCCGCCGCAGTCGGCGAGGTCCACGCCTGCGACGTGCAGGCTGCGGTAGCCGATGGCTCCCCCGCACAGCAGCGGGGCGCCGGCCAGGTCGTCGACGCCGTCGGGCAGTGCGTGCGCGAAGTCGGCGCGCGCGGTCATCGCGGTCGCTAACCCAGTCGCGGTCCCATCCGGTGAAGGCAAACTCGGCGCACAGGTTCTCCCGCCCGGTGCGGCAGAACGTGCAGTGCCCGCAGCAGCCCGCGGTCCAGGCCACACCGACCCGCGTCCCCAGCGGCAGGACATCGGGATCGACCCCCCGGCCGTGCGCGACGACCCGGCCGACGGCCTGATGGCCGGGAACCACAGGAAGGGCCCGGGGCAGCAGGTCACCGGTGACGATCTGCAGGTCGGTCCGGCACACTGCACAGGCGGTGACCGCCAGCCGGACCTCGCCCGGGCCGGGCTCTGGATCGGGGCGCTGCACCGCCACCAACCACCCGTCCGATCCGACGTCCGCCACGGGGCGCGGCGCGCGGAGTTCCTCGGCGATCACGAGCACGGCCTCTGGCGGGGGATAATCGGGGCCATGGAGTGGATCCGCAAGAACATCGCCGCCATCGTGATCGTGGTCGTTCTGGCCATGCTCATGCCCTTCCTGCTGGTTCTGTTCGGGATCATCACCTTCTGACGCGCCCACCCTCCGGCGGCGCCACGCGCTCGCTCACTTCTTCCCGCGGATGCCGCGGCGGCGCATGATCGAGGCCACCTCGTCGTTGAACACCTTCTGGATCATCGCCGAGTCCAGGGTGCCCGAGACGGTCTGGTACTTGCCCTGCGCCATCCCGATGCAGACCCGGTGCCACGCGGTGCCGACCGCCATGGTCACGGTGCCGGCCACCCCGCCGGTGATCGCGCCGCCCACGATGGTGCCCACACCGGGCACCAGCTTCAACAGGCCGGTGGCGGCCGCCCGGCCGGCCTGGGTGGTGACGGTGGTGGCCGCCAGGCTGGCGACCGTCGCACGCTGGACCGGGATGTCGTAGATGTTGGCCAGCCGGGCCATCATGCCGACCTGGATCGGGACCAGCACCGCGGCATCGGCGAACGGGATCGGGGTGAATCCGGCTGCCGTGGCCGCCGCCGCGGCTGATCTCACGGCCTTCTCAGCCGCGGCAGCCTTGCGCGCAGGGTCGATCTTCTGCGCCGCGACCAAGGCGTCGGTGGCGTCGCCCGGAGCGCAGCGAAAGGTGGCATCGAGCAGTTCGAGCAGGCCGTGCTGCTCGGCTCCCAGGAATGGATCGACCAGCGCGTTGACCATGGCCGGGCGCCCGGAGTGGATCGGCAGCCCCATCGCCGCGACCTGGTTGGCCAGCTCGACCGTGTCCGGGGCCAGGAACAGCCGACCGGCGGCGTCCCGGCGGCCGGGGACCTGGGTCAGCACCAGGATCACCGGCAGGCCCAGGCCGGCGAGCTCGCGAATGAACGCCCCCTCGGTCTCCTCGAAGCGCCGGTCGGTCGCGCGCACGCAGTACCAGGCCAGGTGCACCTGTTCGGCGAACGGAAGGCCCTTGGACTTCTCGATGAAGCCGCGTACCTCGTCGATCATGGCGGCCGTGTCCCGGCCCACCTCGAGGCCCTGGGTGTCGTAGATCCCCAGCTTGCCGGTGCGGTGCACGTAGAGGTGGCTGCCCAGGGTCACCGGCCGGCCGATCCCGGTGGCCGCCACGGACTCACCGAAGATCGCGTTGACCAGCGTGGACTTGCCGACCCCGGTCTTGCCGAACACCGCGAGGTTGAACCGCCCCATCGTCACCTCGGCGTCGGCGAACGCCGCCTCGAAGGCCTGCTGGGACCAATCGGCAGCCGTCCCCTGGCCGGTGGGCAGCGCGTCGCCCGGCGCCGGCTGGGGTGTGGGCGCCAGACCCTGCCCAGGAGCTCCCCCGGCCCTTGGGACCCGGGCCTGGCCCGAACCGCTCGGCGTCGTGCTCACCGGTTCAGCTCACGGTCACCGACGGGTCGCCGGCGACGTCCATCGACTCGGCCAGGCGCATGGCCTCTTCGATCAGCGTCTCCACGATCATGGCCTCCGGCACGGTCTTGATGACCTGCCCCTTGACGAAGATCTGGCCCTTGCCGTTGCCACTGGCCACACCCAGGTCGGCCTCGCGGGCCTCGCCCGGGCCGTTGACGACACACCCCATGACCGCCACCCGCAGCGGAACCTCCAGGCCCTCGAGGCCGGCGGTGACCTGCTCGGCCAGCGTGTAGACGTCCACCTGGGCCCGACCGCACGAGGGGCAGGACACGATCTCCAAGCCGCGGGCGCGCAGGTTCAGGCTCTCCAGGATCTGCAGGCCGACCTTGACCTCCTCGACCGGAGGCGCGGACAGCGACACCCGGATCGTGTCGCCGATGCCCTTGCTGAGCAGCGCGCCGAAGGCCACGGCGGACTTGATCGTGCCCTGGAACGCCGGCCCCGCCTCGGTGACCCCCAGATGCAGCGGGTAGTCACACGACTCCGAGAGCAGCTCGTAGGCGCGCACCATCACGACCGGGTCGTGGTGCTTGACCGAGATCTTGATGTCGCGGAAACCGTGCTCCTCGAACAGACCGGCCTCCCACAACGCGGACTCGACGAGGGCCTCCGGGGTGGCCTTGCCGTGCTTCTTGAGCAGCCGCGGGTCCAGCGAGCCGGCGTTGACCCCGATCCGGATCGGGGTGCCGTGATCGCGGGCAGCGGCGGCGATCTCCTTGACCTTGTCGTCGAAGGCCCGGATGTTTCCCGGGTTCACCCGCACCCCGGCGCACCCGGCCTCGAGTGCGGCGAACACGTACTTGGGCTGGAAGTGGATGTCGGCGATCACCGGGATGCCGGACTTGCGCGCGATCGAGGGCAGCGCGTCGGCGTCGTCCTGGCTGGGCACCGCCACGCGCACCACCTGGCAGCCCGACGCCGTGAGCTCGGCGATCTGCTGCAGGGTGCTGTTCACATCGGAGGTCAGCGTCGTGGCCATCGACTGGACGCTGACCGGGGCGTCGCCGCCGACCGCCACCGGGTGCGTGGGGTGCTCGAGCAGGATCTGGCGGGTGATCCGGCGGGGGGCGAGGACGGGCGGGGGCAGCGCGGGCATACCGAGGCTCACAGACATGGGTCAAGTATCGCCTGCCGTGCGCGCAACGGCGCAGCGCGCCACCAGGCGCTCATGCTCCGCAATGGGACAAGTGCTCCACGAATTCGCGGAGCACTTGTCGCGTAGCGGAGCACGAAGGGG
>JBAVKQ010000276.1:0-6789 GCA_049688395.1 Candidatus Nanopelagicales bacterium
CGCCGGGCGCGTCCTGACCGCCCGGCGCACGGCAGGCCGACCTGCGGACGCCTGGGCCCATCCGCTGTCGATCCTGGCCCTGGACGCCCTCACCGCGCTGTCGTGGCGACGGCACCGCCGCGGCGAGCTGGCGTGGAAGGGCCGCGCGGTCCACGTCAGCCCCACCGCGCATCTGCGTCGACTGAGCTGAGCAGGCCACCCCCGGCCCAACCCGCTGACTGAGCAGGCCCCCACCGACCCACACCGCCAGCGACCGAAAGCCCACCCGCGACGCTGATGCAGCAGCCCACGTAGGGTGGCCGACATGGCACGCGTGGTGGTCATCGGGGCCGGGATGGGCGGGATGGCCGCAGCGGCCCGGCTACGCGTGAAGGGCCACCACGTGACCGTCGTCGAGGCGTCGGACACCCATGGCGGCAAGCTCGGCACGCTGCGCCGCGACGGGTACGCGTTCGACACCGGTCCGAGCCTGTTCACGTTGCCCGCGGTCTACCGCGACCTGTTCCTCAAGACCGGGGCCCCGCTGGAGGACAGCGTCGAGCTGGTGCCGCTCGATCCGGGGTTCACCTACCGGTTCGCCGACGGGACGCACCTGCCGATGCCCGGCGCCGGGGTGGGCCTGGGTGCGACGGCCATGGGCGACGCGTTCGGCGGTCGAGCGGCCACGGACTGGCGCGCGCTCCAGGAACGGGCGGGCAGGATGTGGGCGACCACGCGCCGGCCCTTCCTGGAGTCACCGCTGACCGGGGCGCGCGACCTGCTGCCCCTGGCGCGCGACCTGGGGGCGGTACGCACCGTCGCGCCGTGGCAGACCCTGCGCAGCCTCGGCAGGCACACGCTCTCGGACTGGCGGGCCCGTCAGGTCCTGGATCGCTACGCGACCTACTCGGGGTCGGATCCGCGCCGCGCCCCGGCGGTGCTGGCCACGATCCCCTACATCGAGGCCACGTTCGGCGCGTGGCACATAGCCGGGGGCCTGCGCAGCCTCGGTGACGCCCTGCGCACCCGACTCGACGAGCGCGGGGTGACCGTACGGCTGTTGACCCCGGCCATCCGGATCGAGTTGGACTCCGCGGGGCGGGTGTCCGGGGTGCAGCTCGCCGACGGCGAGGTGCTGCCCGCCGACGTGGTGGTCGCCAACGCGGACGCACGATCGGTCTACGGACCGCTGCTCGGCGCGCGCGCGCCCAAGGGTCCGCTGCGCCGGCTGAACCGGGCCACACCCTCGCTGTCAGGGTTCGTGATGCTGCTCGCCGTGCAGGGGCGCACCCCCGGGCTGACCCACAACAACGTGTGGTTCCCCGCCGAGTACGACCCCGAGTTCGACGCGATCTTCGGCCGCTCGCCGGCCCCCGTGGACGACCCGACCATCTACGCCTGCGTCCCCGACGACCCGGCGATGCGCCCAGCCGACGGCGAGTCGTGGTTCGTCCTGGTCAACGCGCCCCGGCACTCCCCCGGTGGCCGGCAGCGCGGCACGATGGACTGGGACGTCCCGGGCCTGGCGCATGCCTACGCCGACCGGGTGCTGGCCCGGCTGGCCGAGCGCGGCACCGATCTGACCGGCCGGATCCGGTGGCGCGAGCTGCGCACCCCGGCCGATCTCCAGCGCGCGACCGGCGCCCCGGGTGGGGCGATCTACGGCACCTCGTCCAACGGCACCCGCGCGGCGTTCCTTCGGCCGCAGAACGCCTCCCCGGTGCCAGGGCTGTTCCTGGTGGGTGGGTCGGCACACCCCGGCGGCGGGCTGCCGCTGGTCGGGATGTCCGCGGAGATCGTGGCCGACCTGATCGGCCGCGCCTGATCGGCCGCGCCTGACGGGCGCGCGCTACTCGGGCCCCGCTGGCCCGCCGCGCTCCGACCAGCCCGCCAATCGGCCGCCCCGCGACACCGACTGCAGGACCTTCTCCGCCGCCGGGCGCGCCTGCAGCGTGCTCACGATGAGCAATCGGTCGCCGATCTTGATCCGGGTGTTCCGGTCGGGCACCAACGTGTGGCCGGCGCGCACGACCAGCGAGACCACCGCTCCTCGGGGCAGCGGCAGCTCGCTGACGTAGGTGCCCGCCACCCGTGAGCCGGTCGGGATGTCCAGGTCGAGCAGCGCGGCCTGCATCGAGTCCAGGGGGGCGGCATCCACCGTGAGCTCGCCGACCTGCTCGGGTCGCACCAGGCGTAGCCGTCGGGCGAGCGCGGGCATCGTCGGCGACTGCACCAGCGTCAGCACGATCACGAGCAACATGGTCACGTCGAACACGAGCTCACCGTCATCGGCGATCGCGCCCAGCGGGATGGTGGCGAAGACGATCGGCACCGCACCGCGCAGGCCCGCCCACGAGGCCAGCGCAGTCCACTGCCATGGGATCGGCGCCGTCCGCGATGTGCGGGTGGCCCAGCCCGGCCGATGGAACGCGGCCAGGGAGACCAGCACGCTCACTGGCCGGGCCACGAACAGCAGGAGCAGCCCCGCGAGCAAAGCGATACCCGCGGCCTGGACCAGCCGGTCGGGGACCACGAGCAGTCCCAGCATGATGAACAGCCCGATCTGCACCGCCCAGGCCAGACCCTCGACGAACCCGAGCACGGCGCGCCGGTGCGGCAGCGGGGAGGCGGCCAGGACCAGGGCCGTGACGTACACCGCGGCGAACCCGGAGGTGTGCAGGACCACGGCCAGGCCGTAGCTGAGCATGAACAGGGCCACGACCGCCACGGGGTAGAGGCCCGCGGCCGGCAGGGCCAGGCGCGGCAGCAGCCAGCGGGCGAACAGCCCGACGAGCACGCCGAGCACCAACCCGCCGATCAGCTCGGCGATGACGATGATCGGGATCAGCCAGGTCGCCAACTCGCCACTGACCGTCGTGGAGAGCAGCACGACCAGGACCACGACGGGTGCGTCGTTGAGCCCCGATTCCGCCTCGAGCAAGGTCTGCAACCGTGGCGGGAGCCGCAGCCCACGCGCGACCGTGAACACCGCCGCCGCGTCGGTCGGGGCCAGCACCGCACCGATCAGCACCGCCACCCGCAGGTCCAGGCCGGCGATCCAGCTCAGCGGCAGCGCGACCAGGAAGATGCTCAGCGCCACCCCGACCGAGGCGAGGACGGCGGCCGGGACGATGACCGGTCGCACGGTGGACGGCCGGGTGGTCAACCCACCCTCGGCCAGGATGATGACCAGGCCGGCGTACCCCAGCGCGGTCGCGAGCTCCGCGTCGTCGAAGGCGATCCCGCCGATCCCCTCGTCGCTGATCAGCAGGCCCAGCGCGAGGTAGAACAGCAGGCCGGGCAGGCCGAACCGGGAGGCCAGCCGGATCCCGCCGACCGCGGCCAGCACGATGACGCCCACGATCAGCATCAGCTGCGCAGCCTGCCCGGCATCCATCAGCGACTTCCCCCCAGCTCCCGGCGCACGACGACCAGCAGTTGGGCCAGGCCCACCAGCCCGAGCACCACGAGGGCCCCCGCGCCGAGCGTGGACCAGTTCGGGTCGTCGTCGGGCCGGGCGACCCCGGCCAGCAGGAACATCACGACCACGATCACCCGGGTGGCCCGTTCGTTGACGGTCAGCACGCCGACGTCGGCCATCCCCGCGCCACCGGCCCGGGCCCGCGCGTACTCCTGGAGCCAGCCCAGCCCGATGGCCACCACGCACAGCAGCCCCGGGGCGCCGGTGACCCAGAGCGCGGCGACGAACGCGGCGTCGCTGACCCGGTCGGCCACCGCGTCGATCACCGCGCCCCAACGACTCGTCCGCCCGGTCATCACCGCCACGGCGCCGTCGAGCGAGTCGACCAGCCCACTGAGCGCGATCACGAGGGCAGCACCCAGGACGGCCGGCGCGCTGCCCGCCTGCGCGAGCAGCGGCGCGCACACGGCGATCACCAGCCCGATCAGGGTGACTGCGTCCGGGGGCACCCTCAGCCGCGCCAGGGGCGCGGCCAGCACGTGCACCAGCCTCAGCCACCCGCCCACGACCCCGGTCGGCCGGGCACCGCCGTGCAGCGTCGACCACTGCTGCAGATAGGTGGCTCGGTCCATGATCAGCGCAACGACCAGCCCACGGTCAGGCTGACCACCACCGAGCCCTCGCCGGCATCCATCGACATCCGTGCCGGCCCCCCCGGATCGGACATGGCCGTCGCGCGCACCATCGGCCCGGGCGGTCGGGCCGAGCTGACCGTCTCGTCGATGGCCAGCACGTCACCGAGCTCGCGACCGGCCAGGCCGGCCAGCTGACCCGCCCGCGTCGCGGCATCGGCCCACGCCGCCGCCCGGGCACTGACCAGCAGGGCCGAGGTGTCCCGGTGCCCGAAGCTGACGCCCTGCAGCCGGGCATCGTCGCCACCGGCCACGACCACGTCTCTGAGCAGGGCACCCACAGCAGCCAGGTCCGTGGTGGTCGCCGTCAGGTGCACCGCCGCCTGGAAGCCCGCGACCGTGGGGTAGTCGTCGTACATCGGGTTCAGGCTGACCGCGGAGGTCGCCAGCGCGGACTCCTCGACGCCACCGGCCAGCAGTGCGGCCCGCATCCGCTCCAGCGCCTCGGCCGAGGCCGACAGGGCCGCCGCCGCCGAGGGGCGGCGCACCTCGGCACCGACCGTGAGCACGCACTCGTCGCGCTGACCGGTGGCGGTTCCAAGACCGGTTACCCAGATCCCCTTGTCCATCGGTGCTCCTCCTGCGACCTGCGGCTATCGGCTGAGCTGGGTGAAGATCTGGCGTGTGGCCGTCGAACGATTCAGCGTGTAGAAGTGCAGCCCCGGTGCGCCTGCGGCCAGCAGCTCCTCGCCCAGCTCGGTGGCCACCTCGATCCCGAGCGCGGACACAGCAGCCGGATCGCCGGCGACGGCGTGGAACCGATCGGCGAGCTCGGCCGGGAACGCGGCCCCGGACAGGACCGCGAACCGCTCGAGCTGGCGCACGTCAGTCACCGGCATGATGCCGGGCAGGATCGGCATGGTCACGCCGTGCGCCTGGGCGCGAGCGAGCAGGTCCACGTAGTCCTGGGCCCGGAAGAAGAACTGGGTGATCGCGAACGAGGCGCCGGCCGCCTGCTTGGCAGCGAGCACGCGTGCGTCCTGGTCGAGGTCCGCGGACTCCGGATGCCCCTCGGGGAACGCCGCCACCCCGACGGTGAAGTCCCCGGAGCTCCGGGCCAGGCTGACCAGCTCGTCGGCGTGCGACAGGCCACCGGGCACCGGGGTCCAGGGACTGCCCGGTCCGCCCGGCGGGTCCCCGCGCAGTGCGAGCAGGTTGGTGATGCCGGCGAACCGGTAGCCAGTGAGCACGTCGCGCAACTCGTCCTCGGTGGACCCCACGCAGGTCAGGTGCGCCACCGCGTCCATGCCGGTCTCGGCCAGGATCCTGCTGGTGATGCGCACCGTCCGGTCGCGGGTCGACCCGCCGGCGCCGTAGGTCACCGAGACGAACGTGGGCGCCAGCGGGGCCAGGTCGTTGATCGCCGACCAGAGCCGACGCTCCCCCTCATCGGTCTTCGGCGGGAAGAACTCGAAGGAGAAGACCTGCTCGCCGGAGCTCAGCCGCTCGGCCAGGGCAGGGGACATCACACCCTCCGGGCCGTCGCCGCGATGGCCAGGTCGGTCAGCGCCGCGTGCACGTCCGCGGCCAACCCCGCAGCATCCAGGGCCGACATCGCCTCGTCGGTGCGCCGAGCGATGACGGACTCCACCTCGTCGAGGGCACCGGTGGCCACGATGACCGAGCGCAGCGACTCGATCGCCGCGGCGCCCAGGTGCGGGTCGCCCAACCCCGCACGCAACTGGGCCGCCTGGGTGGCGTCTGCGTGCTGCATCGCGGTGGCCACGAGCAGGGTGCGCTTGCCCTCGCGCAGGTCGTCGCCGGCGGGCTTGCCGGTCTCCGCGGGGTCGCCGAACACGCCCAGCACGTCGTCACGCAGCTGGAACGCCTCGCCCAGCGGCAGCCCGTAGGCCGACAGCGCGGCGAGCAGGTCGTCCTGCGCCCCGGCCAGGGCGGCGCCCAGATGCAGGGGCCGCTCGATGGTGTACTTGGCCGACTTGTAGCGCACGACGAGCAGTGCCCGCTGCGCGGAGCCATCGCTGCGGGCCTGCTCGAGCAGGTCCAGGTACTGCCCGGCCATCAACTCGGTGCGCATCCGGTCGTAGACGACCTTGGCGCGGGCCAGTGCCTGCGCGTCGAATCCCGAGCGGTAGAGCAGCTCGTCGGACCAGCTCAGGCACAGGTCGCCGAGCAGGATCGCCGCCCCGTCACCGAACCGGCCCGCATCACCGAGCCAGCCCTCCCCGCGATGCCTGGTCGCGTACTGCCGGTGCGCGGCGGGTTGGCCGCGACGCATGTCCGAGTCGTCCATCACGTCGTCGTGGACCAGGGCGCAGGCCTGCAGCATCTCCAGGGAGGTGGCCGCCCGCAGTGCGTTGGACACCTCGCTGCCCCCGGCCCCGAGGTAACCCCACATGCAGAACGCCGGCCGCAGGCGCTTGCCGCCGGCGAGCAGCACACGCAGCGTGTCGGTGAACGGCACGAGGTCTGTCGAGACCCCGGCCAGGATCTCGGCCTGCTCGGCCACGAACTCGTCGAGGGTGCCTTGCACCGAGCTGCGCAACTGCTCGGTGGTCAGGCGCGGTGGGGAGGTCATGGCCGACAGCCTAGGGCCCGGCGCCCCGCCTCCCCGCAGATGCTGGGTGCGGGTCTCGCAGAGCTGGCCAGGCGCAGGGCTGGCCAGGCGCAGGGCTGGCCAGGCGCAGGCGGCTCAGGCGCCGAGGATCCTCGCCTTCTGCGCGGCGAACTCCTCGTCGG
>JBAVKQ010000277.1:0-9845 GCA_049688395.1 Candidatus Nanopelagicales bacterium
GACCGGCGCACCGCACTGATGCGCACCCACTCCGGGCTGCACCTGCTCAGCGGGGTCGTGTTCCGCGACTTCGGCGCCCTGGTCACCGGCGGCAACATGGAGCCCTTCGAGGCCCGGATGGACTTCAACCTCCCCGAGGTGCCGGCCGGGTTCAAGGAGTCGGTGGCTGCGGCCTGTGCCGTCGAGGTCGAGGCGGACCGGGCGATCGAGGTCAGTGTGCTGCCGCGGGAGCAGGCCTTCGCGATCCCCGACATCATCCGCACGGCCACGAACCTGCTGCCTCCCGACCTGGAGGTGGTGCGGATCGTGGACATCGTGGGCCTGGACACCCAGGCCGACGGCGGTACGCACGTGGCCTCCACCAGGCAGATCGGCCGGATGGAGGTCGTGAAGGTGGAGAACAAGGGCAAGGGGTTCCGCCGGCTGCGGATCCGGATCGCGGACTGAGCCGGTCGCGACCTGGCCCGGTCGCCAACTGAGCTGGATCAGCCGGCCAGCTCCCCCATCGCGACCAGTTGCCCCAGCGCCAACTCGGCCAGGTGCTCGGGGTCGGGCATGAGGGCCGAGTCCGTGGAGAACGCCAGCGTGACCTGGTCGGCGTAGGAGTACAGCGCCACGCCGAAGCCCATGTCACCGGAACGCGGCACCCACCCGATGATGCCGTCGACCTTCGCCCCGGCGAGGCGGACCGGCTCGCGCGGGCCGATGACGTTGGTCACCACCCCGGCCGCCTTGCTGCCGAAGAACGCCACCCCCAGATCCTCCACCGGCTTGGGAGTCGCTCCCAGGCCGGCGAGCACCCCGAAGGCCACGAGCGCCTCGGGCGAGCCCTTGATCGACTCCACGTGATCATGCATCGCCGCGATCCGCTGCGCGGGTTCCATGGGTCCGGTGGGCAGGTCCACGAAGTAGAAGCCGAACTCGTTGCCGAGTTCCGCGGGCACCGGAGCGTCCAGCGGCCGGAGGTTGACCGGGACCATGACGCGGACCTTGGCCAGTGGGGTCCCCTTCTCCTCGAGATAGGTACCCAGGGCACCGGCAAGGGCAGCCATGAGGACGTCGTTGACGGTGGTCCCCGTCGCTCGGCTGATCGCCTTGACCTCAGACAGCGGGACCGGCGAGGTCCAGGTCACCCGCTTCTCCGCCACGACCGCCCCACTGAGCACGGACCTCGGCTTGGGCGGCAGCAGGGCGAGATGCACCATCCGGCGGGCGTCGCGCAGGGCGGTTCCGGTCAGCCCGATCACGCGGGTCGGGTTGCGGGCCAGGCCCCAGGTCTGCCCGACGAGCCATTGGCCGGCGTCGAGCAGGCTCTGCGAGGAGCTGGGGTCGTGCGACTCCCGGAACCCGTCCTGCGGTCCGCCGTCGGTCAACGACATGACCACCCGGGTCAGCGCCATGCCGTCGGCGATCGCGTGATGGATGCGGAACAGAACCGCCGTACCCGCGTGATACCCGGAGATGAAGTGGATCTCCCACAGCGGGTGGCTCGGGTCCAGCGGGATGCCCGACTGACTGCCCACGTAGGCCTGGAGGGCGGCCTCGTCGCCGGGGGCATCCAAGGTGACGTAGCGGAAGTGATGTGCGGTGTCGAAGCCGTCGTCGTCGACCCATTCGGTCCGCCCGAGCGGGAACCGTGGACTGGCCGGGTGCTGGCGGAACCGGGGGAACTTGTTGATCATCCGTTCGGTGATGACCTCGCGCAGCTGGTCGAAGTCCGAAGCCTCGGCCGACCACATCACCGCGTTGACGACCAGGAGATTGCCCGGGGTGTCCATGCGCAACCAGGCGTTGTCGACCGCTGACATGTGGTGGGTAGCCATGTTGTGCAGGATAGGCTCCCGGCACCCCCGGCAGGGTCGTGGGACACCTCGATGCTCGCCCGCTTGTCTGGAACCGGACGTACTGGGACTGTGGGAGGGTGCAGCGGCCACATGTCCGGGTAGTGCTCGGCACTCTGACCGACGCCCATACCGACGTCGTCGTGAGGCCGGGGCGTCGGGCGCGCGCGGACGGCCGGACGATCACAGTGGTGGCGCCGCGCTGGCACCCGCCCACCGGACCCGATCGCGCCCTGGCCCAGGCCTACCGCGATGCGGTGGCCGCGGCCGATGCGTGCCGGGCGCGTTCGATGGCGCTGCCCGCGATCCTCGCCCGGGGTGCGTGGCCGTTGGACCAGGTGACCCGGATCGCCCTGACCGTGCTGCTGTCCACGCCCTCGACGGTGCGCGAGGTCCAGATCATCGCCAGCACGCCGGCCATGGTGGAGCGCTGGGCCGAGGCGCTGGTCCGCGAGCCCAGCCGGTGACGTCGAGCGCGCCGGTGGCTCCCGCGGGCCGGAGCGCACGATTGGGACCGTGATGAGGGTCGGGTCGGCGGGTCTGGATGCGCTGCCCGTCGGGTGTTCAGCGCAGGTCGAAGCCTCGTTCGTGGATGGCGCGGTGAACCAACGCCGGGAAACCAACGCCCGGGACCTCAGTCCCGTGCCGCCGACGGCGGGGCGAGTGCTACCCCACTGCCTGACGACACCGGATCGTGATTCGAACTCAGGCTCGAGCACTTCCGTGTCCGCGCCGCGCCGTCAAGCACCCCGAAGGCGCGTGTGGACATCGCCGACACACCCGACGGCCCGGGAACTGCGACCGCACGGGCGATCCCACGCCGCCCTCGCCGTCCATCCCGAAGCCCCACCACCGCTGCCAGCGCGACCAGGCGACAGTCCCGGCATACGCGCGGCCCTGGCGAGCACCAGACGAGCCCGGCAGCCAACCCGGCGTCCTGCCGCGGCGCACCCCGACCCAACGCCCGCCACAGGGCGTCAGAGCACACCTGCCCCCCTGACCGGCGGGCCGTTGGACACCCCGAACGGGACGATCGTCACCACGCGAGTGATATCCGCCGGGGTTAGTCTGACCGAACCCGCTGGATGTGAGGTGTGCCATGCGCAAGAGCGCCGCCGCTGCCCTGAAATGCGGATCCCGGACGCCCACCCGGGCGTCGCTCCCCCCCGTCACCCACGGTCGCCCGCGACCGTCGCGACGGCCTGCCCCACTCCCCCTCGTGACCCGGATAGGCCCATGACTGATCAGCAGCAGCCCCGATTCCCCGGCGAGCCCGCCGTCATCCACGGCAACGGCGCCGTCGCCCACGTGATGCGCCACGTCTGCGGCGGGGTCATCGGCTACCCGATCACCCCCTCCACCGAGATCTCGGAGCTCTTCGAGGCGGCTCGCGCCGAAGGTGGGGTGAACGTGTGGGGCAAGCACCCGTTCTTCTTCGAGCCCGAGGGCGAGCACTCCGCGCAGAGCGGCGCCCTGGGCGCCTCGCTGACCGGGGGGCAGTTCATCTCCAACGCCTCGTCGAGCCAGGGGATCCTCTACGCGATGGAGTCGCACTACGTGACCGTCGGCAAGAAGACCGGTGGCTTCGTGCTGCAGGTCGCCGCGCGCGTGGTGTCCAAGCACTCCCTGAACGTGATGGCCGGCCATGACGACGTCTACGCCCTGCTCTCGGCCGGGTACACCATCATGTTCGGCTCCAACCCGCAGGAGGCTGCCGACCTGGCCGCCATCTCCTACCGGACCGCCGCACTGTCGCTGATCCCGGTGGCCAACGCGATGGACGGGTTCTCCACCAGCCACATGCTCAGCGAGGCCGTCCTGCCCGAGCCCGCCCTGCTGCGCGAGTTCCTCGGCGACCCGGCCGGGCGCATCGAGTGCCCGACGGTGGCCCAGGAGATGCTGTTCGGCGCCAAGGGCCGGGTCATGCAGCTCAACGGCTACCTCGACCGGCACGCCGACGACGTGGCGCCCGCCGACCTGGCAGCGCTGCGCGCCCACCTGGCCGAGCACGCCGACAAGGTCGAGGCCGACAACGCCGGCGCACTGATCGACGAGACCCTGACCTGGGTCCCCCGCGAGCTGCACGGCCAGTGGAGCCGGCAGTGGCGCAATGCCCTGCAGAAGGGCACCCGGCAGATGGTCCCGGCCCTGGTCGACGTGCACAACCCCGGCCTGACCGGCCCGGTCCAGAACCAGCCCGACTTCCAGGCCGGCGCGGTGGATCATCGCACCCACTTCGTCAACGCCGTGCCCGCACTGACCCGCCGAGCCATGAGCGAGTACGCCGAGCTGACCGGCCGGGTCTACGAGCCGGTCCTGGCCTACGACTGCCAGGACGCCGACCTCGTGATGGTCGGCCTCGGGTCGATCACCGACGACGTGCGCGCCGTGCTGCCGCACCTGCGCGCCCAGGGCCTCGAGGTCGGTGTGGTGTCGGTCAAGCTGCTCCAGCCGTTCCCGGAGGCCGAGCTGGTCACGGCCCTGGCCGGCGCGAAGGCGGTCACCGTCCTCGAGCGCTCGGACCAGACCGCGCTGACCAGCCTGGTCACCGCCGCGCTGTTCAAGGCTCGCGCCAACTCCGAGCTCGGCTCCGATGGCGTGACCCCCTACGAGGGCATCCCGGCCCGGACCGAGACCCCGCACCTGACCACCGCGATCTTCGGCCTGGGCGGGCACGACGTGCAGCCCCGGCACATCATCGCCGCCTTCAAGAACATGGCGCAGGGCAACCGGGCGCCCCTGATCTACCTGGGCTCGCAGTTCTTCAGCAACGATGCCTCCCCGGCGATGGCGCAGGTCCAGGACCGGATGCGCGCCGCGTACCCCGAGACCGAGCTGATGGCCCTGGAGACCGAGCCGAACCCGCGGCTGCTGCCCGAGAGCGCGCTGCGCATCCGGTTCCACTCCGTCGGCGGCTACGGCACGATCGCCACCGGCAAGCTGCTCACCGACATCCTGGCCGGCGTACTGGAGATGCACTCGAAGTCCGCGCCCAAGTACGGCTCGGAGAAGAGCGGCGCCCCGACCAACTACTACATCACCCTGAGCCCCGAGCCGGTGCTGATCACCAACGCCGAGCTCGAGGAGGTCGAGGTCGTCATCTCCCCGGACCACCGGGCGTTCATGCACACCAACCCGCTCAAGGGCCTGGTGCAGGGCGGCACGTTCATGCTCCAGTCCGACCTGTCCCCGGCGGAGGTCTGGGCAGAGCTGCCGCGGTACGCCCGTCGGACCATCCGCGAGCGCAACATCCGCTTCCTGGTCGTCGACGCGTTCGCGGTGGCCAAGCGGCACGCCCCGACCGCCGAGCTCGAGACCCGGATGATGGGCATCGCCTTCATCGGGGCCGTCGCCGCCCACGTCGACCGGGTCTCCGCGGGAGCCTCCGAGGAGGCGATCCTGGCCAAGGTCGGAGCCCAGATCACCAAGAAGTTCGGCAGCAAGGGCACCAAGGTCGTCGAGGGCAACATGGCCGTGATCCGCGAGGGCATCGAGGCCGCCGTGGCCGTGGACTACGACGCCCCGGAGTTCCTTGCCATCGACGACGCCCCACCGGTGCTCGCCCTGCACAACATCTCCACCTCTGCCGACACCTGCGCGACCTCCACCGGCGCCAGCGCCCTGTTCGACCCGGCCTACTACGAGGACCTGGTCGCCCGGCCGTTCCGCGAGGGCACCATCGGCGAGGCCCCGGTGCTGCCCGGCATCGGGCTGTTCATGCCGGCCGGAAGTGCGGCGGCCAAGGACAAGGGCCTGTTCCGGCGCACCGTGCCGCAGTTCCACGCCGATCTGTGCACCGGCTGCATGGAGTGCGCGCTGGTCTGCCCGGACGCCGCCATCCCCAACACCGTGCACGAGATCCACGACCTGCTGCTGGCCGCGATCGGCGACCTCGATGTCACCGACGCCCAGCGCGAGGCCCTGCGCGGGCTGGTCTATCCCCTGGCCGAGGGGGTGCGCGAGTCCTACCGCGCGGACAAGTCCGACCGACCCTTCCCCGAGGTGCTCGCCGCAGCAGTGGCCACCCTCGAGGTGGAGGGCCCGAGCCTGCGGCGCACCCTCGAGGACCTGATCGCCGCAGTGGGCATTTACCCCGTGGCCCGGACCCGGCCGTTCTTCGACGCGATGGAGAAGGCCACCCCCGGCACCGGCGGACTGTTCGCCGCGACCATCGACCCGTGGAAGTGCACCGGCTGCCTGGAGTGCATCGAGGTCTGCGGACCCGGCGCGCTGACCCCGCTGGACCAGGACGCGGCGGTGCTCGAGACGCTGCAGGAGCGCTTCGAGTTCGCCACCGCCCTGCCCGCCACCCCGAAGCGGTTCAGCCAGGGTGCGCTCGGCGAGGACGGCGAGCTCAAGCGGATCATGCTCGAGCGGCCGAACTTCTACTCGACCACCGGCGGGCACGGCGCCTGCCGCGGCTGCGGCGAGGTCACCGCGATCCGGCTGGTCATGGCCACCAGCCACGCGCTGGGCGATGCCCGTCGGCGCACACACCTGCACGAGCTCGAGGACCTGGTCGGCCAGCTGCAGGCCACCCGCGACGCACTGGATCCGGCCGAGGCGGGCAGCACCGAGCGGGCCGAGCGGATCGCCGGGCTGATCGACACCCTGGAGAAGCGGCTTTACCTCTACGAGGGCGGCCCGACCGGCAACGGTCCGGCCCCGACCGTCGTGGCCAACGCCACCGGGTGCAGCAGCGTCTACGCCTCGACCATGCCGTACAACTCCTACCTCGACCCGTGGGTCAACAGCCTGTTCCAGGACTCCTCCCCGCTGGCCAAGGGCCTGTTCGAGGGCATCACCGCCCAGACCGTCCCGGACGTCCGGGCGATGCGACTGGCCCGCCTCGAGCTGGCCGGCGAGTACGACCCCGCCACCCACGACAAGCAACTGACGATGCTGGCCTGGGACCACTTCACGCCCGCGGAGATGGCGATGCTGCCCACGGTGATGACCGTCGGCGGGGACGGCGCCACCTACGACATCGGCTTCGGCGCGCTGTCGCGGGTGCTGGCCAGCGACACCCCGATCAAGGCCCTGGTACTGAACTCGGGCGCGTACTCCAACACCGGCGGGCAGGCGTCCACGTCGAGCTACACCGGTCAGGACTCGGACCTGTCCCGCTTCGGCGGCGCACACCACGGCAAGCACGAGTCGCGCAAGGAGCTGGGCCTGCTGGCCTCGTTCCACCCGAACACGTTCGCGTGCGCGACCAGCACCGCGATGCACGGGCACTTCATGGCCGCCACGATGGCGATGCTGGAGTACCCGGCCGCTGCGGTGATGGACGTCTACACCCCCTGCGGCTCCGAGCACGGCATCGCCGAGGCGGCGTCCAACGCCCGCGCCCGGCTGGCCGTCGAGAGCCGGATGCACCCGCTGTTCGTGCACGACCCACGGGCCGGCGCCACCCTGCACGACTGGTTCTCCCTGGACGGCAACCCGGACGTGGACAAGATGTGGACCTCCAGCACCCTGGAGTACCTCGACCCCACCGGCGCCGTGGCGCTGCTGACCACCCCGCTGACGCCGGCCGAGTTCGCCCTGGGCGAGGTGCGCTTCGCCAAGCAGTTCCGTCGGCTGGCCCCCGACGAGGTCGAGCGTGCGGTGCCGATCGACGAGTACGTCGAGCTGCCCATCGCCCAGCGCGGGGACAAGGTGCCGTTCATCCACGCCACCGACGCCGACCGGCACCTGATCCAGATCGCGTGCTCGGACCGGGTGGTGGCCCTGGTCGAGGACCGACGCCGCTACTGGCAGACCCTGCAGTACCTGTCCGGGGTGCACGAGGCCTCGCTGACCGCGCTGCACAACACGGACTTCGCCGAGCTCAAGGCCCAGTACGAGCAGGCCACCACCGCCCGGGAGAGCTCGCTGGACGACATCGCCCGCGCGATGAGCGAGCTGGCGACCTCGAGCAAGGCCCCCAGTGCCGGCGGCGGGTTCGGCGGGCTCGGTGGCGCACCGGCGGCGGCACCGGGCACGGCAGCCGCGGCCCCGACCGGCGGCGGAGTCGCGACGGTCCAGGGACCGGTCTTCCTGGACCCGGCCGACGAGGCACTGTGCACCGATTGCGGCACCTGCTACCAGGAGCTGCCCCAGTACTTCGAGAAGGCCACCGTGGTCATCGACGGCACCGCGCACCAGATCGCGCGGATGATCCCCGGCTCGGCCGAGCGGGTCGAGGTGACCCCGGAGATCGCCAAACGGATCGAGCGGGTCAAGGCCACCTGCGACGCGGAGATCATCAAATGAACGACGACGTCGCGCGCTACCTCGACGCCAGCAGCACGCTGGCCGAGCGCCGCGCCGAGGTCGACGTGCTCGAGCACAGCGAGTCCGTCGAGGTCTACAACCACCAGGTCGAGCTGCTCAAGTCCCAGCTGCTGGCCGACCCGCGGGCGTTCCGCGAGCTGTTCATCAACCAGGGCATGTCCGCGGTGGCGTGGGAGTTCCAGCAGGCCGACCTCGGGGCCGAGTTCACCGAGACGCTCTGGTCGATGCTCCAGCGCGACGACGACGCGAGCACCCTGCTCATGCGGTTCATCTGGAACCTGCCGCTGGGCAAGAAGCGCACGTTCATCCGGGCGATCGACGCGCACCTGTCCGATCGCTACCCGATGTTCGACGGGCTGGCGCGGGACTGGCCGGCAGGCAACCAGATCCCGCCGTACGTGCGCGGGGCCGAGGACCGCGCGCACGACTTCGGCCTGGTCAACCAGGGCTATCTGGGCTACATGAGCCTGGGCTACACCGCCCGCGAGGTGGACATCTTCGTCTGGCTGGAGGCGCTGCGCGACAAGCAGTGCGCGGAGAAGCCCTGCGAGCTGGGCATCTTCCTGGCCGACAAGAAGGAACCTGTCGGTGGCTGCCCCGTGCAGATCCACATCCCCGAGATGCTCGAGATGGTCGGCACCGGGCGGTTCCGCGAGGCCCTGGCGCTGATCGAGTCGTGCAACCCCCTGCCCGATGTGACCGGCCGGGTCTGCCCGCAGGAGATGCAGTGCCAGGGCGTGTGCCTGCAGAACAAGATGCCGATCGCGATCGGCCAGCTCGAGTGGTTCCTGCCCGAGCGGGAGAAGCTGGTCAATCCCGGTGGCTCGGCCGCCCGGCACTCCGGACACGTGAACCCCTGGCAGGCCGCGACCAAGCCGCCGGTGGCGATCGTGGGCTCCGGGCCCTCCGGGCTGATCAACGCCTACCTGCTGGCCGCCGAGGGCTACCCGGTGACCGTCTTCGAGGCGTTCCACGCCCTCGGCGGGGTGCTGCGCTACGGCATCCCCGAGTTCCGGCTGCCCAACGACCTGATCGACGACGTGGTCGGCAAGATCCGCCTGCTCGGCGGCGAGTTCGTGCAGAACTTCGTGGTGGGCAAGACCGCGACCCTGGCCGACCTCAAGGAGGCGGGCTTCCACAAGATCTTCGTCGGGACCGGCGCGGGCCTGCCCCGGTTCATGAACGTGCCCGGCGAGCACCTGCTCAACGTCATGAGCGCCAACGAGTTCCTCACCCGGGTCAACCTCATGCAGGGCCTGCGCGCGGACTACGAGACCCCGCTGCCCGACACACAGGGCAAGGAGGTGCTGGTGATCGGCGGCGGCAACACCGCCATGGACGCCGCGCGCACCGCCCAGCGCCTGGGCGGGAACGTCACCATCGTCTACCGGCGGACCCGTTCGGAGATGCCTGCCCGCGTGGAGGAGCTCCACCATGCCCTGGAGGAGGGCATCGCCCTGCGCGAACTGGCCTCCCCAACCGAGTTCCTCGGCGACTCGAAGACCAACTTCGTCACCGCGGCCACCCTGGACCTGATGGAACTCGGTGAGCCCGACGAGTCCGGCCGGCGCCGCCCGGTGGCCACCGGGCGCACCGAGACCATCGACGCCGATCTGGTGATCATGGCCCTGGGCAACGCCGCCAACCCGATCATCAAGGACTCCGACCCGCGGCTGAACACCTCCAAGTGGGGCACGATCGTGCTCGACCACGAGGGCTCGCAGG
>JBAVKQ010000278.1:0-6091 GCA_049688395.1 Candidatus Nanopelagicales bacterium
CAGCCGCCTTGCCGCCCAGCCGCCCAGCCGCCTCGCCGCCCAGCCGCCTCGCCGCCCAGCCGCCTCGCCGGATCCATCCAAGTTCGCGGGCTCGGCCGGCCAGCGGACTTGGATGAATCCACGATGCGGTGAGGAATCTTGGATCGATCGCGCACGGCCGCGCGAGCCGCCCCCGGGCCACACTGATCGCCGTGCGGCACGGCAAGGGCGACAAGTAGCGGGCCATCCCCATCGACCGACGCCTCGAGGATCTCGCCGACGGGGGGACCCGGTTCCCGACGCCGGACGGGCCACCGCCGCCGACCCGTGGTCCGCACCCCCGCAGACCCCGTGGACCGCGGACAAGGGTGCCTCGCTGATGGCAGCCCAACTCACCCGCGTCGTCACCCGCGCCTTCGGCGCTGCCGACATCCACTTCCACCGCCCCATCGGCGATTGGCGCACGCCATGCGCCACTTTGGCCACCACCCTGATCGAGGACGGCGCGACCGCCATCGAAGTCATGGGCCTCCTCGGCTACGCGAGCCTGGCCACCACGCGGCGCTACCGGGCCACCCGAGCCGACCAACTGCGCACCGCCGTCCGGGCCTACCCCGCCAGGCCGAACTCGTTGCTCCGGTGCACTGAGCCGGGCCCGCCCGCCCGTCGGATTCATCCACGTTGGCGGGCTGCGGGGGCCGGCGGAGTTGGATGAATCCACGAAATGGTCAAGAGACTTGGATGAATCGGTGCGAGCCCGACCGCGGAGGGGGCGACCGCGTGGGCGGGGCGGGTCTTGACGAAGTGGCAGGCCCCTGCTTGCGTGTGAGCACTCACTTATATTGGAGGCTCGGTGGGCGTCATCCAGACCCAGGACCTGACCCGTACGTTCGGCGACATCACAGCGGTGGATCACCTCACCCTCGACCTTCCGGCCGGCGGTGTGATCGGGCTGGTGGGACCCAACGGCTCGGGGAAGTCCACCCTGATCCGGATGCTGCTCGGACTGATCCGACCGGGCGGGGGCGCAGCCCACGTGCTCGGCGAGCCGATCAGCCATCCGGCGGACTATGCCGCCCGGGTCGGCGCGCTGGTCGAGAGTCCGGCCTTCGTCCCCGGGATCTCGGCGCAGGCCAACCTCACGTCGCTGGCCCGCCTGCGCGGCCTGCCGATCGCCCGGATGCACGAGGTGCTGTCGATCGTCGGCCTGCTGGGCCGGCATACCGAGAAGGTCGCCAGCTTCTCGCTGGGCATGAAGCAACGCCTCGGGATCGCCGCCGCACTCCTGCCCGACCCGAATCTGCTCATCCTCGACGAACCCACGAACGGTCTGGACCCGGCCGGGATCGTGGAGATCCGCGCCCTGCTCATGGAACTGGGCCGCAGCGGCCGGACCGTCGTGGTCTCCTCGCAGCTGCTGGCCGAGATCGAGGCAGCCTGCGACTACGTGGTGGTCATCAGGTTCGGCGGACTGGTCTTCTCCGGTCGCACCCGGGACCTGCTGGGTCGCACCCGCGCACACATCGACGTGCGCCCCGAGCGTCCCGAGGACCTCGAGGCGTTGCTCGTGGCGCTCCAGCGCGGTGACTGGTCGGCAACCCGGTCAGCCGACGTGATCCGGGTGGAGGCGATGGCCGGCCGGGCCGCGGAGCTCAACCGGACGGCTGCGCAGGCCGGGTACACCCTTGAGCACCTGCTCGTCGTCCAGGACAGCCTCGAGGGCATCTTCCTGGCCATGACCGGCCGCTGCGACGGCGAGTTGGCTGCCGACCGGGCGGCCAGCGCCGCCCACGCACCCACCCATGGGGAGACCCGATGATCGCGTGCCTGCGCAGCGAACTGGTGCGGCTCCGGCGCCGCGGCATGCTGCTCGCCTGGTTCGGCCTGACCGCGCTGTTCGCGATCATGGTCAACACCGTCATGTTCAGCGGAGCCTGCCGACGGCAGGGAGCTGCCCGAGGGCGCACCGGGTGTGGCGTTCCCGGATGCGGCCGAGCTGGCCAGCCCGGACGGGTTGATGGCCGGGATGCCGGCCGCGGCGAGCATGTTCGGCATCGTCACGCTCTCGTTCTGGGCGATCGCGGTGGCCACCGACTACTCCTCGGGGCTGATCCGCCTGCTGGTCGCTGCAATGCCCCGCCGCTGGCCGTTGCTGGTCGGCAAGGTCGCGGCCCTGTCGGTCCTGACCGTCCTGGCCACCTCGATGGCCGCGATCGTGACCCTGGGCGTGGCTCCGGCGGCCGCCGAGGCTGCGGGTATCGACACCTCGTTGTGGGCCGAGCGCGCCGCGGAAACGGTCCTGTCCACCTGGGCCAGTTCGGTGGCCGCGCAGCTGGTCTGGGGCGGGGTCGGACTGGCCATCGCCTACCTGGCGCGCTCCTCGGCCATCGCGATCTCCGTGGGCGTCGGGTACGTGCTGGTTGTCGAGGCGGTGATCGGCCAGCTCTTCGACGGCACCACCCCCTGGCTGCTGGGCAACGCACTGACCGCGCTCGCGCAGGGCGGCAACGCCGCCGTGGCGTTCGGCACCGCGCTGGCCTGGGCCGGCCTCTACGTGGTCATAGGCTTGGCGGTGGCCACGCTGGTGCTCCAACGCCGTGACGTGACCGACTGAGTGCATGGGGAGTCTGCAGGGAGGTGCGCCGGTGACCCGACGGCCGACCGCCCGTGGGGCTGCCACCCGAGCCCGGCTGCTGGCGGCGACCCGGCAGGTCGTGGCCGACAGTGGTCACAGCCATGCCACGACGCGCGCCATCGCCGAGGCCGCCGGCGTGTCCGAGGGCACGATCTACCGGCACTTCCCCGACAAGCTCGCACTGTTCCTGGCCGCGGTGATCGACGCGAACGCCCCGATCATCGAGTCCCTGTCCCACCTGCCCGCCCGCGCGGGTCAGGGCACCGTGGCCGGCAACGTCGCCGAGGCGCTGGGCCGGCTCGCGGCGATGAACGCGCAGTTGCTCCCCTTGGAGATCGCCCTGCTCAGCGACCCCGAGCTCGGCGAGCGCCAGCAGGCCCGGATCGCGCAGGTCGTCGGAGCTGTTCCCGACGACCCGCCGAGCGATGATGGGGCCGCGGGTCCGGTGGGTCCGGACTCAGCGGCGGCGATGGCCGCAGTGATCGCCGGGATGCCGGGACCCGCGCACCCGCCCCAACTGATCGCCGACTATCTGTCCGCCGAGCAGCGCCTCGGCCGGGTGCGCGCGGACCTCGACCCGCTCATGGCCGCCCTGACCATCTTGGCCCTCCTGCGCGGGGTGGCCCTCGTCCCGGTGCCGATGGCAGGACACTCGCAGGTGCGCGAGCACCTGCTGCGTGCGGCCGCCGACCTGCTGACCCGGGGCCTGATCGACTGACCCGGGGCCTGACCACTCGACCGGGCTGCGTCGGCCGGCGCGGCGTCGCAGGTCAGCGCAGCCAGGCTGCGGTGTCCGGCGGGAGCTCGAACCCACCCTCGACGGCGGTCACCGGACCGCTGGCCACGAGCAGTTCGCTGGCGGCCACCACGGCCGACTCCTCGCCCAGGTTCATCGCCACGATCACGTGCGGGTCGGCGTCCTGCGCGGGCCGGCGCAGCACCAGGGTGTCCTCTCCGGCTTCGCTGACCCAGTGCAGGTCACCGTCGCCGAGCGAGGGCTCGCTGCGGCGCAGGCGCAGGGCGGTCCGGGTCAGTTCCAGCGTGGAGCTCGGGTCGTCGGTCTGGGCCTCGACGCTCAGCGTCCCCCAGTCGGCCGGCATCGGCAGCCACGCGGCACCGTTGGGGCTGAACCCGAACGAGTCGCCCTCGCGGGTCCACGGGATCGGCACGCGGCAGCCGTCGCGGAATCCCTCCGCACCGTTCGTGCGTGCGAACGCCGGGTCCTGACGTGCCTCGCCGGGCAGGTCGGTGACCTCGGGCAGGCCCAGTTCCTGACCTTGGTAGATGTAGGCCGAGCCGGGCAGGCCGAGCATGAACAGCAGTCCGGCGCGCGCCCGGGCCAGGCCACGGACGTCGTCGGGGACGACGTCGGGCGGGGGCGCGGTGTTGGACTGCGGCATCAGGGCCCCTGTCGCCTCGACCCCGTACTTGGTGCGTGCCCGCGGCACGTCGTGGTTCTCCAGCACCCAGGTGGTCGGCGCGCTGACCAGGCCACCGGCGTGCAGCGATCCCTCGATCACCGTGCGCAGCTCGCCGGCCGACCACGGGCACTTCAGGTGGTCGAAGTTGAACGCCGTATGCAGCTCGTCGGGGCGCAGGTAGGCCGCCAGCGCCTCGAGGCTGCCGACCCAGACCTCCCCGGCGAACGCCCGCGGTGGTTGGTAGCCATTGGCGACGCGACGCCACTCGCGCCAGATCTCGTGCACGCCGGGCTGGTCCCACTGGGGGAAGCCGACGTGCTCGCCGAAGGTCAGCTCCACGCCCGCGCCCTCGCCGGAGTCCGGGTAGCCGGGCGCTTTGACCAGGCCGAAGGCCACGTCGATGCGGAACCCGTCGATCCCGCGGTCGAACCAGAACCGCAGCGTCTCGACGAACTCGGCGCGCACGTCCGGGTTGTCCCAGTTGAAGTCCGGCTGGCTGGAGTCGAACAGGTGCAGGTACCACCAGCCGGTCGGCTCACCGTCCGCGTCGCGGATGGGGTCCCACGCGGGGCCGCCGAAGGCGCAGCGCCAGTCGTTGGGCGGATTGGCGCCGTCGTCGGCACCCCGCACGCAGTGGTAGCGGTCCCACTCCGGCGAGCCGGGCTCGGTGGCCAGGGCCGCCTGGAAGAACACGTGCTGATCCGAGGAGTGGTTGGGCACGATGTCGACAATCACCTTGATGCCCAGGTCGTGGGCCTCGGCGACCAACGCCTCGACATCGGCCACGCCACCGAACATCGGGTCGATGGCTCGGAAGTCGGTCACGTCGTACCCGCCGTCGGCCTGCGGCGAGATGTACCAGGGCGAGAACCACACCGCGTCCACGCCCAGGCGGGCCAAGTAGGCCAACCGGGCGCGGATGCCGGCGATGTCACCGAATCCGTCCCCGTCGGAATCCGCCCAGGACTTCGGGTAGATCTGGTAGATGACTGCGCTGCGCCACCAATCGGCGTCGGTCGTGATGGACATGTGCCCCATCCTCCCGCCTTTGCGGCCTGATCCGCAGCCTCGGTGCCCGCCGCACCACGATGGGGTCCACTAGATTCGGCCCATGACCTCCACCCCGGCCCCGCCCTTCGAGCGGTTCGGCGGGCACGACTTCTTCGACGTCCTGGTCGGCACGTTCTACGCCGCGGTAGCCGAGGACCCCACGCTGCGGCCGATGTATCCCGAGGCCGACCTGGGTCCGGCGGCGCAGCGACTGCAACTCTTCCTCGAGCAGTACTGGGGCGGGCCGACGACCTACTCGCAGCTGCGCGGCCACCCGCGGCTGCGGATGCGCCACGAGCCGTTCCCGGTGGACGCAGCGGCGCACGATGCCTGGCTTGCGCACATGCGTGCCGCCCTCGACGTGGCCGCGGCGCAGTTCGAGGTGGCCGCCGAGGACGAGCATCTGCTCTGGGAGTACCTGACCCGGGCTGCGTTCTCGATGGTGAACACCTACCCCAGCCCGTCCTGACCGCCGCCGCCTCCGCACACCGCACACCGCAGGCGCTTCCCGTCAGGTCGAACGCTTCCCGAATTCGGGGAGCGTTTGACCAGGAGGGAAGCGTTTCCGAGGCGAGGCGAGGCGTTCCCAGGCGCAGCGATCCGAGGCAAGGTCAGGCGGAAGGTCAGGCGGGTGGGTCAGGCGGTGGAAGCGGGGGTGGGCGTGGTGGGCTGGGCGGCGTGGTCGGCGTGGTCGGCGCGCTCGGCGGCGGCGCCGATCCGGCGCAGCATCGAGGAGAAGACCAGTCCGTGGAACGGCAGGACGCAGTACCAGTACGCCTGACCGGCCAGTCCGTGCGGGAAGAACGTGGCCCGCTGGCGCAACGTCGCCCTCCCGTCGGGTGCGGCGTCGACGTGGAACTCCAGCCAGGCCAGGCCCGGCACCCGCATCTCCGCGCGCAGCCGCAGCAGCCGACCGGGCTCGATCTCCTCGACGCGCCAGAAGTCGACGGCCTCGCCGACCAGCAACTCGCGGGGATGGCGCCGACCGCGGCGCAGGCCCGGGCCG
>JBAVKQ010000279.1:0-3180 GCA_049688395.1 Candidatus Nanopelagicales bacterium
CGATGATCCGCCGGTCACCGGATCGGGCCAGCGTCGGCTCGGAGACCCCGAGCGCGTCGACCCGTTTGCGCAACACCTCCACGACCCGATCCGTGGACTCCGCGTCGGCGACCACGGTCCCGGTGTCTCGAGTCTCCAACACGATCTGCGTGCCGCCCCGAAGATCCAGTCCCAAGCGGACCGGAGTGGTCAACGCCGACGCCAGCGCCGCCACGATCACGGCCAGTGCCAAGACCGCTCGCCAGAGATGCGCTCGATGCGCCACCTGTGGAGGTGAGCTCGGGGTGCTGGGCAGGGTGGACGAGGGCATGGCAACTCCGGGATCGAGAAGGGGACAGCGGCAGGACCGGTATCAGGACGGCGGTCGACAGCGTGAGCGTGCAGCGGCCGGTGGTGAGCGCGAGCGCACAGCCAGCGCTGGTGATGCTCAGCGAGGAGAATCGATCAGGTGGATCGCACGGAGAACAGGGTCACGCAGAGTTCGGAGGCGCCCGAGGCGCTGCGGGAGCACCACGGTGCGCAGCCGCCGGCACCCACCCGAAGCCGCCCACAGAGGTCCTGAACGCCATCGCGATGACCAGCGGCAAGGCAACCGGCTCCACCGACCCCCAGGGTCCACCGCCTACTCGTGTGGAGCCCCCCGCGCCAACGACCCGCTCAGAGGCGAAGCTAACTGGGCCGGCCAACTGCCCGGAAGTGGCGTGATCCACCCAGTAAGTGGTCCCGCCGTCGCCGGGCTGTGTGCCGTCAACGAGGGATCCGGCAGAGGCCCCCCACGTCGCGCCCGGCCAAGGAGGTGGAGACCACCCCAGCCCCAGCATTGCGGCAAGGGTGAACAGCGCCACAGCCACTGCGCCACGACGAGCGATCCACCCCATCCCAGCAGGCTATGCGAACCCCGGACGTGGACCAAGCGCCACCGCCCAACCCCTGCAAGCTGTCGGCACGGATGCGGGTGCCCCACATCGCCGCGAGCTGGGCGCCTGGGGGGGAGTCATCCCGGCCCAGATGGGTGCCCTCCTGGGGTTGGACGCTGGAGGATCCGGTCAGGGCTGGGCCTCCCGGCGGAGGCGTTGAGGCCTCGTTTGGAGAGCCACCAGTCAGGCGGCCTGTGCACCGTCTCCCCGGGCATCCCGCTGACCCGCGCGCGAGAGGCTGGCCGTGGCGTCATGCGCACCGGGCGGCCGCTCGGCGGGTGAGTCGGGTCATCAGCCAGCCGCCGCCGAAGAGGATGAGGGTCACCGCTGTCCAGGTGCCGATGTACACCCCGTTGACCCCGACCAGCCAGTAGCCGATCAGTGGCAGGACGCCCATGAGCAGGGCCGCCCCGGGGACCAGCAGGACGACCGCCGCTTTCTCTCGGCCTGCCCACAGCGGCGACAGCCCGACGAGCAGGGCCACGGTGGCCCACAGGGGCAGGGTGAACATGATCGCGGCCAGGGATCCGAGCAGCGGGGACCCGGTGAGCTCGGCGGACCCGGGAACCTCCACCCCATCGGCGCCGGCCGTGACGCTGCTCGTGGTGACGGCGGGGAACCCGCCGACGATGATCAGGACGAACAGCAGCGCGATCACTTGGAGGATCACCACCAGGATCGGCACCCAGACCCGGCTCATCGGCCCGACCCGGGGTGCTGGCGGGGGAGTGGCCGGTGGTCTGCCGGCGTAGGCCTCGTCGGCCACGGCGTGGGGCGGACCGAGTTCGGCCAGGGCGGCGCGCACGTCGTCGTCGGTGACGGGGTCGTTGCCGGGCAGGGCGGTGTCGAGGTGCTCGCGGACCCCGGCCATCACCTCGGCCCGGTCACCGGGGTCGATGCCGGCGAGCAACTGGTCGAGGTCCTCGAGATACGAGGCAACCAGGGGGTGGGTGGGGGTCATGATCGGTCTCCTCCAGCCATGAGCGCGGCGTCGACCGCATCTCGGAACGGGGTCCAGGTCCGGGTGAACGCGGCCAACGCATCCCGCCCGCCCTGAGTCAAGGCGTAGTACCGCCGCGGTGGGCCCTCAACTGATTCCTGCCAGGTCGTGTCGACCAGGCCCGCCCGACGCAGTCGGGCCAGCAGCGGGTACAGGGTGCCCTCGCTGGACATCAGCACCCCGTCAGCGGTCAGCCGCCGGGCGATCTCAAGCCCGTAGAGCTCCTGGTCGGTGAGCATCGCCAGGATGCAGTACTCCAACGCACCCCGTCGGAGGTTCGACAGGATCCCGTCATCACCGAGTACCATGCGTCACACGTTAGCAGACGTCGTCAATCTCGACAAGGGCTTGGTCCAGTGCGGCACGTGCCGGTGCTCGCGCCGAGGGGTGCTGCATACCGCGTGAGGACGCGGCGCTATCCGGTGCGCTGGGTCTGGCTGCCCTAGTGTCGTGCTGCGTCGCCTGTCGTCCGCCCGGATCGCGGGATGACCGGCTACCGGCAGATGGCTCGTCGCCACACCTGTTGGTGCTGGGCAATGTAGTCGGCCGTCTGATCCCAATGTTCGCCGTGGCCTTGGGTGTACATCGACGCCCAAGGTTCATCACCGGCCTGGTGAGAACGGTGCAGGAGACTGTGCATCGCCCGAGCGCGCCTGGCCATTGCCACCGGCAAAGCGCCGCGGAGACGCGAGTCGGGCCCGTAGCCGTCGACGAAGGCGCTGAGTCTGCGAGCCGCCATCTCGGGTTCGTCGGTTGGGAACAGGCGACCGAAGGAGACAGCGGCGTAGGCAAGGTCCCACAGGCGTGTGCTCGGTCCTGCGCCGTCCCAGTCGATGAACACCAAACGGTCCACGTCGATGACCAAGTTCCAGGACGCCAGGTCGTTGTGGCAGATCAGGTCCGGGGTCTCCGCGGGTATGAGCACGTCCCACGTGTCGGGAACGGGTAGTCCCACGCTGGCATCGTGGATCGACCGAACCAGACCACCGATGCGCCGGAGGAGTGGCTCACCCAGAGGCTCGCAGTCCATCGCAAGGACACCAGGCACATAGTCCAAGACCAGACGTCCCTGCTTGTCTTGCCCATGCGGCTCGGGAAGGTCGATCCCGCGATCACGCAGCGCGAGCATGTAGCTGACAGTCCGCTCCGTAGACGGTAGCCAGGGCTTACGCACGGTGTCGCCAAGGCGCACGACGCTGGCTGACGTGTTCCCGCCCTCGAGCGGCTCCTCGGCGGGATTCTCGCCCACGGTGACACCGTAGC
>JBAVKQ010000280.1:0-25101 GCA_049688395.1 Candidatus Nanopelagicales bacterium
GTCCAGCTCGGCCTCGGGCCTGTCGAGCAGGCGTTCCATGTCCGCCGCTGTGAGCACCTGGACGGGCGAGTCAGTGACCACGCTGCGCACCGCGGTGACCGCGGTCAGACACACCGCCGCGGTCCCGATGGCCACCGCTGCCCATGCGGCAGTCGACAGCCAGCGGAGTCTCATGAGACCAGTGTGCCCTCATTTGGCGCCGGTCATTGACGAGGGTATGACCTTCAAGCGTGGTGGCGGTCGCAGCACGGAGAAAACCACCGCCCCGGGTTGCGGGTCTGGGGCACCTCCAGCGTCTACGGTGGGGCCATGTCACGAGTCCTGGTGGTGGAGGATGACCCGGGTATCCGCTCGGCCTTGATCCACGCGCTGTCCGATCGAGGGCACGCCGTCGACTCCGCGCCGAATGCCATGACGGGCCTGCAGCAGGCCATCAGCGGGGACCCGGACCTGGTGATCCTCGACCTGGGGCTGCCCGACCTCGACGGCGTCGAGCTGCTGCGGATGCTGCGTGCGGTCAGCACGACCCCGGTGATCGTGGCCACCGCCCGCGATGACGAGGAGCAGGTGGTCCGCGCCCTGGACTCGGGGGCCGACGACTACGTCATCAAGCCGTTCTCGGCGGCCGCCCTCGACGCGCGGATCCGAGCCGTCCTGCGTCGCGCCGCCAGCAGCGCCCCGAGCAGCCGGCTCGAGGTTGCCGACCTGCATCTGGACACACGCGGGCGGACCGCCACGCTCGACGGACAGGCGCTCGAGCTCAGCCCGCGGGAGTTCGACCTGCTGGCCTACCTGATGGCCCGCCCCGGCGAGGTCATCACCAAGCGCGAGCTGCTCGCCGAGGTGTGGCGCGTCTCCTATGGCGGCGGCGAGAAGACCGTCGACGTCCACCTGTCCTGGCTGCGCCGCAAGCTCGGCGAGACCGCCCAGGAGCCCCGCTACCTGCACACCGTGCGCGGCGTGGGCGTGAAGCTGGTGGAGCCGTGACCCGGTGCGCCGTCGCATCCTGCTGACACTGCTGGCCTCGACCTCGGTCGTGCTGGTGGCGTTCCTGGTGCCTCTGATGGTCAACGTGGGCAATTTCGCGGTCGATCGGGCTCAACGCCAGCTCGTCCTGGAGATCCAACCGCTGGTGGCCCGCATCCCGGTGGCCGAGCCGACCGAGCTCGATGCGCTGCTGCTGGCCTACAGCGCCCGCAGCGGACGTCCGGCGACGGCGTACCTCGCCGACGGCAGCGTGCTGGGTTCGCCGCGGCCGGTGGACCCGTCGGTGGTGCTGGCCCGGGAGCGCGGCGCGTTCTTCGCCGAGGCCGGCGGCGGGCGCGACCTGCTCGTGCCCGTCTACACCGCGGACGGCGAGGTCGTGCTGCGCGTGTTCGCCCCCGAGCATGAACTCACCGGCGAGGTCCGACGCTCCCAGGGGATCCTGATGGTCGTCGGCCTGGGCCTGCTCGCCCTGTCCGTCGGCCTGGGCCTGCTGCTGGCTCGCGCCTTCCTGCGCCCGATCAGTCGGCTGGGTACCACTGCCGAGCGGCTCGCGGCCGGCGACCTGGAGGCACGCGTACCCCCCACCGACATCGCCGACATCGACCAGGCCGGCACCGCGTTGAACCGTCTGGCCAGTCGGGTGGTCGAGTTGATGGGCCTGGAGCGCGAGGAGGTGGCCGACCTCGCCCATCGGTTGCGAACCCCGGTGGCCGCGCTGCGCCTGGATGCCGAGTCCCTGCCAGACGACGAGGACGCCGACCGGCTGCGCGATGACGTCGACCGGCTCGAACGGATGGTCGACGAGGTGATCCGGGAGGCTCGCCGGCCAGTGCGCTCCGCACTGCCCGCCAGCGCGGATCTCGCTGCCGTGGCCCGGGATCGCGCCGCCTTCTGGGCTGTGCTGGCCGAGGACCAGGAGCGCGACCTGGTCGTGGACATCCCGCCGCGCCCGCTGCATGTGGCCGTGCCGGTTCGTGACCTCGGCGATGCCCTGGACGCCCTGATCGGCAACGTCTTCGCCCACACCGACGAGCGCGTCGGCTTCCGGGTGGCCGTCGGAGTCAGTCCGGGGCCGATGGCGTGGTTGGAGGTGTCCGACCAGGGCCGCGGGATGCCCGCCGAGGACGTCCTTGCCCGGGGGCTGTCGGTGGCCGGCTCGACGGGGCTGGGCCTGGACATCGCCCGACGGCTGGCCGAGCGGGCCGGCGGGACCATCGTGGTCGGCTCCTCGCCCAGCGGGGGCGCGCGGGTCCGGTTGACGATGGCCACCGCGAAGCCCTGAGGCCGTCACACCCGATGCCCGCAGACTCCTCCCTTCCGTCGAGGTGCTCCCGAATTCGGGAAGCACCCGAGCACTTCGAAAGCGCCTGCGGTGGGTCGAGGGTCACAGACGGTGGGCAGGGGCGGCTGGCGCGGGTCAGCCCAGGAACGGGTCGATCGCCACCGCGAGGAAGAGCAGGGACAGGTAGGAGATGGAGCCGTGGAACAGCCGCATCGCGCCGGTCTCCGCGAGGCCTGCGCGCACCTGGCGGCGCAGCGCGTAGGCCTCGCGCATCCAGATCACGCCGAGCAGAAGGGCAGTCCCGGTGTAGAGCCAGTGCATCCCCGCCACCGGGGTGAGCAGCAGCGACATGGCCACCATCGCCCACGAGTACCAGACGATCTGCGCGGCCACCGCACCCGCATCGGCCACGGCCGGCAGCATCGGCACCCGCGCGGCCTGGTAGTCAGCCTTGAACCGCAGGGCCAGGGGCCAGTAGTGCGGCGGCGTCCAGAGGAACACGATGCCGAACAGCACGAACGGCGTCGCGGACAGCGAGTCGGTCACGGCCGCCCAGCCGATCAGCACCGGGAAGCAGCCCGCCGCCCCACCCCAGACGATGTTCTGCGCGGTCCGGCGCTTGAGCAGCATCGTGTAGATGAACACGTAGAAGCCGATCGCCGCGGCGGCCAGGACCGCGGACAGGACGTTCACGGTCAGGGCCAGCAACCCCACCGAGGCAATGCTCAGCCCGACCCCGAAGGTCAGCGCGCTGGGTACGCTGACGTGGCCGGCGACCAGCGGCCGCGCCTTTGTGCGGACCATCACGGCATCGATGTCGCGGTCGTAGACCATGTTGATCACGTTGGCACCGGCCGCGGCCAAGGTGCCGCCGAGCAGGGTCAGCAGCACGGTGCCCAGCGGCGGGAACCCGCCGGCGGCCAGGAACATGACCGGGATCGTGGTGACCAGGAGCAACTCGATGACTCGCGGCTTGGTCAGTGCCAGATAGCTGCGCCAGCGCGGCGGCGGCGGACCCTCCGGCGGCTGACCAGGGGCGTGCACTCGGCCAGGCTCCACTGCAGTCACGGCCCCCATGCTACCTGCGGCGCAGCGACGGGTCCGCCCCGTGTGCCGATACCCTGAGCCCGCACCCGAGTCGAGGAGTAGCAATGGGAATCCCGGATTGGACCGAGCTCGACGATCGTGCTGTGGCCACCGCACGGGCGCTTGCCGCCGACGCGGTCCAGAAGGTCGGCAACGGGCATCCGGGCACCGCGATGGCCCTGGCGCCAGCGGCGTACCTGCTCTTCCAGCGGTTCCTGCGCCACGACCCCAGCGATCCCACCTGGCTGGGCCGCGACCGGTTCATCCTCTCCTGCGGGCACGGCAGCCTCACGCTCTACATCCAGCTGTACCTGTCGGGCTACGACACGACGCTGGCCGACCTCCAGGCGTTCCGCACCCTCGACTCGCAGACGCCCGGCCATCCCGAGCTCGATCTGACCCGCGGCATCGAGATGACCACCGGCCCGCTGGGTCAGGGAGTGTCCTCGGCGGTGGGCGTGGTGATGGCCAACCGGTACGCGCGCGGGCTGCTCGATCCCGACGCGCCGGTCACGATGAGCCCGTTCGACACCACGACCTGGGTGATCGCCTCGGACGGGGACCTCCAGGAGGGCATCTCCGGGGAGGCCGCGAGCCTGGCCGGAACCCAGCGCCTGGGCGACCTGATCGTCCTCTGGGACGACAACCACATCTCGATCGAGGGCGACACCGCGGTGTCGTTCACCGAGGACGTCCCCGGCCGGTACCGCGCCTACGGCTGGCACGTGCAGGAGGTGGGCCTTGCTGCCGACGGATCGGTGGACGTCCACGCGCTGGCCGAGGCGATGACCGCCGCACGCGACCAGCGCGACGCGCCCTCGCTGATCCGCCTGCACACCGTGATCGCCTGGCCGGCCCCACACGCACGCAACACCGGTGCCGCGCACGGCGCTGCGCTCGGCGCCGCCGAGGTCGCGGCGACCAAGATCGCGCTGGGCATGGATCCGGACGCGTCGTTCGCCGTCGAGGACGACGTTCTGGCCCACGCTCGTCAGGTCGTGGAACGCGGTGCCGACCTGCGCGCCGAGTGGGAGGTGGGCTACCAGGCCTGGCGCATCGGCAACCCGGACGGGGCCCACCTGCTCGATCGGTTGGTCGTCCGCACGCTGCCCGAGGGCTGGCGCGATGCCCTGCCCAGCTGGGAGCCCGGAACCTCCCTGGCCACCCGCAAGGCCTCCCATGCGGTCATCAACGCACTGGCCGGGGTGCTGCCCGAGTTCTGGGGCGGGTCCGCCGACCTGGGCGATTCCAACGGCACGACCATCGAGCGGGGCGGCGAGTTCCTGCCGGTCGGCTCCCCAGTCCCGGGCGCTGACCCGTACGGCCGGGTGATCCACTTCGGCATCCGCGAGCACGCCATGGGCGCGATCCTCAACGGCATCGCGATGCAGGGGCTGACCCGGGCGTTCGGGGGCACGTTCCTGGTCTTCAGCGACTACATGCGCGCCCCGGTCCGGCTGGCCAGCCTGATGGGCCTGAACTCGGTGTTCGTCTGGACGCACGACTCCATCGGGGTCGGTGAGGACGGCCCCACGCACCAGCCCATCGAGCACCTCTGGGCGCTGCGGGCGATCCCCGAGCTGTCGGTGGTCCGGCCCGCCGACGCCAACGAGACGGCCGTGGTGTGGGCGGCCGCGCTGGAGAACCCCGGGCCCGTGGGACTGATCCTGACCCGCCAGGACGTGCCCACCCTGGACCGCAGCGCCGGCGAGCATGCCCAGCAGGCAGTTCGCGGTGGCTACGTGCTCGCCGAGGCCGCAGGCGGAGAGCCGGAGCTGATCCTGCTCGCGACCGGCTCGGAGGTGTCGGTGGCGATGGCCTCCCGCGACCTGCTGCAGGCCGACGGCGTGCCCACCCGGGTGGTGTCGATGCCGTGCCTGGAGTGGTTCGAGGCCCAGCCCGCCGAGTACCGCGAGGCGGTCCTGCCGGCCAGCGTGCGCGCCCGAGTCTCAGTGGAGGCGGGCTCTGATCAGGGCTGGTGGAAGTACGTCGGCAGCCAAGGGGGCTGCGTGTCGATCAACCACTTCGGCGCGTCCGCCGACGCCAGTGAGCTGTTCGCGCAGTGGGGGTTCACCGCGCAGAACGTGGCCGCCGCCGCGCGCGGAGTGCTGGACCGACTGCGCTGAGCCGCGCTCCCCTGCACCGCAGGCGCTTGCGAACTTGCGATCCGCTTCCCGAGTTCGGGAAGCATCTCGGCGGACGGGAAGCGCCTGCGCGGGGGCGGGCCGGGGGTGGGTGGACGGGAGTGGGGCGAGGGCGCGACGATCAGGCGTTGCCGTGCATCCGGTCGAGCGCCTCGTTGAGGATCGCGTCCCCGTCGACGTCGGAGCGGCGCTCCTTCACGTAGGCCAGGTGGGTCTTGTACGGCTCCACCTTGGTCGGGGTGGGCGGATTCTCCGGGTCCAGGCCCGCGGGGTACCCGCAGGTCGGGCAGTCCCACATCTCCGGGATCGCCGCCTCGTCGGAGAAGCTCGGGGTGGTCTCGTGCCCGCGGGCGCAGTAGAACGTCACGCGCCGGCGCGGGGCCGCGTCGCCGCGCTCCGCCTCGCCCATGGGTCCCGAGCCGACCCGACTTCCACGGATCGCGTTCCCACCAGCCACAAGTGCCTCCGAAGACGTTGATGATGCAGGGTCGGACCCGACGTGTGGGGCCCGAGATGTCAGCGCGTCAGAATGCCAGGCCGAGCGCGATGATCGCCGCCGACCAGATGAGCAGCAGCGCGATGGTGATCCGGTCGAGGTTGCGCTCGGCCACCGAGCTGCCCCCCAGGGACGAGCTCACGCCGCCGCCGAACAGGTCGGACAGGCCACCGCCCTTGCCCTTGTGGAGCAGCACGAGCACGATGACGAGCCCGTTGAGGATCAGCAGCAGGATCTGCAGCGCGGTGGTCACTGGGTGGTTCCCTTCACGTCGATGGCGCAAGGATACGCGGTCGGCGCGGTGGTGGCGGCCAGCGCCGCACCGGTCCGCCGACCGCGATCACACGCAGCGTCGAGGAACAGCGTCCTGCCCGTGGAGGTGCCAGTCGCCGGGCACCCCCACCGGGATCAGGACAGTCGGTACCGGCAGACGGCGACGAACTCGTCGGCATCCAGCGAGGCACCACCGATCAGCGCGCCGTCCACGTCGGGACCGGACATGATCTCGGCGGCATTGGCGGCCTTCACCGAGCCGCCGTACTGGATCCGGATCGCGTCGGCGACCTCGGGGCTGTACAGCTCGGCCAGGCGACCCCGGATCGCGGCGCACATGTCCTGGGCGTCCTGCGGGGTCGCGGTCAGGCCGGTGCCGATCGCCCAGACCGGCTCGTAGGCGATCACGATCTGCGCGGCCTGCTCGGCCGGGATGTCGGCCAGGCCGCCATCGAGCTGCCCCAGGGTCACCTGCTCCTGGATGCCGGCCTCGCGCTCCTCCTTGACCTCGCCGATGCACATGATCGGCAGCAGGCCATGGGAGTACGCCGCCTTCACCTTGGCGTTGACCAGGGCATCGTCCTCGCCGTGGTACTGCCGGCGCTCGCTGTGCCCGATCGTCGCGTAGGTGCAGCCCAACTTGGCCAGCATCGCCCCGGAGATCTCCCCGGTGTAGGCGCCCTTGTCGTGGGCGGAGATGTCCTGGCTGCCGTAGACGATCTTAAGGTTGTCCGCATCGACCAGGGTCTGCACGGAGCGGATGTCGGTGAACGGCACCATCACGCCGACCTCGACGGCTTCGAAGTCGTCGTCGGAGAGTCCGAACGCGATCTTCTGCACGTGTGCGATGGCCTCGAGGTGATCGAGGTTCATCTTCCAGTTACCTGCCATGAACGGCTTTCGTGCCATGTGTCAGCCCTCCAGAACTGCGAGACCGGGGAGTGTCTTGCCCTCGAGCAGCTCGAGGGAGGCACCACCGCCGGTGGAGATGTGGGAGAAGCCGTCCTCCAGGCCGAGCTGGCGGACAGCGGCAGCGGAGTCGCCGCCCCCGATGACCGAGAACGCCCCGGAGGCCGCAATGGCCTGGGCGACCTCGAGTGTTCCTGCGGCGAAATCGTCGAACTCGAACACACCCATGGGGCCGTTCCACACGACCGTGCGGGCGTCGGCGACCTTGCTGGCGAACAGCTCGATCGTCTGCGGGCCGATGTCCAGGCCCATCCAGCCGTCCGGGATCTCGGTGCTGGGCACGACCTTGCTCTCCGGGTGCGGCTCGTCCTTGCTCGGGAAGGCCACCGACACCTTGGTGTCCAGCGGGACGAGGAGCTCGATGCCCTTCTCCGCGGCCTTGGCGATGTAGCCCTGCACGGCCTCGATCTGGTCGGCCTCGAGCAGCGAGTCGCCGACCGTGCTGCCCTGGGCGGCCAGGAACGTGTAGGCCATGCCGCCGCCGATCAGCAGCCGGTCGACGCTGTCGATCAGGTTGTCGATCACGCCGAGCTTGTCCGAGACCTTGGACCCACCGAGGATGACCACGTACGGTCGGCCCGGATCAGCCAGCACCTTCGAGAAGGATTCGACCTCCTTCTCGACGAGCAGGCCGCCGGCGTTGGGCAGCAGCTCGGCGACGTCGGTGACCGAGGCCTGCTCACGATGCACCACCCCGAACCCGTCGGAGACGTAGAGGTCGGCCAGGCCCGCCAGCTCCTCGGCCAGTGCCTTGCGCTGCGCCTGGTCCTTGCTGGTCTCCCGCGCGTCGAAGCGCACGTTCTCCAGCAGCGCGACCTGGCCGGGCGCCAGGGCCGCGACGGTGGCCTGCGCGGACTCTCCGGTGACGTCCGAGGCGAGCGCGACCTCCTGGCCGAGCAGCTCACCCAGGCGCGCCGCGACGGGGGCCAGCGAGCCGGAGGCCTCGAAGCCGACGCCCTTGGGTCGGCCCAGGTGGGCGGCGATGACGACCTTCGCGCCGCCGTCGATCAAGGCCTTGATCGTGGGCAGGCTGGCCACGATCCGGCCGTCGTCGGTGATGACGCCCGAGCCGTCCTTGGCCAGCGGGACGTTGAAATCGGACCTGAGCAGGACCGTCTTGCCAGCGATGTCGAGATCACTGATCTTCTTCACAGGTGGACTCCCTTGGCGGTATGTGGCGACGCTTCGTGCAAGGCACGAGCCTATTGACCCGGGCGGCCGATCGCCCGTTGGAGCCGACCGACCGGGCCCGGCGGCCCGCTGAGCCCCGGCAGCGCCGGTTCGGCCCGAGGCCGGTTCAGTCCGACTGTGCCATGTCCTCGGTGCTGGGGATGCCCAGCTCGGCGGCGCGCCTGTCGGCCAGCGCCAGCAGCCTGCGGATCCGCCCGGCGATGGCGTCCTTGGTCATCGGGGGATCGGCCAGGCCCCCGAGCTCCTCGAGGCTGGCCTGCTTGTGCTGCAGGCGCAGCGCACCGGCCACGGCCAGGTGCTCGGGCACCGTGTCACCGAGGATCTCCAGGGCGCGCTCCACCCGGGCGCCGGCGGCCACCGCGGCCCGGGCCGAGCGGCGCAGGTTGGCGTCGTCGAAGTTGGCCAGGCGGTTGGCGGTGGCCCGCACCTCGCGGCGCATCCGGCGCTCCTCCCAGGCCATGACCGACTCGTGGGCGCCCATCCGGGTGAGCATGGCGCCGATCGCGTCGCCATCGCGGATGACCACCCGATCGATCCCACGCACCTCGCGGGCCTTGGCCGGGATGCCCAGCCGACGCGCTGCCCCGACCAGGGCCAGGGCCGCCTCGGGACCCGGGCAGGACACCTCGAGTGCGGCCGAGCGGCCGGGCTCGGTCAGCGAGCCGTGGGCCAGGAACGCACCCCGCCAGGCGGCCTCCGAATCGCACAGCGCCCCGTTGACCACCACGGCGGGCAGCCCACGCACCGGGCGCCCGGAGTTGTCCAGCAGGCCGGCCTGCTTGGCCAGCTGCTTGCCGTCGGCTGCGACCGTGAGCACGTACCGGTTGCCCCGGCGGATCCCCGAGGGGGCCACGACGGTGATCGTGGCCGCGTGACCGAACAGATCCGTGATGGCCGCTCGGGTGCGGCGGGCGGCTGAGCCGGTGTCCAGCTCTGCCTCGACCACGACCCGGCCGGCCACGAGGTGCAGCCCCCCGGAGAACCGCAGCAGGGCCGAGACCTCCGCCTTGCGGCAGCACGTCCGGGTGGTCGGCACCCGGCTGAGCTCGTCCTTGACCCCTGCCGTCATCGCCATGCCGGAATACTCCCATGGCCGATCAACTCCGCGAACGCCCTGCCCAGGAGTACGGGGTCGTGGTGGCCCGGCTCGGCTCGGGCGTCGTGGATCGTGCGCAGCAGCAGTTCGCCACCGATCTGCGTGCATGCCTGCGCGAGGTCGGTCGTGCTCTGGACATGGGCGGGGTCGGCCAGCACCACGTCGAAGCGCAGGTCGGGGAAGGCCTCGGCCAGGATCTCGACATGGGCCGTCGGGCGCAGTCCGGAGGTCTCCCCCGGCTGGGCCACCAGGTTGAGCACGAGGATCCGGGTGGCGGTCGTGGCCACCACGGCGTCGTGGATCCCGGGCACCAGCAGCCCGGCGAGCACCGAGGTGTACCAGGACCCGGGGCCCATGACCAGGGCTTCGGCCGACTCGATGGCCTCCACCGCCTCCGGACGGGCTGGTGCGTCGGCCGGTTCCAGGGCGATCGAGGCCACGGTTCCCTCGGTGATCGCCACCTGGGCCTGGCCGCGCACCTGGCTGATCCCCGGACGGCCGGGCAGGTCCCGGACCTCGGCCACGATCTGGACCCCGTCGCTGCAGGCCGGCAGCACCCGTCCGCGGGCCCCGAGCAGGGCGCCGACCCAGTCCAGGCCGGCCACGATGTCCCCGGTCTGCTCCCACAGGGCAGTGATCAGCAGGTTGCCCAGCGCGTGCCCGGCGAGATCCCCACGGCTGAACCGGTGCTGCACGACCGAGCTCCAGGTCCGGCCCCAGACATCGTCTCCGCACAACGCGGCCAGCGCCATCCGCAGGTCACCGGGGGGCGGGGCGCCGAGCTCGCGGCGCAGCCGTCCGCTGGACCCACCGTCATCGGCCATCCCCACGATCGCCGTGAGCTGGTCGGTGACCCCGCCCAGCGCGCGCAGGGTCACGGCCAATCCATGCCCGCCACCGAGGGCGACCACCCGAGGCCCAGAGCCTGTGGGCAGGCGCTGCCCGCGGCCGGCTCGACTCGATCCCGGGGTCCCCGTCGGGTTCATCGCTCACTCCCGGCCGAGGTCCCGATGCACCACGCAGGCCTCCAGGCCGACGCGGACCAGCCGCGCGCTCAGGTTCTCGGCCATGGCCACCGAGCGGTGCTTGCCGCCCGTGCAGCCGATGGCGATCGTCGCGAACCGCTTGCCCTCGCGCAGGTAGCCCTCGGTGGCCAGGTCGATCAGGCGCGCGTAGGTGTCGAGGAACTCCACGGCGCCCTCCTGGCTCACGACGTAGTCGTTGACCGGTGCATCGACGCCGCGCAGCTCGCGCAGCTCGGGGATCCAGTGCGGGTTGGGGATGAACCGCACGTCGGCGACGTAGTCGGCGTCCATCGGCAGGCCGTACTTGAAGCCGAAGGACATCACCGTGGCCCGCAGGCCCACCGGCTCGTCGGACTCGAAGGCCGCGTCGATGGCGCGGCGCAGCTCGTGGATGCTGCGGTGCGATGTGTCGATGACCAGATCCGCGTTGGCGCGCAGGTTGCCCAGCAGGGTGCGCTCGCGATGGATGCCATCCAGGACCCGGCCGCCGTCCTGCAGCGGGTGCGGGCGCCGGTTGGACTCGAACCGGCGGACCAGGGCCTCGTCGCTGGACTCCAGGAACAGGATCTTGAGGTCCACGCCGCGGGCGATCAACTCGGACATCGCCGCCTCGAGCTGGTCGAACAGCCCGCCGCCGCGCACGTCGACCACCACGGCGATCCGCTCGACGTCCGAGCGCGCGGCCAGGAGGTCCAGGGTGGAGGCGAGCATCTTGGGGGGCAGGTTGTCGATGACGAACCAACCGAGGTCCTCCAGGGCGCGGGCCGCGCTGGAGCGCCCGGCGCCGGACATGCCCGAGACCAGCAGCAGCTCGAATCCGGCGATCCCGTCCACGGGACCGGGCGTGCTGGTCATCGCGCCTCCTCGGGACCGGGCGTGCTGGTCATCGCGCCTCCTCGGGGTCGGACCGATGAGACATCGCGCCTCCTCGGGGTCGGACTGTTGATCGCCGCGATGCCTCGGGCGTGGGTTGGGCTGCGCGTCATCGCGACGGATCGATCGTGGGTCCATCCTCGCCCACGATCTCCCCCGTCGTCAGGTTGACCGCCGGGGTGGTGCTCTGCCCGGCCAATGCGACCACGACCCGCAGGGCCAGGCCGGGCCCTATTCCGGGGACCTCGGCGACCTCCTCGGGGGTGGCGGCCCGCAGTGCGCGCACCGAGCCGAACCGGGCCAGCAGGGCCTTGCGCCGCGCCGGACCCAGGCCCGCGATGGAGTCCAGGGCGCTGGTGGTCATCCGCGCCGAGCGCTTCTGGCGCTGGTAGCGGATCGCGGTCCGGTGCGCCTCGTCGCGGACCCGCTGGAGCAGGTAGAGCCCCTGGCTGGTGCGCGGCAGGATCACCGGGTCCTCCTCGTCGGGCAGCCACACCTCCTCCAGGCGCTTGGCCAGGCCGACCACGGCGATGTCGGTGATCCCGAGGTCGGCCAGCGCACCGTAGGCCGCGCTGACCTGCGGCGGTCCCCCGTCGATGACCACCAGCGAGGGTGGATAGGCGAACCGGGTGGCCTTCGCCTCGCCGGGGCCTGGTTCCGTGCTGCCGTTCGCAGCATCGGACGGACCAGAGCCGGCTGGACCCGAGCCGGCTGGACCAGCATCGTGCGGAACAGGGTGAGACTCACCGGCGTCGGGCTGCACAGCATCGGGCGCAGTGCTGGGCGCTGCTCCCGGCAGAGCAGTGGGCTCGACGCGGGTCGTGCCCTGCTCCCGGGCCATCCGGTGGAACCGCCGACCGATCACCTCGGCGATCGCGGCCACATCGTTCTGCCCGGTGAATCCCTTGATGGCGAACTTCCGGTACTCCGAGGGGCGGGGCAGGCCGTCCTCGAAGACCACCATGGAGGCCACGACATCGTCAGCGCCGAGGTTGGAGACGTCGAAGCACTCGATCCGCAGCGGGGCGCCGGGCAGGTCCAGGGCATCGGTGAGCTCCGTGAGCGCCTGGCTGCGGGTCGTCAGGTCCCCGGAGCGGCGCAGCTTGTGCGAGGCCAGGGACTGGGCGGCGTTGCGGCTGACCGTCTCGAGCAGGGCGCGCTTGTCCCCGCGCATGGGCACGGCCAGCTTCACCGGGCCCCCACGCTGCTGGCCGAGCCAGTCGGTGAGGACCGCGACCTCGTCTGCGCCCGGCAGCGCCGGGACCAGGACCCCACGGGGCACGTCCGCGTCCGGCTCGGCGTACATCTGGGCCAGCAGCGTGCCCACGAGCCGACCCTCGTCGGCATCGTCGACGCGCTCGACGACGAACCCCCGCTCCCCTCGGATTCGGCCGTCGCGGACGTGGAACACTCGCACGGAGGCCTCGAGCTCGTCACTGGCCAGGCCGACCACGTCGGCGTCGGTGCCGTCGGGCAGCACCACGGCGTTGCGCTCCAGGACCCGCCGCAGGGCGAAGAGGTCGTCGCGCAGCCGGGCGGCCCGCTCGTAGTCCTGGTCGGCTGCGGCGGCATTCATCTGCTCGGTGCGGGCCCGGACGAAGCCGGCGGAGTCCCCGGCCATGAACGCGCAGAAATCGTCGACGATCGCGCGGTGCTCCGCGGCGGTCACCTCGCCGGTGCATGGGGCGGCGCACTTGTCGATGTAGCCCAGCAGACAGGGCCGGCCCGCCGCGTGCGCGCGCCGGAACACCCCGCGGGTGCATGTGCGCATCGGGAACACGCGCAGGAGCTGGTCGACGGTCTCGCGGATGGCCCAGGCGTGCGCATAGGGGCCGAAGTAGCGCACCCCGGGTCGTTTCTCCCCGCGCATGACCAGCACCCGGGGGAACTCCTCGCCCACGGTGACGGCCAGGAACGGGTAGGACTTGTCGTCGCGGTAGCGCACGTTGAAGCGCGGGTCGTACTCCTTGATCCACGCGTACTCGAGGGTGAGTGCCTCGACCTCGGTGCCGACCACGACCCAGTCGACCGAACGGGCGGTGCCGACCATAGTCCGGGTGCGTTGATGCAGCGCCGCCGGGTCCTGGAAGTACGAGGTCAGCCGGGACCGAAGGTTCTTGGCCTTGCCCACGTAGATGACCCGGCCGTGCTCGTCGCGGAAGCGGTACACCCCGGGGTCGGTCGGGATCGCCCCGGGCGCGGGTCGAAAGTCGGTGCTCACCTCAGGTCAGGAAGATCTCCCCACCTTCGACCACGACCGGCACCGGCTCGAGTCCCGTCGGTGCGGGGCCCTCCAGGCGCTGACCGGTGCTGCCGTCGAAGGTGCTGCCGTGACAGTTGCACCGGATGGTGTTCTCCACGACCTCGGTGACCGGGCACCCGGCGTGCGGGCAGCGGCCGTTGAAGGCGAGGAACTCCGAGTCGGTCGGGTGGGTGATCACCACGACGCCCGGACCGGCCTTGAGCACCGCTCCCCCGCCCACCGGGAAGTCGCTCGTGCCCGCGATCGGGTCCCCGATCGGCTCGGTCCCGGCCGGGGACTGCGATGCCGAGCCGGTGTCCGGCGCGTCCGGAGATCCCTGCGGGGTCGTGCCACCGGTGGTGCTGCCGGCCTCGTCGCTGCTGGTACACGCGGCGAGTGCCAGCACGGCGACCGCCGCAGCCGAGCCGGCCAGCACACCCCGGCGGCTGACCGCACCGCGCTCGGAGCGCATGGTGGGGCGCAGCGCGCCCGGCTCATCGACGGCCGGCGTGATCCCCGAAGTCACCACCGGGTCCTCGACGCCCTGCTTCGCAGACCCGCAGTTGCAGTCGCACCCGCTCATGTCCCACCCCTTGTCGTGGCTCGCGCCGTGGCCTTCGCCGTCGTTGTCTTCGTTGTTGTCATGGACGTGGTCGTGTTCGTGGTCGTCGTGGTCGTCAGCGTCGTGGCCCTTGTCGGCCAGCCTAAGCGCTGACCCGGTCCCGGCCGAGCAGGCCGGCCAGGAACCGTCCCGTGTGGCTCGAATCGTCGGCCGCCACCTGCTCCGGGGTACCGGTCACCACGACGGTGCCACCCCCGGAACCGCCCTCCGGGCCCAGGTCGACCACCCAGTCAGCGGTCTTGATCACGTCGAGGTTGTGCTCGATGACGATCACCGAGTTGCCCTTCTCGACCAGGGAGTGCAGGACTCCGAGGAGCTTGCGCACATCCTCGAAGTGCAGGCCCGTTGTGGGCTCGTCGAGGACGTAGATCGTGCGTCCGGTGGAGCGACGCTGCAACTCGCTGGCCAGCTTGACCCGCTGCGCCTCGCCGCCGGACAACGTCGGGGCCGGCTGCCCGAGCCGGACGTAGCCCAGGCCGACGTCGACCAGGGTGCGCATGTGCCGGGCGATCGGCGGGACTGCGGCGAAGAAGTCCAGCGCCTCCTCGATCGGCATGTCGAGCACCTGGGCGATGGTCCGGTTCTTGTAGTGCACCTCGAGGGTCTCGCGATTGTACCGGGCGCCGTGACACACCTCGCAGGGCACGTACACGTCGGGCAGGAAGTTCATCTCGATCTTGATGGTGCCGTCGCCGGTGCAGGCCTCGCAGCGTCCGCCCTTGACGTTGAACGAGAATCGGCCCGGCAGGTAACCGCGGACCTTGGCCTCCTGGGTGGAGGCGAACAGCTTGCGGACGTGGTCGAACACACCGGTGTAGGTCGCGGGGTTGGATCGGGGTGTGCGCCCGATCGGGCTCTGGTCGACGTGCACGACCTTGTCCAGGTGCTCCAGGCCGCTGACGCGCCGGTGCCGACCGGGCACGCTGCGCGCCCCGTTGAGGTCACGGGCCAGGACTGTGTAGAGCACGTCGTTGACCAGCGTGGACTTGCCCGAGCCGCTGACGCCGGTGACCGCGACGAAGCAGCCCAGCGGGAACGCGGCCGTGACGTTGTGCAGGTTGTGCTCGCGGGCGCCCTCGACCACGAGCATCCGGTCGGGGTCGACGGGGCGGCGGTGGGCAGGGATGTCGATTCGACGAGCCCCGGACAGGTACTGGCCGGTGATCGACTCGGGGCTGGCCAGCAGCGCCTCGACGGTGCCCGAGACCACGATCTCGCCGCCGTGCTCGCCGGCGCCGGGGCCGATGTCGACGACCCAGTCCGCCGCGCGGATGGTGTCCTCGTCGTGCTCGACCACGATCAAGGTGTTGCCCAGGTCGCGCAGGCGCACGAGAGTGTCGATCAGCCGGTGGTTGTCGCGCTGGTGCAACCCGATGCTCGGCTCGTCGAGGACGTAGAGCACACCCACCAGGCCGGATCCGATCTGGGTGGCCAGCCGGATCCGCTGTGCCTCGCCGCCGGCCAGGGTGCCGGCGGGCCGGGACAGCGACAGGTAGTGCAGGCCGACGTCCATCAGGAAGGCCAGGCGTTCGTTGACCTCCTTGAGCACCCGGGTGGCGATCTGGGCGTCCCGCGCGGAGACGTCCAGGGTGGCCAGGAACTGCGCCGCCTCACCGATCGGCATGTCGGCGATCGCGGAGATGTTGGCCCCCCCGACGGTGACGGCCAGGGAGACCGGCTTGAGCCGGGCGCCGTGGCAGGTCGGGCAGGGCACCTCGCGCATGTAGCCCTCGTAGCGCTCCCGAGCGGTGTCGCTCTCGGCCTCGGTGTGCCGGCGCGAGACGAAGGGGATGGCGCCCTCGAAGCCGGTCGAGTACGACCGGTCACGGCCGTACCGGTTGCGGTAGCGGACATGGACCTTGTGGTTGTAGCCGTGCAGGATGGCCTCGCGCAGCGACTCGGGCAGGTCGCGGAACGGGGTGTTCACGTCGGCGCCGAACTCCTGGGCCAGCGCGTCGACGAGCCGGGCGTAGTACTCCGAGATGTGCCCGCTGCCCCACGGGCCGACGGCACCCTGCTCGAGGGTCAGGTCCGGGTCGGGGATGACCAGGTCGGGGTCGACCTCCATGCGGGTGCCCAGGCCGGTGCACGCCGGGCAGGCGCCGAACGGGGAGTTGAACGAGAACGATCGCGGCTCGAGCTCCTCGAAGGACTGTCCGTCGTAGAGGCACACCAGGTGCTCGCTGAACAACCGCTCGCGGTCCGGGTCCTCGGCCGGCGCGTCGACGAACTCCAGGGTTACGATCCCCCCGGCCAGGCCCAGGGCGGTCTCGACGGAGTCGGTCAGCCGGCGCCGGGCCGAGGGCTTCACGGCCAGGCGGTCGACCACCACGTCGATGGTGTGCTTGATCTGCTTCTTCAACGTCGGCGGCTCGGTGAGTGGGTGCACGTCGCCGTCGACGCGCACGCGGCTGAAGCCCTGCGCCTGCAGCTGGCGGAACAGGTCGGAGAACTCGCCCTTGCGCTCGCGGACCACCGGGGCCAGCACCTGGAACCGGGTGCCCTCCTCGAGTTCGAGCACGCGGTCCACGATCTGCTGCGGGGTCTGGCGGCCGACCGGGTTGCCGCAGGAGGGGCAGTGCGGCTTGCCGATCCGGGCGAACAGCAGGCGCAGGTAGTCATAGACCTCGGTGATGGTCCCGACTGTGGAGCGGGGGTTGCGCGAGGTGGACTTCTGGTCGATGGACACCGCCGGGCTCAGCCCGTCGATGAAGTCGACGTCGGGCTTGTCCATCTGGCCGAGGAACTGCCGGGCGTAGGCGCTCAGGGACTCGACGTAGCGCCGCTGGCCCTCGGCGAAGATCGTGTCGAAGGCGAGGCTGGACTTGCCGGAACCGGACAGCCCCGTGAACACCACCAGCGCATCGCGCGGGATGGCCAGCGAGACGTCCTTGAGGTTGTGCTCCCGCGCCCCCCGGACGGTGAGGCGATCGCGGTGGTGCTCGGCCAGTTCCACGCGCTGATCCTAGGCCAGCCTCCTGACACCGGCTGCCGATGTTCGCTCTCAGCACGCAGCACGGGGCGTCAGGTGCAGTGGCTCCCGTCAGCGCGGCGGATCGACTCGGGGGCCGCCGTCGGCGCGACGGGTCGAGCTCGGGTCCGGGGCGCCCTCGGGCTGGGCCTCGTGCAGGTGGTCGAGACGCTCGACGTGGTCGAGACGCTCGACGTGGTCGAGGCGGTCGACGTGGTCGAGCCGGTCGTCGAGGTGGTCGAGGTCATCGAGCGCCGTGGCGGGATCCGGGACCGCGGGAGCGCTGGCCGCCAGGCTCGGGTCGCGGCGCACGGCCAGGATGCTCACGACGGCGGTGCCGGCCAGCACTCCGACGATGACCAGAAGCGAGAACGCCGTGGAGATCTCCGGAACGGCCAGATCGGTGGTCTCGTGCAGGGCGTGCAGGACGAGCTTGACCGCGATGAAGCCCAGGATCAGGGCCAGGCCCTTGGACAGGTAGATCAGCCGGTCGAGCAGGCCGTTGAGCATGAAGTACAGCTGGCGCAGGCCCATGAGGGCGAACGCGTTGGCGGTGAAGACGAGGTAGGACTGCTGGGTCAGCCCGAACACCGCGGGGATGGAGTCCAGGGCGAAGAGCAGGTCGGTGGTACCGATCGCGAGCATCACGAGCAGCATCGGGGTCACGAACCGTCGGCCGTCGATGCGCACCCACAGCCGGGTGCCGTGGTACTCCCGTGTCGTGGGCACCCGGCGTTCGACGAACCGGATGAGCGCATTGCCCTCGGGGTCGGACTCCTCTTCGCCGCTGCGCCAGACCGAGATCGCCGTCCAGAGCAGGAACGCACCGAAGAGGAAGAACGTGGCCGCGAACCGGTCGATGGCCGCCGCGCCGAGGACGATCAGGATCCCGCGCAGGAGCAGGGCGATCATGATGCCGATCGTCAGCACCCGGTGCCGGTGCTCCTCCGGGACGGCGAAGGAGGTCATGATGATCAGGAAGACGAACAGGTTGTCGACGCTCAGGGAGTACTCGGTGATGTAGCCGGCGAGGAACTCCCCGCCGTACTGGGAGCCGAAGGTCACGGTCACGAACCCGGCGAACATCAGGGCGAGGGCCACGTAGAAGACCACCCACCGGGAGGCTTCCTTGGAGGTGAAGGGATGCGGGCGCCGGTCGACGATGATCAGGTCGACGACGATGACACCCAGGAGTCCGAGGATGGTCGCTGCCCAGAGGGCCGCCGATACATCCACGCGCTAGCCCCTCCCGGACGGATTGCCCCGTCAGGTGACCGACCGCGGGGACGTTCCATCCTCTCACGCACTGCGCCGAGACGAGGCCGACGCACTGGGCCGTGCCGCCACCGTGCCGTCACCGTGCCGGGCCCGCCCGCAAGCACGGCACGCCGTCAGTTGGCGGCGACCATCTGACGCAGTTCGCGCTTGAGCTCGGAGACCTCGTCGCGGTACCGCGCCGCCACCTCGAACTGCAGGTTGGCTGCGGCGGCGTGCATCTGCTCGGTGAGCTCCTGGATCAGGTTGGCCAACTCGGTGGCGGGCAGGTCGGCGCGTGGCGAACCGCCGGCCGCCACCGATGCGTCGGCCACAGCTGTTCCGGAGGCGGTCCGACGGGCCCCGCCCCGGCCCCGGGACTGCGCGCGTCCGGAGCCCATGGTCGTGGCACTGGCCAGCACCTCGGCGGTGTCGGCGTCCTCGGCTGCGAGCAGGTCGGTGATGTCCGCGATCCGTTTGCGCAGCGGCTGTGGGTCCACGCCCCGCTCGAGGTTGTAGGCGATCTGCTTGGCTCGCCGCCGGTTGGTCTCGTCGATCGCGAACTGCATCTGGGTCGTGATCGTGTCGCCGTACATGTGCACCTGACCGGACACGTTGCGCGCCGCTCGGCCGATCGTCTGGATCAGGCTGCGCTCGGAGCGCAGGAAGCCGGCCTTGTCGGCGTCCAGGATGCTGACCAACGACACCTCGGGCAGGTCCAGGCCCTCGCGCAGCAGGTTGATGCCGACCAGCACGTCGAACACACCGATCCGCAGCTCGCGCAGGAGTTCGACCCGGCGAAGGGTGTCGACCTCCGAGTGCAGGTAGCGCACCCGGATGTCGCGTTCGAGCAGGTAGTCGGTGAGGTCCTCGGACATGCGCTTGGTCAACGTGGTGACCAAGACGCGTTCTCCCTTGTCGGTACGCAGCCGGATCTCGGCCATGAGGTCGTCGATCTGGCCCTTGGTGGGCTTGAGGACGATCTCGGGGTCGATCAGGCCAGTGGGTCGGATCACCTGCTCGACGACGTCACCCTCCACCTTGGCCAGCTCGTAAGGGCCGGGGGTGGCCGACAGGTAGACGGTCTGGCCGATCCGCTCGAGGAATTCCTCCCAGCGCAGTGGCCGGTTGTCCGCGGCGCTCGGCAATCGGAAGCCGTGGTCGACCAGGGTGCGCTTGCGCGACATGTCGCCCTCGTACATCCCGCCGATCTGGGGCACGGTCACGTGCGACTCGTCGATCACCATCAGGAAGTCGTCCGGGAAGTAGTCGATGAGGCAGTTGGGCGACGAACCCGGCTCGCGGCCGTCGATGTGCCGGGAGTAGTTCTCGATCCCTGAGCAGAAACCGACCTGGCGCATCATCTCGATGTCGTAGGACGTGCGCATCTGCAGCCGCTGCGCCTCGAGCAGCTTGCCCTGCGCGGTGAGCTCGGTCAGCCGCTCGGCCAGTTCGGCCTCGATCCCGCCGAGCGCACGCACCATCCGCTCCGGGCCGGCGACGTAGTGGGTCGCGGGGAAGATGTAGGTCTCCTGGTCGTCGGTCAGGACCTCGCCGGTGACCGGATGCAGGGTCATCAGCCGCTCGATCTCGTCGCCGAACATGTCGATGCGCACCGGGTGCTGCTCGTAGACCGGGAACACCTCGATGGTGTCCCCGCGCACGCGGAACGTGCCGCGCTCGAAAGCCAAGTCGTTGCGCGCGTACTGGTTGCCGACGAACTGGCGGAGCAGGTCGTCGCGGTCGACCTCCTCACCGACGCGCAACCGGACCATCCGGTCGACGTACTCCTGGGGGGTGCCCAGGCCGTAGATCGCCGAGACCGTGGCCACGACGATGACGTCGCGACGGGTCAGCAGCGAGTTGGTGGCCGAGTGCCGCAGCCGCTCGACCTCGTCGTTGATCGAGGAGTCCTTCTCGATGTAGGTATCGGTCTGCGGGATGTACGCCTCGGGCTGGTAGTAGTCGTAGTAGGAGACGAAGTACTCCACGGCGTTGTCGGGCAGCAGCTCTCGGAACTCGTTGGCCAGCTGCGCGGCCAGGGTCTTGTTCGGGGCCATCACCAGGGTGGGCCGTTGCAGCTTCTCGACCAGCCAGGCGGTGGTCGCGGACTTGCCCGTGCCGGTGGCGCCCATCAGCACGACGTCCTGCGTGCCCGATTCGATCCGACGGGAGATCTCGGCGATGGCCGTGGGCTGGTCGCCGGCCGGTTGGTACTCGCTGATGACCCGGAACGGCGCGACACGCCGCTGCAGGTCGGTGACAGGTCTGGTCATGGGGCAACGGTAGGCGAGCCCTGTGACATCGGCTCCCGCGCAGAGTCGGCTCGCGCCGGGCTACTGCTCGCGGGCCGCCTCCAGCAGGTGCCAGGCGCGCTCCACCTGCGTGAGCAGTTGCGCCTCATCGCCCCCGTTGTCGATCAGGATGTCAGCCACCTCGGCGCGCTGCTCGTCGGTGGCCTGCCGGGTCATCCGCTCGTGCGCATCACCCACGGGGATCCCGCGCACCGCCAACCGCGCCAGCCGCGCCGCGACCGGGGCATGCACCACCAGGACCAGGTCGAAGTCGTCGGCCATGTCGTTCTCGACCAGGAGGGGCATGTCGTAGACGATCACCGGGGCACCGCTGCGGGCGGCCTCCTCGAGCAGCAGCTCGGCCCGAGCGGCGATGCGTGGATGCATGATCGCGTCGAGGTCAGCCAGCGCGGCCGGATCCGGGAACACGATGTCGGCCAGGCCCGACCGATCCAGTTCACCATCGACCCGCAGGACGCCGGTCCCGAATCGGTCGACGATGGCCTCGAGGGCTGGCTCTCCGGGCACGACGATCTCGCGGGCGATCCGGTCGCCGTCGACCACCACCGCACCGCGTTCGGCCAGCAGGTCGGCCACCGTGGACTTGCCCGATCCGATCCCGCCTGTGAGCCCGACTCTGATCATCGGCCCAGCATGCCAGCAACCGCGCCACGGTGCGCCGACCTGGCCGGCTTCGCGCGGGTCCGGGGCCGCCAGCGGCACGCGCAGTAGGGAGTGCACAGCCCAGGCCGGCGGGTCTGCCAACGGGTCCACACGCTCGGCCCTGGCCCGGGATTCGAAGCACGGCGCGCAGTGGGCGAGGATGGGCCGGTGGAGCCCGAGCAGCCGACAGGTGTGGACGACCTCAATCCGTCCTCGCCGCCGCCACCCCAGGGCCTGTCGGTCCAGGGCACGGCCATCGTCGGCGCCGGGCTGCTGATCTCCCAGATCATCGCCATGCTCCAGATGCTGGTCGTCTCCCGACTGCTCGGCCCGGAGGAGTTCGGGGCTTTCGGCGCGATGGCCGTCATCCTCCTGCTGGGCAGCACCGCCATGGCCGCCACCCAGGTAGTGATCGCCCGACATGTGGCCTCAGGTCACTCCGCCCGGCACGTCGGGGCGCTGGCCGTGCTGGTGGTCGGGCTGGTCACGTTCGCGCTCACGGCGATGGTGGCCCCGTTCGTGAGCGCCGCCCTGGACCTCGGCGACGTCACCGGACTCGTCCTCGTGGGCGCCGCGTTCGTCCCGTTCACGATCACCGGGGCCCAGTTGGGCCTGCTCCAGGGCTCCGAGCGCCACCGCCGGCTCGGCGCGCTCTACGTGGTGGCCACTGCCGCCCGGGTGCTCGGGGCGATGCTGGGCGCGGCCATCGGCGGATCGGCGGACACCACAGTGCTCGGCCTGGCGGTCGGCGCCGGTCTCGGGGCGCTGATCGGGCAGTTCCTGCTGGGCGGGCAGCCTGCGTGGGGGGTCCAGGAGGAGGGCACGCGCGAGTTCCTGATGGAGGTGACCCACGCCGCGCATGCGCTGATCGCTCTCTATGCGCTGACCAACCTCGATGTGCTGCTCGCGCGGGCTGTTCTGCCGGCGTTCGATGCAGGGCTCTATGCCGCCGGCGCGCTGGTGGCACGCGCCGTGTTCTTCCTGCCGCAGGCGGTGCTGGTGGCCGCGTTCCCCCGGATGGTCGCCGGCGCCCGTGGCGCCCAGCGGCAGGCCGTCATCGCGGTGGCCGTCCTCGGGCTGCTGGCCACCGCCATGGTCGCGCTGCTGCCCACCCTGATCATCTCCATCATGGCCGGCTCGCAGTACCTCGCCGTCGGCCCGGAGCTGTGGGTATTCGCCCTGGCCGGCGCGGGGTTCGGGGTGGTGCAGGTGCTGCTCTATGCACGGATGGCGCGCCACGATCGGCGCGCCGCGCTGCTGCTGTGGGCCGGGGTGGGCGGCCTGGTCGCGCTGGCGCTGACCTTCGGGACGTCCATCCACGCCCTTGCCGTGTGCGCGGCTGCGGTGGCGTGGACGGTGGCGCTGGCCGGAGTTCTCTGGGCACGCAGCAGCGGGTCAGGGCAGCCCGCTCCCCCGGCGTAGATCGATCCACGTTCGAGGTGGTTCGAGGCCACGAGACTTGGATCGATCGACGAACGGGCGCCGAAACTTGGATCGATCGCCTCGCGGCCACCGGCGGGCAGGGGCGGCGCGGGCGGTCCGCATCCGCAGGGGATTGATCCAAGTCCGAGGTGGTTCGGGGCCACGAGACTCGGATCGATCGACGAACGGGCGCCGAAACTTGGATCGATCGCCTCGCGGCCGCCACGGACGCGGGACAGCGGACGGCCCCGGAACCCCAGTCGGGGCCCGGGGCCGTCCGCCGTCATGCAGCGATGCGCCGACTCGTGGCCGTCACGCCCCGCCGGTCAGCTTCTCCCGCAGGGCCTGCAACGCCTCGTCGGTGGCCAACGTGCCACCACCGGTCTCCGGCGCCGCGGCGGCCGTCGAGCTGTAGGAGCCGACACCCTCGCCGGTCTCGAGGGCCGCTGCCTTGTCGGCAGTCTTGGCCTCCTCGACCTGCTTCATGTGCTGCTCCCAGCGGGCGTGCGCCTCGGCGTACTGCGCCTCCCACTCGGCGCGCTGGTCCTCGAAGCCGACCTTCCACTCGCCGGTCTCGGGGTCGAAGCCCTCAGGACCGATGTACACGCCGGCCTCGTCGTAGGACGGGGCCATGCCGTACAGGTACGGGTCGAACTCCTCGGAGCCTGCACCGGAGGTGTTCTCGTTGGCCTGCTTGAGGCTCAACGAGATCCGGCGCCGCTCGAGGTCGATGTCGATCACCTTGACGAAGATGTCGTCGTCGACGGTCACGACCTGCTCGGGGATCTCCACGTGGCGCTCAGCCAGCTCGGAGATGTGCACCAGGCCCTCGATGCCCTCCTCGACACGCACGAACGCGCCGAACGGGACGAGCTTGGTGACCTTGCCGGGCACGACCTGACCCATCTGGTGGGTCCGGGCGAAGTGCTGCCACGGATCCTCCTGGGTCGCTTTGAGCGACAGCGAGACGCGCTCGCGTTCCATGTCGACATCCAGCACCTCGACGGTGACCTCGTCGCCGACGGCCACGACCTCGCTCGGGTGGTCGATGTGCTTCCAGGACAGCTCGGAGACGTGCACCAGGCCGTCCACCCCGCCCAGATCGACGAAGGCGCCGAAGTTGACGATGGAGGACACCACCCCGTTGCGGATCTGGCCCTTCTGCAGCTGGTTGAGGAACGAGGTACGCACCTCGGACTGGGTCTGCTCGAGCCACGCGCGCCGCGACAGCACCACGTTGTTGCGGTTCTTGTCCAGCTCGATGATATTGGCCTCGATCTCCTTGCCCACGTAGGGCTGCAGGTCGCGCACGCGGCGCATCTCGACCAGGGACGCCGGCAGGAAGCCACGCAGGCCGATGTCGAGGATCAGGCCGCCCTTGACGACCTCGATGACCTTCCCGGTCACGACGCCGTCCTCTTCCTTGATCTTCTCGATCGTGCCCCAGGCGCGCTCGTACTGTGCGCGCTTCTTGGACAGGATGAGCCGACCCTCCTTGTCCTCCTTCTGCAGGACGAGGGCCTCGATGAGATCGCCGACGGTGACGACCTCGGAGGGGTCGACGTCGTGCTTGATGGACAGTTCGCGGGAGGGGATGACGCCCTCGGTCTTGTAGCCGATGTCGAGCAGGACCTCGTCGCGGTCGACCTTGACGATGGTGCCCTCGACGATGTCGCCGTCATCGAAGTTCTTGATGGTCGCGTCGATCGCGGCCAGGAAATCCTCGAGGCTGCCGATGTCGTTGATCGCGACCTGCGGGGCGGAGGAGGTGGGGGTGATGGTCATGGAGTGGATTCTGCTCCGGTGGATAGATGTCGTGGACACGCCGCGGGCCACTGTTCACCTGCCGTGGATCCGTGGCCGGTGAGAGATGGGTGACCGGATGGGGACGACATGAACCGCACACGCCTGCTCGGTCTGAGACGCGGCAGGCCCGGAACGCCCTGACAGGATAGCGCACGTGATCTCAAGCACGCCACGATCCGACAATCCCGACGATTCACCTGTAGACGCCGAGGACGCGCGGGCCGAGCCGCTCTTGCATCATCGATCCAGCGCATTGAGTGCCAGATCGATGATGCAAGCCACCGCGGACTCCGCAGCGCGCACGTACTGGGATGCCGAGGCCGACGCCTACCAGGCCGAACATGGGGCGTTCCTGGCCGGCGCGGGCGTTGGCGTAGTCGATTCGGCCCATGAAAGGGGCCGAAT
>JBAVKQ010000281.1:0-20247 GCA_049688395.1 Candidatus Nanopelagicales bacterium
GGCGACGGGGCGGCGGGTGCGGCTGGCGACGGGGCGGGGGGAGGCGGGAGCGGGGTCACCTGCGCAGGGTCAGCAGGGTGGCTTCGGGTCGGCAGGCCAGCCGGATCGGTGTGAAGGGGCTCGTCCCGAGCCCGGCCGAGACGTGCAGCGCGGACTCGCCCCAACGCGACAGGCCCTTGGCCTGATCGCGCGGCAGGTCGCAGTTGGTCACCAGCGCGCCCACCCCCGGCAGGCACATCTGGCCGCCGTGCGTGTGCCCGGCCAGGATGAGGTCGGCCCCATCGGCGGCCATCGCGTCGAGCACCCGTCGGTAGGGCGCGTGGGCGACCCCGAGGCGCAGGTCCGCATCCGGATCGAAGGGTCCAGCGACCTCCTCGTAGCGGTCGCGGTGGATGTGCGGGTCGTCCACCCCGCGGGCGTCGATGCGCCATCCGCGGACGGTGGCAGCGGCGGCGTCGTTGTCCAGGTCGTGCCAGCCGGCGGCGGTCAGGCCCTGGGCCAGGGGCGTCACGTCGATGGAGTCCCGGGTCGTGTGCAGCGTGCTCGGCCCCATCAGGTACTTGGCTGGATTGGCTCGCGAGGGGGCGAAGTAGTCGTTCGAACCACGGACGAAGAAGCCGGGCCGATCCAGCAGCGGACCCAGGGCGCGCAGTGCGAGGGCAGGTCCCTGCGCGTCGCCGTGGAAGTCGCCGGTGACCACGGTCAGGTCCGCCTCGAGGCTGCCCAGGGACTGCACCCAGGCGATCCGATCGGTGTCCCGCGGCGCGAGGTGCAGATCCGAGAGGTGCAGGATCCGCAGGGCCTGGGCCGGTGGCCGATCCCCGATGTGCCTGGCCAGCGCCACGTCGATGCGGCGCAGCGTGTACTGGCGGGCCTCCCACAGGCTGTACGCGGTCGTGGCCACCCCCAGAGCGGCCAGAGGCGCGAGGGTGCGCGTGACACGGCGGGGACTGGGCTGCATGCCACGATTCTGGCAGGCCAGTGCCCGCTGCGCGGATCCCGGCCCACGCGGCACGGCCCTCAGACCGTTTCGTGCTCCGTCCGCGGGCGATTGCTCCACGGATTCCCGGAGCACGTGCCCGAGGTCGGAGCACGAAGGCGATGGGCGCGCCGTCCACGAGGGACAATGGCCCTATGAGCACCCTCAAGCAGACGCTGCAGGCCGACCTCACCAAGGCGATCCGGGCGCGGGACAGCCTCACGGCCGCGACGCTGCGGATGGCGCTGACCGCGATCACCACCGAGGAGGTGGCGGGCAGGTCCGCGCGCGAACTCAGCGACACCGAGGTGGTGGGGGTCCTGATCACGCAGGCCAAGCGGCGCCGCGAGGCAGCGACCGCATTCACCGACGCCGCCCGCCCGGAGCTCGCCCAGCGGGAGCAGGCCGAGCTGGCGGTGCTGGTCGGCTACCTGCCCGAGCCGATGACGCAGGCCGAGGTCGCGGATTTGGTCACCCGGTCGGTGGCCGCAGCCGCCTCCGCAGGCGTCACCGGGATGCCGGCGATGGGTCGGGTCATGAAGGAGCTGAGCGCCCAGACGTCGGGCCGCTTCGACGGCGGCGAGCTGGCCGGGATGGTTCGCGCGGCCTTGACCTGAGGCTTCGCGCGGTTCGGGTTGCGGCACAGGTCGGGCCCACTGCCTGGCCCCGACCGCCGGAAGCGAACCCGGCGGCCCCAGCAGCGAGCTACTCCCCGGCCGGCGGGGCGGTCGCAGCGGGCGACTGCGGGGTCGAGGACCGATCCCCTTCCCCGGTGTAGGCGCGCTGCCACCAGGGCGCGCTCGGCGCGACCGGCACCGCGCGCTGGCTGGGTGAGCCACCCTGCCGGGCCGGGCGCAGATTCCACTCGTTGCGCAGCTCCATCGGCACCGGATCGCTGCCCGCGAGCGCCCCCTGCATCGCGTTCTTCCACGTCGGGCCGGGCAGGGAGGAGCCGAACACCTTGGCGTAGTAGCGGCCGTTGATCGTCAGGTTGCGCAGGGGGTGCTGGTAGCCGCCGCGCGGGTCCCCGACCCACACCGCTGCGCTCAGGTCCGGGGTGGAGCCGGCGAACCAGACTGCGGCCTGGTTGTCGATCGTGCCGGTCTTGCCGGTCGTGTCCCGGCCGAGGGCCATCGCCCCACCGGTGCGCCCCGAGATGCCGCCGTCGACCACGTTGGTCAGCACCGCGGCCGTGGCGTCGGCGGCGTTTCGGCTGACGGCCTGCTTGCACTTGGGCGCCGGCACGGACAAGTCCTTGCCGTTGCGGTCCACGATCCGGGTGATCGCCCGCGGCTTGCAGTACACCCCGTGCGCGCTGACTGTGGCGTAGGCGTTCGCCAGGGTCAGCGGGGAGATCTCGGTCGACCCGAGCGTGAACGAGGCCACCTCGGCCGAGATCCCGTCGCTGCGCACCTCGCCCAGGACGGACCCGTCGGCGTACTGCACGCCCAGCTTGCGTGCCATCTCCACGGTCTGGCACACCCCGGCCCGCTTCTGCAGCTCGACGAAGAACGTGTTGACCGAGTACGCCGCGCCGCGGAACATGTCGAAGTTGCCCGACGAGGTCGAGTTGCGGACCGTCCAGGGCGACGACCCGCCGTCGCTGAGCAGGTTGCCCTCGCAGCCGACGAAGCCGGTGAACGTCTTGCTCGGCGGGGACTCGATGACCGTGTAGGGGCTGATGCCCTGGTCGAGGGCAGCCAGCAGGGTGAAGAGCTTGAAGGTGGAACCGGCCTGCATGCCCTTCGTGCCGCCATCGGCCAGGTCGACGGCGTAGTTGTAGGTGGTCTCCCACCAGTTGGTCTGGGAGTCGCCGGTGCCCCACTCGCGGTTCTGCGCCAGGGCCCGGACCTCGCCGGTGCCCGGGGTGACCATCGCGATCGCCACAGCCTTCTTGCTCGGGTCCTTGGGCGGGATCGCCTCGATCACCGACTTCTTGGCCGCGTCCTGGGCCTTGACGTCCAGGGTCGTATAGACCTTGTAGCCGCCGATCCGCCACGCCTCGGCGCGGTCCTCGGACGTCTTGCCCAGGGCTTTGAGGTCCTGGACCGCGCGAATGGCGAAGTCGCAGTAGTAGGGCGCGAACGAGGTGGTGCAGCCGTTGTACTGGATCTTGGGCTTCAGGTAGTCCTCGACGTCCTGGGCCTTGGCCTCACGGGCCTCCTCGACGGTGATGTAGTCCAACTCGGCCATCCGGTTGAGCACGACGTCGCGGCGGGCCTGCGACTGCTTCGGGTTCCGGGTGGGGTCGAACCGGCTGGGCTGCTGGACGATGCCGGCCAGGGTCGCGGCCTCCACCAGGTCCAGGTTCTTGGCCTTCTTGGAGAAGTAGCGCTGCGAGGCGGCCTCCACGCCGTAGGCCTTGGCCCCGTAGTAGCTGATGTTCAGGTAGCGCTCGAGGATCTCCTCCTTGGTCAGGCGCTTCTCCACGGCCATCGCGTAGCGGATCTCGCGCAGCTTGCGGGTGATCGTGTCCTCGCGGGCCGCGGCCTGCCCGGCCTCGTCGGTGGCCGCGGTGAGCAGCACGTTCTTCACGTACTGCATCGTCAGCGTCGAGCCACCCTGGGACACCCCGCCGGCAGTCAGGTTCGTCACGGCCGCCCGGGCGAACCCGCGCGGGTCGAATCCGTTGTGCTCGAAGAATCGCGAGTCCTCGATGGCCACCACGGCGTCGGCCATCACCGGCGCCACCTTCGACAGGGGCACCTCCTTGCGGTTCTCGTCGAAGATCGTGGCGATCTTGGTGCCGTCAGCGGCGTAGACCCGGGTGCGCACCGGCAGGGCGGGCTCACGGAAGTCGCGCGGCAGGTCCTCGAAGGAGCTGATGGAGTCACGGGCGAGCATGCCGACCGGTCCGACGACGGGGAGGGCCATGCCGGCGACCAGGATTCCGGCGAGGGCGGCGATGGCCAGCAGCGCGACGAGTCGAGGGATCGACCAGACGCCGCGACCGCGAGGACGGGGCTCAGCAGAGGGCATGCGCCGGATTTTACGCCATATTGGGCGATGGAAACTCTACGCCACGGGTGGGTGCGGCTCGGCCAGCAGGTCGGCGACGAGGCGCAGACCTGCCAGGTCGTGGACATCCTGGGCCAACGCGGTGACCGAGGTCACACGCACGCCCGGGTTCGCGGCCACGAAACGGTCGGCCAACCGGTGCTGGCGCTGCGCCTGGCGCATCCGGTCCGCGTGCAGTTCGAGCAGGGCTGCGGTCAGGGCCTGCGCGGACTCCTCGGGCGGGTCCGCGGCCCGCAGCCGCTCAGCACCGGCCGCGGCCTGCTCGTGGCTCAGTGCGGGCAGCCGGACCGGCGCGACCCGGTTGAGCACCAGCCCCGCCAGCGGCATCCTCTCCGACTCCAGGCGTTCGACGAAGTAGGCGGCCTCGCGCAGAGCATCGGGCTCGGGGGCGGCGACCACGAGGAACGCGGTCCCGGGCGCGGCCAGCAGCGCGTAGGTCTGCTCGGCCCGCTCCCGGAAGCCGCCGAACAGCGCGTCGAAGGACGCGACGAAGGTCTGCAGGTCGGTCAGGACCTGGGCGCCGACGATCCGGGTGAGCACGTTGCTGAACACCCCGAGGCTGGCCGTGAGCAGCCGCATGTAGGCCCGGCCCCCGGCTCGCGCCGGCGCGGCGAGGATCCGGATCAGTCGCCCGTCGAGGAAGGCGCCCAGCCGCCGGGGAGCGTCCAGGAAGTCCAGGGCTGAACGAGAGGGCGGTGTGTCGACGATGATCAGGTCCCAGATGCCCTCGGCCTGGGACTGCCGGTGCAGCTGCCCCAGCTTCTCCATCGCCATGTACTCCTGCGTGCCGGCGAACGAGCTGGACAGGGCCTGGTAGAAGGGGTTGGCCAGGATGGCCGCCGCCCGGTCGGGCTCGGTGTGCGCCTCGACGACCTCGTCGAACGTGCGCTTCATGTCCAGCATCATCGCGTCCAGGGTCCCGCCTGCCGCCGTGTCGATGCCGGGGATCGACGCGGGGGTGTTGTCCAGCTCGGACAGGCCCAGGGACTGGGCCAGCCGACGGGCCGGATCGATGGTGAGCACCACGGTCCGCCGCCCTGCCTCGGCCGCCCGGACGCCCAGGGCCGCTGCGGTCGTGGTCTTGCCGACCCCGCCCGAGCCGCAGCAGACCAGGATCCGGGTGCTCCGATCGGCCAGCAGCGCGTCGATGTCCAGGATCGGGGCGCTGGCCCACAGCGGGGCACTCATGCCGACACCTGCGCGGACACCGGCTCGGGCTCCGGCGGGGTGCCGAAGCCGCCGGCCCGCAGCCGATCGGCCAGGACGTGCAGGGCGGACAGGTCGATCCCGTTGGGCATCTGGGGCAGGTCGACGACGGGCAGCGCCAGCTCGGCGAGCCGGGCGCGCTCCTGCTCGGCCACCGCCGCCCGCTCGGCATGGTCGCGGGCCTCGTCGACCAGTGCACCGGTCACCTCGTCGAGGGCGGGCGGGTGCCCGGGCGTGACGATCGAGGCCGCCTGCACCGAGGCGAGGATGGCCTGGCGATCCAGGGTGCCGGCCAGGGCGCTGCTGCGCTGCTCGGGGGTCAGGCGGGGCGGTCGGTCGGCGTTGATGATGACCGCTCCCACCGGCAGGTCCTCGCCATGCAGATCCCGAACCCCGTCGAGGGTCTCCTGGACCGGCATCTCCTCGAGCAGGGTCACCACATGCACGGCCGTGCGCGGGGAGCGCATGACGGCCATCACGGAGTTGGCCTGGCCGTGGATCGGCCCCATCCGGGCGATCCCGGCCACCTCGGAGTTCACGTTCAGGAAGCGGGTGATCCGGCCGGTGGGCGGTGCGTCCATCACGACGGCGTCGAAGACCGGCACGCCCCGGACGTTGCGCTTGACCGACTCCATGGCCTTGCCGGTCAGGAGCACGTCGCGGACCCCGGGGGCGATCGTGGTGGCGAAGTCGATGGCCCCCAACCGGGAGAGCGCCGACCCGGCTCGACGCAGGTTGTAGAACATTTCGAGGTACTCCAGCAGCGCCGTCTCCGGATCGACGGCCAGGGCGCGGACCTCCCCGCCGCCGGGTGCACGGGCCACCCGGCGCTCCTCGTGAGGCAGGGGCTCGACGTCGAACAGCCCGGCGATGCCCTGCCGACCCTCGACCTCCATGAGCAGGGTCCGCTTCCCATCGGCGGCCAGCGCGAGGGCCAGGGCGGCGGCGACCGTGGTCTTGCCGGTGCCACCCTTGCCGGTCACGATGTGCAGGCGCACGTCCGGGAAGAGCGTAGGCGGGCGGATCACAGCGCCACCCTAGTTGGGCCCGATGCCGGGCGCCTGGTCGGTGAGGTACTCGACCTGGGCGGCCAACGACAACCGGGCGGCCCAGCGCAGGACCGGCGCAACCTCCGGGTAGGCGACGTCGAGCAGCTCGTCGAGCTCGGTGCAGCCCGCGCGCATCGCCGTCTCGACCAGGGCCAGGCGCTGGGTGCGGTGCTCGAGGTAGTCGGCCAACAGCCCGGCGGGATCGGTGTTGGCCGGTCCGTGACCGGGCAGCACCCAGCGCGCCTCCGTCGCCTGGGCCAGGTCGGTCAGCTGGCTCAGGGACGCCAGGTACGAACCGAGATGTCCGTCCGGGTGGGCTATGACCGCGCTGCCACGTCCCAGGACGCTGTCCCCGGTGAGCAGCGCGCCGTCGGCGGCCAGCAGGAACGTTAGGCTGTCGTGGGTGTGTCCCGGGGTCGCGACCACGGACAACTCAAGTCCGTCGAGGGACACCACGTCCCCCCCGACCAGGCCCTCCCCGCCGAGCCGGTGGGCGGGGTCCAGCGCCCGGACCGGCGCCCCGGTGCGCTCGTGCAGGGACCGGGCCCCGGCGCTGTGATCGGCGTGCCCGTGGGTCAGCAGGATCGCGGCGATGCGCGCCCCGGCGGTATCGGCGGCAGCCACCAGCGCGTCGAGGTGACCCGGGTCATCGGGGCCCGGGTCGATCAGGATGGCCCGGCTCGCCCCGGGCTCGATCAGCAGCCAGGAGTTCGTGCCGTCCAGGGTCATCGGACTCGCGTTGGGCGCCAGCACGGCACTGGCCCGGGGCGTGATCTGGCCCGCGGCCCACGGTCCGCTGGACCCCAGCGGCCGCATCAGCCGATACCCCGCTCCTCGGACCCCGCCGGCTGGTCGGTCGCCGAGATCACCGCGCCGGTGTAGCCGTGCACCAGCACCCACTCGAGGTGCTCGCCGGCGACTCGTGGGCGGGGCATCACCGGCACGACGGTCTGTCGTCGGCTGCGCGCCCACTCCATGGCCGCGGCCACCGAGCGGCGGCCGACCAGGTCGGCCAGCACGGCGACGGTCGGGGGCAGCATCGCCATCTGCCCCGCCCGGTAGGCAGCCAGAGCATCGCCCGGTGCCATCCAGTGCCCCGAGTCGGTCTCGGTGGTGTGGGCAGCCACCGATTGGCCCTCGGGCAGGGCTGCGACCAGGAAGCGGGTGTCGTAGCGGCGGGTCTCGACCTCGGGGGTGATCCAGTGCGCGATCGGCACCAGCAGGTCGCCGGTGATGTGCAGTCGGCGCCGGGCCAGCACCGCCGGGAATCCGCTGGCCCGCTCGCTGGCCTGCCGATCGGCAGCCCACTGGTCATCGGGCCGAGCGGGTCGGCCGGCGTGGTCGACGGCCAGCAGGACCCCGGCCTCCTCGAAGGTCTCACGCACACCGGCCACGACCAGGGCCCGCGCCAGCTCGGGGTCGCCAGCGCCAGGATCGGGCATCCAACCGCGAACCGGTGGCTGGCTGTCGGCGACGGGGTCGACGCTCCCGCCGGGGAACACATGCATGCCCGGGGCGAATGCCATCGTGTCCGGTCGTCGCATGAGCAACGCCTGCAGGCCGGCCGCACCGTCGCGCAGCAGCACAATCGTGGTGGCATCCCGACAGGGCGGCGGGGTCCAGTCGCCCCCCTGCGCCAGCGTCCGGGCCCGGGCCACGAGCGCCGCGGGCATCTCCAGGGCCATCAGAGCAGCTCCGCGATGACCTCGACCTCGACCGGGGCATCCAGCGGGAGCACCGCCACACCGACAGCGGAGCGGGCGTGCGTGCCGGCCGGGCCGAACGCTGCCCCCAGCAGCTCGCTGGCCCCGTTGACGACTCCCGGCTGCCCGGTGAACCCAGGGTCGCTGGCCACGAACCCGACCACCTTGACCACCCGGACCCGATCCAGGTCGGCCACCAGCGATCGGATCGCCGCGATCGCGTTCAGGGCGCACTGGGCGGCCATCTCGGTGGCGGCCTCGGGTGTTACCTCGTGCCCCACCTTGCCGGTGCCCATCAACGTACCGGCGCGCAGCGGCAGCTGGCCGGCGGTGTAGACGAGGTTCCCGGTGCGCACCGCCGGTACATAGGCGGCCACGGGTGCGGCCACCTCGGGCACCTTGTGGCCGAGGTGGGCCAGGCGCTCCTCGACGGCCGACATCTCAGCTGACCGGACGCTTGAAGTAGGCCACCAGTTGCTCGGCGTTCGGTCCGGGGACGACCTGGACCAACTCCCAGCCGTCGGTGCCCCAGTTGTTGAGGATCTGCTGGGTGGCGTGGATCAGCAAGGGTGCGGTGGCGTACTCCCACCGGATCAGGTCGGCCATGGGCGCCAATGTAGTGCTCGGGGTGGCCATCGTCGCCGCGGCGAGGCAACCCTGGGTCGTGACCGCGGCGGCGATGCGGCTCCGTGACTGGACGGATCGGTTACCTATCCGTAACCTCGACCGGCGCGCACACGGGTTCATCGGTGGACAGGGCTCGCTAGGCTCAGCGCCGGTACTTGCGGTCGGTTCGTGCCGAACCCTCCGCTCATCGCACGGGAGGATCCACGAATATGGGCACGTTGATCAGATCGGCCGGGGCGACCCTCGGCGCGTTCGCGCTGGTTGCGGGCATGACCGCCTGCTCCAGTGACAGCCAGACCGACGCCGGCACCGGTACCGGAACCGACCCGAGTGCCTCGGCGCCGGCCGGTGCGGTCAAGGACGAGGCGCTGGCGGCCATGGTGCCTGCCGAGATCGCCGCCGACGGCGTCCTGACGATCGGCACCGACGCCTCGTACGCCCCCGGTGAGTTCGTCGACGCCGACGGCACCACCGTGGTCGGCTTCACCGCGGACCTCATGGACGCCGTGGGCGCCGTGCTGGGTCTGGACGCGCAGATGAACAACGCCCCCTTCGACTCGCTGGTCGAGGGTGTGAAGACCGGAAAGTACGAGCTCGGCGCCTCCTCGTTCACCATCAACGCCGAGCGCCAGCAGCAGGTCGACATGCCCAGCTACTTCAACGCCGGCACCAGCTGGGCGGTGGCCAAGGGCAACCCGCTGGCCATCACGCCCGACGAGGCCTGCGGCAAGCGGGTGGCCGTCCAGAAGGCGACTGTCCAGGTGCCTGACATCGAGGCCCGGTCCACGGCCTGCACCGATGCGGGCAATGCGGCCATCACCATCGAGCAGTTCCAGTTGCAGAGCGATGTCACCGCGGCGGTCGTGTCCGGCAAGGACGACGCGATGCTGGCCGACTCCCCGGTGGTGGGCTATGCGATCGCCCAGACCAACGACCAGATGGAACTGACCGGTGAGGTCTACGACGCGGCCCCCTACGGCCTGGCCGTGCCCAAGGATCAGGGCGACTACACCGCCGCGATCCAGGGCGCGCTGCAGAAGCTGATGGACGACGGGATGTACCTGGAGATCCTGACCGACTGGGGCGTCGAGTCCGGCGCGATCACCACCTCCGAGGTCAACCCCATCCAGGGATGACCCGGTCATGACCACCTCGCCACCCAGCGCACCGGAGCAGCGCAGGCCCCCGGAGTCGATCCGGGCCATCCCGGTGCGCCATCCCGGTCGCTGGGTGGCGATGGCGGTCATCGCGGTGCTGGCGGCGATGTTCGCCAACAGCGTGCTGACCAATCCCAACTGGCAGTGGAACTTCCAGTGGGAGAACGCCTTCGCCCCTGCGGTCGTCAGGGGCGTGGTCACCACCCTGTGGCTGACCGCGCTCGCGATGGTCCTCGGCGTGCTGCTCGGGGTGGCCCTGGCTGTGATGCGCCTGTCGCCCAACCCGGTGCTGTCGGGGGCAGCGTGGTTCTACGTGTGGGTCTTCCGGGGCACCCCGGTGCTGGTGCAGCTGGTCATCTGGGGCAACCTGAACTCGCTGTACCGCAAGATCTCGTTGGGCGTGCCGTTCGGCCCGGAGTGGCTGGTGTTCGAGACCCGGGACCTGATCCCGCCGGTGGCCGCGGCCCTGCTAGGGTTGGGCCTGAACGAGGCCGCCTACATGTCCGAGATCATCCGGGCCGGCATCCTGTCGGTCGACGAGGGGCAGAGCGAGGCGGCCTCCGCGCTGGGCCTGTCGCGGATGACCACGCTGCGCCGCATCGTGCTGCCCCAGGCGATGCGCGTGGTCGTGCCACCGACCGGCAACGAGACGATCTCGATGCTCAAGACCACGTCGTTGGTGGCTTATGTGCCCTACTACGAGCTGTTCTTCCAAACCAGTGCGATCGGTAGCCGCACGTTCCAACCGTTCCCGATGCTGGTCACGGCCAGCCTCTGGTACCTGGCGATGACCTCGGTGCTGATGACCGCGCAGTACTACATCGAGCGCTACTACGCCCGTGGCTCGGTGCGGTCGCTGCCGCCGACGCCGATCCAGCGCCTACGGGTGCGCCTGACCGGGTCGGAGCTGCGATGAACGCCAACCCCACGGCCCCGAACGCCGGGGGCAGCACTCCGATGGTCCTGGCCGAGAAGGTGCACAAGTGGTTCGGTCGGGTCGAGGTGCTCAAAGGCATCGACCTGCAGGTCAACCAGGGCGAGGTCATGTGCATCGTCGGCCCGTCCGGGTCGGGCAAGTCGACGTTCCTGCGCTGCATCAACCACCTGGAGCGGATCGACTCCGGGCGACTGTCGGTCCAGGGCGAGCTGGTGGGCTACCGCGAGCGCGGCGGCAAGCTCTACGAGATGCGCGAGTCCGAGGTCGCCCAGCAGCGGTTGAACATCGGGATGGTGTTCCAGAGCTTCAACCTCTTCCCGCACATGACGGCGCTGGGCAACATCATCGAGGCGCCGATCCGGGCCAAGGGCGAGGCCAAGGGCGTGGTCAAGGAGCGCGCCCAGGTGCTGCTCGAGCGGGTCGGGCTCGGCAACCGGGGGGACGCCTACCCCAGCCAGCTGTCCGGCGGGCAGCAGCAGCGGGTGGCCATCGCCCGTGCGCTGTGCATGCAACCGGACCTGATGCTCTTCGACGAACCCACCTCCGCGCTGGACCCCGAACTGGTCGGCGAGGTGCTCGAGGTGATGCGCCAACTGGCAGACGAGGGGATGACCATGGTGGTGGTCACCCACGAGATGGGCTTCGCCCGTGAGGTAGGCGACAGCCTGGTCTTCATGGACGACGGGGTCGTGGTCGAGGCCGGCGACCCGCGGGAGGTGCTGACCAATCCTCAGCACGAGCGGACCAAGCTGTTCCTGTCCAAGGTGCTGTAGCCCGCCAGCCCGCCAGCCCGCCGGCCCCGCGGCCCGTCGGCAACGCCCGCGGTTCCACCACCCGCGGTCGGCCGCGGCTCAGCGGGCGCGCTGCTCCAGCCGGGGGATGTCGAGCAGGGTCACCTGACGCTGCTCGATGTGGATCCAGCCCCGGGCCGAGAAGTCGGCCAGCGCCTTGTTGACCGTCTCCCGGGAGGCCCCGACCAGTTGGGCGAGCTCCTCCTGGGTCAGGTCGTGACTGACCAGCAGCCCTTCGGCGGTCTCGTCGCCGAACTTGCGGCCGAGGTCCAGCATCGCCTTGGCCACTCGGCCCGGCACGTCGGAGAACACCAGGTCGGCCATGGCCTCATTGGTCCGGCGCAGTCGGCGGGCCAGCGAGGCCAGAAGTGCGGCGGCCAGGTCCGGCCGGCCGACCAGCCAGGGCAGCAGCGCCTCGTGTCCCATGGACAGGACCTTGGTCTTGGTCACCGCGATCGCCGTGGCGGTGCGCGGGCCGGGATCGAACAGGGACAACTCGCCGAGGAGTTCGCCGGCACCGAGCACCGCGATCAGCGACTCCCGACCGTCGGGGGCAGCGTGCCCGAGTTTGATCTTGCCCGATTCGATCAGGTACAGCTTGTCGCCCGGCTCACCCTCGGTGAACAGCACATCGCCCTTGGCCAGGCGCTGATCGACCATCGACGCGCGCAGGGCCGCCGCGGCGTCGTCATCGAGTGCGGTGAACAGGGGTGCTGAGCGCAGGCGTTCCTGCACGGGCCATCTCCTCCTGCGAGCGTGCGGTCACGATCCCCTCGGTCGCCTCACAGTAGTGGGCTGGCCCACGCCGATGTCGGGCAGCGCGCCCAGTGCGAGGCTGGGATCCGCCCGGTAGCGGGCGATCAGCTGCAGGGTCGCCTCATCCAGGCGCTGGTGGATCTCGCGCCGGAACGTCGACAGCTCGGCCTCGGCCGCACGCAGCTCGGCCAGGAAGTCGGCGACCGCCTGCTCGTCGTGGTTGTCCACGACCCGGGTCCACAGGGCTCGTAGGTCGGGCAGGGCCGCCACGTCCTCGCCGTGACGAACTGACAGGTTGGCCAGGCGCCGGTGCACCCCGCCGCTCTCGGCCAGCACGGAGGTCAGCCGCTCGACGATGTCGCCCTGCGCCGCGCCCCGGGTCAGCAGGTCGATCCGGGCCTGGATGACCCGCCGCCAGTAGGACACCCGGGACTCCTCGTCGCTGAGCTCGCGGCGCAGGTCGCGCAGGTCCTCGAGCGTGAGCCCGGCGTAGGCGGGATCCACCTCGGGCGGTGCTTGTGGGGGCTTGGTGGCCATGGCTCTCCCATAATCGCGACGCACAGATCTCGCCTAGGCTATCGACATGCCGCGCCCGCCCGCACCACCAACGCACACCGCGTTGGTGCGACGTGCGCGGCGGATGAACCGCATCCTGGCCGATGCCTACCCGCAGGCGCACTGCGAACTGGACTTCGAGTCGCCGCTGCAACTCCTGGTCGCCACGATCCTGTCCGCGCAGTGCACCGACGCACGGGTCAACCTGGTCACCCCGGCCCTGTTCGCCGCCTACCCGAGCGCGGCCGACCTGGCCGGCGCCGAACGGGCCGATCTGGAGGCGATGATCGTCTCGACGGGCTTCTTCCGGGCCAAGGCCGCCTCCCTGCAGGGGATGGCCGCCCGGTTGGTGGAGGCCTACGACGGCCAGGTTCCCGACCGGCTCGAGGAGCTGGTCACCCTGCCCGGGGTCGGGCGAAAGACGGCAAATGTCGTGCTGGGCAACTCGTTCGGCGTGCCGGGCATCACGGTGGACACGCACTTCGGCAGGCTGGCCCGCCGGTTCGGGTGGACCACGGCGCAGGAGCCGGAGAAGGTCGAGGCGCAGGTCGGCTCCCTGTTCCCGAGGTCGCAGTGGACGATGCTCTCGCATCGGCTGATCTGGCACGGTCGTCGGGTGTGCCACTCGCGAACGCCCGCCTGCGGGGCCTGCCCCGTGGACCGACTGTGTCCCAGCTTCGGCCTGGGCCCCACCGACGAGAAGAAGGCCCAGCGGCTGGTGAGGGGGGCCGCGTGAGCACTCCGGCGCCCGGACCCGCCCACACCCCCGCGCAGGGGCAGGAGCAGCCCGCGTGGTTCCAGACGTTCGTCGCGGCCATCGCGTCGGTCCAGGGTTCCCAGTTGTCCCAGTTCACCCAGCCGACCGGTATGGGCCTGCGACACTCCGCGGTCCTCATCCTGTTCGCCGAGGGCCCGGACGGCCCCGATGTGCTGCTCATCCAACGGGCCGCCCAGATGCGGTCCCACGCGGGGCAGCCGGCGTTCCCCGGCGGCGCGGTGGATCCGCAGGACGACGGGCCGGTGGCTGCGGCCCTACGGGAGGCCCAGGAGGAGACCGGCCTGGACCCGGCGGGTGTCCAGGTGGCGCATGTGCTGCCCGATCTCTGGCTGCCGCCCACCGGATTCGTCGTGACACCCGTGGTCGGCTTCTGGCCGAGCCCCGTCCCGGTCTGGGCGGTGGACCCTGCGGAGGTGGCTCGCGCCGAGCGCGTCCCGGTCGCCAGCCTCGTCGATCCGGGCAACCGGGTCACGGTGGTGCACCCCTCGGGCTACCGCGGTCCCGGGTTCGAGGTCGCCGGGATGCTGGTGTGGGGATTCACCGCTGGTCTGCTCGATCGGCTGCTCGACCTGGCCGGCTGGGCGCAGCCGTGGTCGGTGCAGCGCGAGGTGGGGGTGTCGCTGTGAGTGGCAACTGGGTGGATCTGGCAGTCCTGGTGGGGTTGCTCGTCGTGGCGCTGGCCGGCTGGCGGGCCGGGGTGATCACCACCGCAGCCTCGTTCGCGGGATTCATCGGCGGTGCGCTGGTCGGCGCGTGGCTGATCCCCACCCTGCTCTCCGGGCGGGACTGGCCGGCCTTCCTGACGGCGATGGCCACGATCGCGGGCATGTTCATGCTCGGCATCCTGGGGCAGGCGATCCTCGGCTTCGCGGGGCGGACGGTGCGCGACGCGATGGACTTCAAGCCGATCCGCCTGCTCGACAGCGCCTCGGGCATGGTCGTCAGCGTCCTGGCGTTCCTGCTGTGCTCCTGGATGGTGCTGTCGGTGGCGGCCGCCGGGTCGCTGGGCGGCGCCTCGGAGAACGTGCGGGCCTCGCGGACCTTCCCCCTGCTCGACCAGGTGATGGCCGGACCGGGGGGCAGCCTGTTGGCCGACGCGCGTGAGCTGCTGGCCACGATCGACCTGCCCAGCCTGCCGTTCAACCCTGCGACCCTGCCGGCGGTCGACGATCCCGGGGACATCAACGTGGCCGGCCCGGCCGAGCGGACCGCCCGCGACTCGGTGGTCCAGGTGTTCACGAGTTCCACCCGCTGCGCGGCCACCTCCTTGGGGTCCGGGGTGGTCGTCGGGCGCGAGCGGGTGGCCACCAACGCCCACGTCGTGGCCGGAGCCGCCCGGATCACCGTGCGGCTGTCCGGGGACCGGGGCGTGCGCGAGGCCCGGCTGGTGCACATCGACCGGGCGACCGACGTGGCGATCCTGACCGTTGCGGGGCTCGACGCGCCGGTGCCCCGCTGGGTTTCCGACGCCGAGCGCGGCACGGACGGGGCCGTGGCCGGCTACCCCGGCGGCGGCGGGCTGACCGTCGACCCGGCGCGGGTTCGTGGGCAGATCCTGATCTCCGACGATGCGGGTGCCGGCAGCCGCGAGGTGTACGTGTTCCGCGGCACGGTGCGCCCGGGCAACTCCGGGGGCGCCCTGCTGGACCTCGAGGGCCGGGTGATCGGGCTGGTCTTCGCCAACGCCCAGTCCGATGACCAGACCGGGTTCGCGCTGACGCGGGCCGAGGTCCGCCCGTCGGTGCAGGCCGCGGCGAGTGCGACCGGCGAGGTCTCCTCCGGCGCGTGCCCGGTCCAGTAGCGCGCGTCCGGCAGCGCGGGCGGCGCTGGCGAGCACCAGCACTGCGGTCAGAGGCCGGCCAACCAGTCCAGCAGGACGTCGTGGAACGCGTCGGGCTGTTCCTCGTGCGGGAAGTGCCCGGCTCCGGGCAGCTCGGTGTAGCGGTAGGGCCCGGTGACGTGCTCGCCGGACCCCTGTGCGCTGCTGGGCAGCACCGTCGGATCCGCGCCGCCCTGCACCTGCAGCACGGGCACGTGGATCGGGGTCTTCATCCGGCTCGCGTAGCGCAGGCCGTCCGGGCGCGGCACGCTGCGCATGGCCCAGCGGTGGTACTCCAGCGCGCAGTGGGCGGTGTTCAGCAGCCGCATGGCCGCCCGATACGTGGCCTCGGTGTGGCGGTCGGGCCAGTCGGGGGTGGCCGACCAGTTGTGCAGCAGCGCCCCGACCTCGGCGCCGCTGTCCTCGAGCAGGTCACGCTCGGGCGAGGCCGGGACCTGGAAGCCGAACGCGTAGGCAGAGGCCCGGCGCTGGGCGCCGTCGGCCAGCAGGGCGCTGCGCAGCCGCCGCGGGTGCGGCATCGAGACCGGCGCGATGGCGCGGATCGCGGCCGGTTGCAGTGCCCCGGCCGTCCAGGCCAGGAACCCGCCCCAGCCATGTCCCACGACCACGGCGTCGCGCTCGCCCAGGGAGCGGATCACGCCGGTCACGTCGCGGGTCAGGGTGAACGGGTCGTACCCGCGCGGCGGGTGGTCGGAGCCGGCGTATCCCCGCAGGTCCATCGCCACCGCGCGGAAGCCGGCGTCGGCCAGCACCGGCAGCGCGTGCCGCCAGGTCCACCAGAATGTCGGGAAGCCGTGCAGCAGCAGGACCAGCGGCCCGTGGCCCATCTCCGCGACGTGGAAACGGGCCCCGTTGGCCGCCACATCGCGGTGCGTCCACGGTCCGGGGACCCGGACGACCTCCTCGGGGTCCAGCAGGGTCACGGCGCAGTGCTCGGCACCGGACTGCTCGTCGCGGGCACGACGGTCGTGCCCGGCTGCTCATGCGGCGTAGCGCTCGAGGTGATGCTGGTCAACGCCGCCTTGGTGGTCTGCGCCTCGGCGATGGCTCGCTTCGGGGGACCGACCTGGTTCACCCGGGACCGCCCGACCAGGCCCAGGACCACCGCGACCAGGATCAGTACCCCGGTCACGATCAGGAAACCGGCCCAGACCGGCAGACCCGCGGCCACGAGCCCGTAGGCGCCGGCCACCAGTGCGAACACGAACGCCAGGAAGGCCAGCAGCGCGGCGCCGATGAACAGCATCGAGGCGCTCACGGCCGCCTTGGCGCTCTGGCTGACCTCGGCCTTGGCCAGCTCCACCTGCGCACGGACCAGGGTCTGGGCATCCTTGATGGCCGAGTTGAGCAGCGGGCTGAGCCCGGTGTCCTTGTTGCTGTCCATCCGGAGGGTCCTTTCGACGACGATCGGGCAAGGCTATCGCGGGGGTGTGCGCACCCGCGCTGTCGGCGGCGACGGGTGCGGGTGCGAGCGGGTCAGCCCTCGCGCTGGTAGATGTCCGGGATGCCGTCGGCGTCCACGTCGACGTTCTCCGCGGCGACGAGGAGATCCAGGGCCCGTCTGCGATGGCGCAGCAGCAGGGTCGAGAGGATCGCAGCGCCGATCGTCCCCGCCAGGATGCCGACCTTCGCGTTGATGAGCAGCCCCGGGTCGGCCTTGAACGCCAGCTCGGCGATCAGCAGGCTCACGGTGAAACCGATCCCGCCGAGCATCCCCACGGCTGCCACGTCAGCCCAGCGCAGGGTCGGGTTCAGCGCCGCGCGAGTGAAGCGAGCGGTCAGCCAGGCTCCGGCGAACACCCCGATCGGCTTGCCGATCAGCAGCCCGGCGAGCACTCCCAGGGTGACGGGCTCGGAGACCGTGTCGGCCAGGGATTGCACGGGCTCGCTGGACACCCCGACATCGCGGATCGTCACCCCCGCGCTCGCGAAGGCGAACAGCGGCACGGCCACGCCGGCCACGAAGGGTCGCAGCAGGTGTTCGGCTCGGTCGCCCGGCGACTCCTCCTCGCCCGGGTCGTGGACGACCCGGGTGGCCAGGCCCAGCGCCACCCCGGCCACAGTGGCATGCACGCCGGACTCGTGGGTGGTGTACCAGGTGAGCAGGAACAGCGTCACGTAGACGGCGCCGGACACCTTCGTCCCGACGAACCGCCGGCGCTGCAGCACCCACCACAGGGCCACCAGCGCGACCGACACCACCAAGTAGCCCAGCTCGAACGTGTTGGAGTAGAAGATCGCGATGACCGTGATGGCACCCAGGTCGTCGACGACGGCCAGGGTCAGCAGGAAGGCCCGCAGGGCCAGTGGCAGGCCGCGGCCCATGATCGCCAGCACCGCCAGGGCGAAGGCGATGTCGGTGGCCATCGGGATGCCCCAGCCCGACTGCTCGAGTGGCAGCCCCCGGGTCATCACCAGGTACAGCACCGCCGGCACGACCATGCCGCCCAGCGCCGCCACCACCGGGACCGCGGCCAGCGACGGCTTGCTCAGCGTGCCCAGCTGGACCTCGTGCTTGAGCTCCAGACCGGCCAGGAAGAAGAAGAACGCGAGCAGGAAGTCGGCCGCCCAGACGCTGATCGGCAGGTTCAGGTGCAGCGCTTCGGGGCCGATCGTCGTGCTGATCAGGTCCACGTAGAGGTAGGCCCACTGGGTGTTGGCCCACACGAGCGCGACCAGCGCGGCCACCAGCATCAGGATGCCGCCGACGGTCTCGGCCCGCAGGACGCGCAGCAGCCAGCTGCGCTCGGCCAGCGAGGGACGTTCGAACAGTTGCTCACCCATGAGGCGTCCAAGCATGTCAGACGTGTGCGACAGGGGACGCCAAGCCGAGGTCGGGACGTGCGCCCCCGACTCCCCCCGCCGATGGTTCCGGTGGGGGGTCGGGCAGGCGCCGGATAGCCTTGCCCGATGGACGATCCGCTGCTGGGACTGCTCGACCTTCCGGGGGTGGCGCAGTCCCTGGACGCGGCCCGGACCGCGGTCGACGAACTGCTCTGGGACCGCGCGGTCGGCCGCGAGATCGGCCTGGTCACTGCCGAGTCCGCGCTGCGCGGGGCCTGGGCCAATGCATGGTTCGACGGAGCAGAGTGCGGGCTGCCCGAGCTGCGCACCGGCGCGGTGCTGGACAGCTCCCCGATCGGGCGGCTGCTGGCTGGGACTGTGGGCATGCACGCGCAGCTTCCCGAGCTCGTCGCGGTGATCGGGACCGCGCCGGCCCAGGCGCTGGCCCGCATGCACGCGGTCGTGGCGCACGGGTTCGTCGCCGACGAGGACCTGGGTCGGCCCCGCTCCGGCGCCCCGGACGACCCGCTGCGCCTGGGTGAGTCGGTGGATCCCAGCGCGCTGCCCCAGCGGCTCGGCGAGCTGTCCCGGATGCTGGTCGGCTCGAAGGCGCCCGGGGTGCTGGTGGCCGCCGTGGCTCATGCCGAGGTCGCCTGCCTTCGCCCGTTCAGCTGGGGCTCGGGGCTGGTCGCTCGCGCACTGCCGCGGCTCGTGCTGGCCCAGCGCGGCGTGGACCCGGGGATGCTCGGCGCGCCCGAGCTGGGCCTCAAGGCGGTCGGGCGGCCGGCGTATGTCCGGGCGGTGCGTGGCTACGCCCAGGGCTCGCCCGAGGGGGTGGCGCAGCTGATCCGCATGGTGGCTGCCGCGATCGAGCTCTCAGCGCGTCAGCCGACCACCTGGCTGGCGGACTGACCTCTTCGCTCGGCGTCCTGATCTCTGGGCGAGCGCACACCAGCCGGATTCGGGTGCTCTGTGCCGGTTGCTCGTCGGGGTGCAGGCAGCGTCTGCCGAAGTCGCGAACTGGCGGTGTCCGGGGTGTTGCATTGCGGCTGCGCAGGCTCCATGCTTTGCCATGTTCGGTCCTGATCGACCGGACCGTCGGCTCCTCCCCCCCCCGAGCTGGCGAAGTGACGGCCCCCGCACCCCCCGGCGGGGGCCGTCGTCGCTCCCAGCCCCGCTGACCGCACACCATGGTGGGCGGGACGGGGTGGATGTGGGCCCTGGGTTTATCCACAGATCCGCCGATGCACTCTGGGCCGGACCGGCTTCGTGGGGCACCCTGATCCCCGGGGGTGCGACATGGGAGTACGGATCGGATTGCGGGCCAGCCGGGCGGATGTGGCTGTGGAGGTGGCGGGTGCTGCTGCGCGTGCGGGAGCCACGCTGCAGGCCCTGGACGACTGGGCCGACGGGGTGGACCTCGACCTGGTGCTGGTCGACGTGCACGCCGCACCCACCGGACTGCGTGCCACGCCCGGCGCGCACTGGACCGGCGGTGTGGGCCCGCCGACGGTGGTGCTGTGTCGCGCTGACGAGGTGGGGGCGGCCCACGACGCGGCGCGGTCCGTGGGCGCTGACCATGTGCTCGAGCTGCCTCTGGGGGCGGGCTGGCTGGCCGACCAACTGGATCCACCCACGCGCTCGGGGGTGCTGGCGGTGTTGGGTGCGGTGGGGGGTGTCGGTACCAGCACCGTCGCGATCGCCTGTGCCGCCGCGGGTGTGGCGGAGTCCGACGGTACGGGCGGGGCGGTCTGGGACGGGGTGGTCGGGCCGGCGGCGGGTCTGCTGATCGACGCCGATCCGCGATCGCCCGGACTGGACCTCCCCCTGGGGATCGCGGAGGGCCAGGGGGTGCGCTGGTCGGGGATCCCCACCACCCAGGCTCCCCTGGATGCGGACTCGCTGCGGGCGGCGCTGCCCACGGTGGGCGCCGTCGCTGTCCTCACCGGCTCGATGCAGGCTGCCGGACCGGGCCGGCTGAGCGCCGTCGCGGCGGTGGGCCGCTCCGAGTACCGGCGCACGGTGCTGGACCTGGGGCGGGGCCCGGTGCCGGCGGGACTGCTGGTC